>CAZBQG010000108.1:0-13991 GCA_964493945.1 uncultured Rhodospirillaceae bacterium
TAAGAGCATCATCAAGTGAAATCCTGAATGAATAATTAATGGGTCCTGAACCTAGTTTCGATGTCTATAATCTTCGCGTTCAACTACCCAAGCTAAATATAGAGGTGATAGATGAAACTGGCCTGGACCTTTCACCTGGCATGACCAAACTGCTTGACCGCCAGATGACAATTTTCATCAGGCCGTTTATTATCAATGTTTTTGGCGACCAAGAGACTAAAATCCGCAACTATGATGGCGTCGCTAACCTTCTAAACTACCCCGATCCGCAAAAAACTTTGGCTAATCTCCGGCTTCTATCTGAAAAATTGGGTATTGAACTATTGGACGTACCCAAGTTTTTGGGTGAAGTGGCAGAAGTATCTATGTCGATCTCTTATTACAGGCAATGTTTAGCGCAGGTTCTGCCGACGCTTTCAGAATTTGAGGGCTCGGTAAAAACAGTGCGCGCTCACCAACAATTGCGTTATGACCAAACCTTGATCGACAATTGCGACAATGTTCTTTCAACACTCCGGAGGCTGGCAGGAAGGGCCGCCAGAAATTTCAAGAGCTTCGCTGAGTCATTGAATTTTCTTTGGAAGGATATGGACGGTGACAAGTTCCGTAAATTCGGCGCCAGCATTCAAGATACACAGTTGAACCTTGGCGCAATTCTTTGCGCTCTCAATGTAAAGTTGGGGGCATGGACACGGCAATTCCCCAATGAACGATCAGGCACGCCGCAAAAATGGGCCGACTTCATCAGTACGCACATGCGCCAGGGGCTGGAACAGTTTTTGCCAGTCACCAGATAGGTATCCTCCGCGGCAACATAGAGAAAATCTTGCTTTCCGCCTGAACGATCCGCGCCTACTAATTGAATATTATGGACCTCTAAATGTCCGCCTTGGGTCAACAAAAGCGGTTGCCACCTTGACCCATTTTGGTCCGCAGTCAGGGGTGTTGCTGACTTCAATACATGAAAGCGGACAAAGCAAGGTTTCTCCCTCTTTAATGCCGGTGGATCAGAAGCCTGGGCTTTCGCACGGAACTGACCGGACCGAAAACTTGTGAAGCTTTGGTGAATTGATTAAACAAAACAAGAAGCAGATTGCGGGTTTGAAAGTTTTTTGTGAATGACCGAACCCAAGACCCTGGCCGCGCTGGGCCTGATGAGCGGCACCTCCATGGACGGCATCGATGCCGCCGTGATTTTCACCGATGGCCGGCGCATTACCGGCCTTGGCCCCAGTCTGAGCACACCCTATGACGATGAATTCCGGGCCATGCTACGGGCAGCACTTGGCAGCCGGGAGCCTCTGGCGGATGTGGAGATCGAAATCACCCACCGTCATGTGCAGGCGGTCAAAAAGCTTTTGGATGAGGGAGGGCTCGACCCTGAGGGGATCGACGTCATCGGTTTTCACGGACACACGATTTTGCATGATCCGGAACATCACCTGACCCGCCAGATCGGCCAGGGCGCACTTTTGGCCCGGGCCACGGGAATTGACGTGGTGGATGATTTCCGCTCTTCGGATGTGGCGGCCGGCGGCCAGGGCGCGCCGCTGGCGCCGCTGGCCCATCTGGCCCTGGCCGTCGATCTGGAACGGCCATTGGCCGTGCTCAATCTGGGCGGCGTGGGCAATGCCACCTGGATCGGGCTTGGCGATGACGGGTCTGCGGAAAGCAGCCTGATGGGCTTCGATACGGGGCCAGGCAACGCCATGATCGATGATTGGGTTCTGGCCCGGACCGGCCAGGCCATGGACAAGGACGGCACGCTGGCGGCAAGCGGCAAGGTACATGAGGCGCTGGTTACGGAATTGCTGGAGCATCCTTATTTCCGGATGATGCCGCCCAAATCCATCGACCGGAATCTTTTCGATGCTTCGCCGCTGGAGCATTTATCCGTCGAGGATGGGGCCGCCACCCTTTGTGCCCTGACCGTCCGTACTGTGGCCATGGGGGCGAACTATTTTACGGCCCCGGTGAAAAACTGGCTGGTCAGCGGCGGGGGACGCAAGAACCCGGTCCTCATGGCTATGCTGGCCGATGCGCTGGCGGTGGAGGTAAAGCCGGTGGAAGCGGTGGGTTGGGACGGCGATATGCTGGAAGCCCAGGCATTCGCATACTTGGCGGTGCGCTCGCTCCGCCAATTGCCCATCACCTTTCCGGGCACCACGGGCGTGCCTGAGGCTTTGACCGGCGGCGCGCTGCACCGCGCCCAGGCGGATTAATTCAGTCCGCCTCGCTCTTTTCTTCCAGGGCCATGGATTTATCCATATAGGCACCCACTTCGCCGGTGAGTTCGTCGATCTTGCCGCTGAAGAAATGATCGGCGCCTTTGACCACGTTGAAATCCAGGATGATGTTTTTTTGGCTGCCGATCTTGTCGGCCAGCTTGGTGACCGATTCCAAGGAAACATTGGCATCGGCATCGCCATGCAAAATCAGCCCGGAGGCGGGGCAAGGGGCCAGAAAAGAGAAATCCTCCCGCTCCGCCGGCGGTGAGACGGAAATAAAGCGCCCGATTTCCGGGCGGCGCATCATCAATTGCATGGAAATCAAGGCGCCGAAGGAATAGCCACCAATCCAACTGAAGAGACTGGCGGGATTATTCTGCTGCATCCAATCAAAGGCATAGGCCGCGTCGCTCAGCTCGCCGATGCCACTGTCGAATTTTCCCTGGGAGCGGCCGACGCCACGGAAATTGAAGCGGAGCACGGAAAATCCCCGCTCGGCGAAGGCATTGAACATGGAATAGACGATCCGGTTGTTCATATTCCCGCCCTGCAGGGGGTGTGGGTGCAGAACGATGGCCACGGGAGCGTCTGATTTCTTGCTTTTGCGGTACTGGCCTTCGATACGGCCGTCCGGTCCGTTGATGATGATTTCAGGCATGATCAGTCTTTAATCCGGTTTTCGTTTCCAACACTGGAGAGATAATATTTGAGCTAACCCGTCGGAGAAAATTGTCCAAAACCAAAATTTCCACCCCCGAATAGTTGACTATCTTAGTCGGAAACTATATATATCCAGAAACAAAATAAGGTTTTAGACATCACGGCAAACAAAAAGCACCTCCTGGGCCGAATTTGGATGGCCACAGGACGCGAATTTGAGATCGAGGGCGGGATACTAGCACAATGACGCGGCAGATTTTCAAGAGGCTTAAGGAAGATACCGAGAGTTTCATAGCGCGGGACCCGGCTGCCCGCTCTCGTATGGAAGTTATTCTTTGTTATCCCGGCTATCACGCCTTGGCTTTTTACCGTCTTTCCAATGCCTTATGGCGCCATGATTGGCGTTTACTTGGACGTTTCATTTCCAATCTGGGCAAGATAGCGACCGGTATCGAAATTCATCCGGGGGCCAAAATCGGGCGCCAATTATTCATCGATCACGGCAATGGCGTGGTTATCGGCGAGACATCCGAGATCGGCAACAATGTGACGCTCTATCAGGGCGTCACGCTGGGCGGCACAAGCCTGCAACAGGGCAAGCGCCACCCCACCCTGGCAGACGGCGTGATTGTCGGCTCGGGCGCCCAGCTTCTGGGACCCATTACCCTAGCCCAGGGCTCGCGCATCGGGGCCAATGCGGTGGTTCTCAAGGATGTGCCCAAACATGCCACCATGGTCGGTATTCCGGCCCGCCAGGTCATGGGCCGGGACAAGGACCGGGAAAAGGAATTCACTCTCTATGGCACGCCGACGGAGGATCTTCCCGATCCGGTGGCGCGCAGTTTCGACAATATGCGAGCCCAGATGAACGCCCTGGCCGAACGGATTGTGGAATTGGAGGGAACCATCACCCGCCTCAAAGCTTCGGGCGGGCTGGAGGATGAGGAATTAAACGGGGGCGAGGAAGAAAAGAGGCCGGTGCGTTCGTCGGGCTCATCGTAAAATAAAGGAGATAGCCTGTGAAACTGAGCACCAAAGGCCGCTATGCGGTCATGGCCATGGTCGATCTGGCCCGTCAAAGCCAAGGCGGCCCAGTCGCCCTGGCAGACATTGCCAAACGTCAGGATATTTCCCTGTCATATCTGGAACAACTTTTCGGCAAGCTGCGCAAGGGCGCCCAGGTGAAAAGCGTGCGCGGACCGGGCGGCGGATATCTGTTGGCCCGTGATGCCTGTGACATGCGGATTTCGGACATCATCAAGGCGGTGGATGAGCCGATCCTGACCACCCGCTGCACGCCAGGCTCCCCCGAAGGGTGCCGCACCGACCGCTCGCGCTGCCTGACCCATGATCTGTGGCAGGAACTGGGCAATCAGATCGACCGCTATCTCAGCTCTATTTCCCTGGCCGACGTCATCAACAACCGCATTCTGATCAATGGTGCCGCGCCGCAAATGACCGAGGCCCAGGAAATCCAGGCAGCCATTTGAAGGCAGGCCAGTCGCATGAACACCGTCACTTATCTGGATCACAACGGGACGACGCCGCTCCGCCCGGCGGTCCTGGAAGCCGTGGCAGCGGCGCTGGAGATCGGCGGCAATGCGTCTTCGGTGCATTCCCTGGGCCGTCTGGCCCGGCGCAAGATCGAAGAGGCGCGGGAAAATCTGTCTGGTCTGGTGGGTAGCGCGCCACGGATCACTTTCACCGGCAGCGGGAGCGAAGCCAATAATCTGGCCCTTCGAGGATGCGGGTGCAAATTGGCTCTTTTTTCGGCCATCGAACATCCTTCCGTGCTGGACGCCGCCGCGGACCCTCTGATTATCGGGGTGGATGGGCGGGGCGTGCTGGATTTGGCGGTTTTAGAGAGCAAATTGACGGCGGCGGATGGCCCGGCAGTGCTTTCCATCATGCTGGCCAACAACGAGACAGGCGTCATCCAGCCGGTCGCCCAAGCGGCCCGCATGGCCCATGAGCATGGCGCGCTGGTCCATTGCGACGCCGTCCAGGCAGGCGGCAAGCTGGACGTAAATTTCGCCGGGCTCGGCGTCGATTACCTAACCCTGTCGGCCCATAAAATGGGTGGCCCACAAGGCGTGGGCGCGCTGATCATGACCGCCGATGCGCCGCTGGAAGCGATGATCAAGGGTGGCGGCCAGGAACGGGGGGCCCGGTCCGGCACTGAAAATGTTGCGGGCATCACCGGTTTCGGTGTGGCCGCCGGGATCGCTGCCCGGGAAATCGCTCATTTCGATGAAATCCGGATTATGCGGGACGGGCTGGAGCGGGAACTTCTTAAAATTGCACCCGATGCGCGGGTCGTGGGTGCGGAGGCCGAACGCCTGCCCAATACAAGCTGTATCAGCCTCAACGGGCTGGACGGTGAAAGTCAGGTCATGGGTCTCGATCTGGAGAATGTGTGCATCGGATCGGGTGCGGCCTGCAGCTCGGGCAAGGTCAAGACGTCGCACGTTCTGGCCGCCATGGGCCTGGACGCCGGCGCTGCCGATTGCGCCATCCGGGTGAGCCTGGGCTGGAACACCGAGGCCAAAGACGTTGCCCGTTTCCTGGAGGCCTGGGGGGCCTTGTACGCTCGCACACGAGAGCGCCGCGCCCAGCGCCAATCGGCGGCTTGAACATGAACCAGACACCCCACAGAGCCATTTATCTGGATTATCAGGCATCCACGCCCATGGATGAGCGGGTGGTCCAGGCAATGGCGCCCTATTTCACCAAAAAATTCGGCAATCCCCATTCGACCGGTCACATGTATGGCTGGGAAGCGGAAGAAGCGGTGGATCACGCCCGAGAACAAGTGGCGGGTCTGATCGGTGCGGAGCCGGAAGACATCTATTTCACTTCGGGTGCCACCGAATCCAACAATTTGGCGATCAAGGGTGTGGCCAGATTTTACGAAAGCCGCAAGAACCACCTGATCACCCTGGCGACGGAACATATGTGCGTGCTGGATTCGGCCCTGGATCTGGAAAGCGAAGGCTTTGATGTTACCTATTTGCCAGTGGACAGCAGTGGCCTGATGGATCTGAACCAATTGCGCCGGGCCGTCACGCCGCAAACATTGCTGGTTTCGGTCATGGCCGCCCATAACGAAATCGGCACCCTGCAGCCAATCGCTGAGATCGGCGCCATCTGCCGGGAAAATAAGGTATTTTTCCACACCGACGCGGCCCAGGCGGCGGGCAAGATCCCGCTGGATGTGGATGAAATGCAGATCGATCTGATGAGCATTTCGGCCCACAAGATGTATGGCCCCATGGGCGTTGGCGCCCTTTATGTGCGGCGCCGGCCACGGGTGCGCCTCAAGCCCTTGTTCAGCGGCGGCGGCCAGGAAGGCGATCTGCGGTCGGGCACGGTGCCCACACCTCTTTGCGCCGGGCTTGGCAAGGCAGCCGAAATCTCCGGCGCCGAAATGGAGGCGGAAGCGGGGCGCTTGCGCAAATTGCGTGATCATTTGGCTGAAAAGCTTGCCCAGGGCATCCCCCATAGCCACATAAACGGATGCATGGATAAAAGGCTGCCCGGAAACCTAAATCTGGCCATCCCCGGTATTGATGCGCAACGCCTGATCGCGGCTTTGCCCGATCTGGCGTTATCGTGGGGGTCGGCCTGTTCTTCAGCGGAAAGCACGTCGTCCCATGTGCTGGCCGCCATCGGGCTGGATGAGGCGGCGTCGCATTCAAGCCTGCGCATCGGGCTCGGACGCATGACGACGGAAGAAGAGGTGGAGACCGCGGCCCGGCGCATGTGTGAGGAAGTTACCCGCCTGGGGGCGGAATTCGAGGCGCTGGGTGCCAACCGGGCACGAGTGGCTGGATAAATAAGAGCAAACGGGAATAAGCGAAATAATGGCCGACACAGAAACCATCGAACAAGTTCAATCCGCCGCCGAGCAGAAATACAAATACGGCTTCGTCACGGATATCGACGCGGACACCGCGCCCAAGGGACTGACCGAGGACACCATCCGCTTCATTTCAGCAAAAAAGGAAGAGCCCGAATGGCTGCTGGAATGGCGCTTGAAGGCCTATCACCATTGGCTGGAAATGGGAGAGCCTGATTGGGCCAAGGTGGGCTATCCGCCCATCGATTATCAGGATGCCTATTACTATTCCGCGCCCAAGGATGTGGAAGGGCCAGAAAGCCTCGACGATGTGGATCCGGAGCTGCTGCGCACCTACGAAAAGCTTGGCATTCCCCTTTATGAGCAAGAGGTATTGGCAGGGGTAAAGAATGTGGCCGTCGATGCGGTCTTTGACAGTGTCTCGGTGGCCACCACCTTCAAATCCACATTGGCCGAACATGGGGTGATCTTTTGCCCCATATCCGAAGCGGTCAGGGAACATCCCGAACTGGTGCGGAAATATATGGGTTCCGTGGTGCCCTATTCGGATAATTTCTTTGCGACTTTGAATTCGGCGGTCTTCACCGACGGCTCCTTCGTCTATATTCCCAAGGGCGTACGCTGCCCCATGGAGCTCAGCACCTATTTCCGTATCAATGCGGCCAAGACCGGGCAATTCGAGCGCACTCTTATTATCGCCGAGGAAGGCTCTTACGTAAGCTATCTGGAAGGCTGCACGGCGCCCATGCGCGACGAAAACCAGCTTCATGCCGCGGTCGTCGAGCTGGTGGCCAAGGATGATGCGGAAATCAAATATTCAACGGTACAGAACTGGTATCCGGGCGATGAGAACGGCGTCGGCGGCATCTACAATTTCGTCACCAAGCGGGGTGCCTGCCGGGGGCGCAATTCGAAAATCTCCTGGACCCAAGTGGAGACCGGCTCGGCCATCACCTGGAAATATCCAAGCTGCATCCTGCAAGGCGACAATTCGGTGGGCGAGTTTTATTCCGTCGCCATTACCAACAACATGCAACAGGCCGATACCGGCACCAAGATGATCCATATCGGCAAGAACACATCTTCCCGGATCATCGCCAAGGGCATATCGGCGGGCCGCTCGCAAAGCACCTATCGGGGTCTGGTGCGCATGATGCCCAAGGCCAATGGCGCCAGGAACTTCACCCAATGCGACAGCCTGCTCATCGGCTCAGAATGCGGCGCCCACACCGTACCTTATATAGAGAACCGTAATTTGTCGGCCCAGGTGGAACACGAAGCCACCACATCAAAGATCGGCGAGGACCAATTGTTCTATTGCCGCCAGCGGGGCATTTCGGAAGAAGACGCCGTGGCCCTGATTGTCAACGGCTTCTGCCGTGAAGTGATGCAGGAACTGCCCATGGAATTCGCCGTTGAGGCCCAAAAGCTGGTGGGCATCAGCCTGGAGGGCGGCGTCAGTTAACCCCCGCGGAGCCAAATTAAACGAGATGAAAAAAATGCTGAAAATTGAAAATCTTCACGTGTCCGTCGAGGGCAAGAAAATCCTCCAGGGTCTGGATTTGGAAATCGCCGACGGCGAGGTGCACGCCGTCATGGGGCCCAACGGGGCGGGCAAGAGCACGCTGTCGCATGTGCTGGCCGGGCGCGAAGGATACGAAGTGGTGGACGGCACCGTCACTTACCAGGGCAAGGATTTGCTGGGTCTGACGCCGGAAGAACGGGCCGGCGAGGGGGTCTTTCTGGCCTTTCAGTATCCGGTGGAGATTCCAGGCGTTTCCAACATGAATTTTCTCAAGGCTTCGTTCAATGGCGTGCGCGCCTATCGGGACGAGGACGCCATGGACGCCATGGATTTTCTCAAATTCGTCCGGGCCAAGATCAAGGAATTGAAAATCAAAGATGATATGCTCAAGCGTCCGGTCAATGCGGGATTTTCGGGCGGCGAGAAAAAAAGAAACGAAATCCTTCAGATGGCGCTTTTGGAACCCAGCCTGGCGATCCTGGATGAAACCGACAGCGGGCTGGATGTGGATGCCCTGAAGATCGTCGGCGACGGGGTCACCAGCTTGCGCGCGCCCGACCGGGCCATGCTGGTCATCACCCATTATCAGCGCCTGTTGGATCATATCGTTCCCGATAAAGTCCATGTGCTGGCCAACGGCAAAATCCAGCGCACGGGCGGCAAGGAACTGGCCCTGGAGTTGGAAGAAAACGGCTATGGCGAATTCACCGAGGTGGCCTGAGAAATGACCGAAGCCAGTCAATTTTATCTGGACCAAAGAGCGGCGGATGCCGGGCCTGCCTGGCTGGGCGGGCTCAGGGACGAGGGCGCCGATGTCTTTGCCCGCCTGGGCTTTCCCACGCAGAAAGTAGAATCCTGGAAATATACCTCGCTCAATAGCCTGCAAAGAAGCAGCTTCACGCTGCCCGGCGCGGAGCCTGCCGGGCCAGGCGGAGACCAAGCCCATCTGGTGTTCGTCAATGGGCGCTTGCAGGCAGCCGCTGGTTCGACCCAGAAGGGCGTGCGCATTGCTTCCCTGGCCCAGTTGCTGGAAGAGGACGGAGACTGGCTCCAGAACCATTTGACCTCCGGAGACGGGGAATTGGCCATGCTGGCCATGAACAGCGCCTTCATGAGCGACGGTTTCGTCATCCAACTGGAACCCGGATGCATCGTCGAAAAACCCATCGAGTTGATCTTCCACACCCATGGGGACGCGGGCGGTCTGCATTATCATCCGCGCAATCTGATCATCGCAGGTGCTGGCAGCCAAGCAACCATCCTGGAGCGCCATTTGGGCAAGCCGGGCCTGGCCAATCATGGGACCCAGGCAGTCATTGGGGAAAATGCCCTGATCCGCCATTACAAATTGCAAGACGAAGACCCGGCAGCCACCCATATTTCCACCACGCTGGCCAATGTGGAACAAGGCGGGGCCTATGAAAGCTTCGTCATGTCGGCGGGCGCCGGCCTGTCGCGCAACGAAATCCGCGTGCGCCTGATGGGCCAGGGTTGCGGGACCCGCCTGGACGGCATCTATCTGGGGCGGGGCGGGCAGCATATGGACCACACCACCCAGATCGAACATGTGAGCGCCGGAGCATCGAGCGAAGAGACCTATAAGGGTGTTCTGGACGACAAGGCGCGGGCCGTCTTCCAAGGCAATATCCGGGTTGACCGGGATGCCCAGAAGACCGACGGGCGCATGAGCAACGCCACATTATTGCTATCCGGCGAGGCTGAAATAGATGCCAAGCCCCAACTTGAAATTTATGCCGATGACGTTAAATGTTCCCATGGAACGACGGCCGGGCAAATCGACGATGATGCCTTGTTTTACCTGCGCTCGCGGGGTATCGACGAGGCCCGGGCCAGGGCCATGCTGGTGGAGGCTTTCCTGTCTGAACTGGTGGAAGCCATACCAAACGAGGACGCGCGGGGAATTTTCCAGGCCAGGCTTACGGATTGGCTTGCAAAAGGGGCGAAGGACGAGAAGGAAACATGAACCAGGCCGCAACCAGCACCGACAGGCCGCCTGAGGCCACCAAAAGCCATGGGCTGGACCTGAAGGCCATCCGGACCGATTTCCCGGCCTTGAGCCTCAATGTCAACGGCCATCCCCTGACCTTTCTGGACAGCGGCGCCAGCGCCCAAAAGCCCCGCGCCGTGCTGGACCGCATGACCAAGGCCTATGAAAGCGAATATGCCAATGTCCACCGGGGCACCTATTATCTGAGCCAATTGGCCACCGATAATTATGAAGAGACCCGGCGCAAGGTGGCGGGCTTTATCAATGCAAAAAGCGAAGACGAAGTAGTCTTCACCCGGAACGCCACCGCATCGGTTAATATGGTGGCGCAGACCTATGGGCGGGAGAATTTTGGCCCGGGCGACGAGGTGGTGATCAGCGAAATGGAACATCACGCCAATATCGTTCCCTGGCAGATGTTGCGCGATCAAGTGGGCATCACGCTACGGGTCGCGCCGGTGGATGATGATGGGGAATTCCTCCTGGACGAATTCGCCGCACTTCTGTCCCCCAGAACCAAACTGGTCGCCCTGACCCATGTGTCCAATGTGTTGGGCACCATCACGCCCCTGGCGGAAATCATCCGCCTCGCCCATGAACAGGATATCCCCGTGCTCATCGACGGCGCCCAGGGCATAGTTCATTCATCGGTGGATGTGCAGGCACTGGATGTGGATTTTTATGTCTTCACCGGGCACAAGCTTTATGGGCCGACAGGCATCGGCGTGCTTTACGGTAAAGCCACACTTTTGGAAAAAATGCCCCCCTATCAGGGCGGCGGCGACATGATCGAAAATGTCACCTTCGAGAAAACCACCTACCGGGAGCCGCCCGCCCGCTTCGAGGCAGGCACCCCGCCCATCGTAGAGGCCATTGGATTGGGCGCAGCAATCGATTATGTCAGCGCCTTCGGCATGGATAAAATCGCCGCCCATGAACACGGGCTTTTGAAATATGGGACGGAGCAGCTTCTGGCTGTGCCGGGCCTGAAACTGATCGGCACGGCCAAACATAAAAGCGGCATTCTGTCTTTTACCCTGGAAGACATCCATCCCCATGACGTGGCGACCATCATCGATGCCGAAGGGGTTGCCGTCAGGGCCGGCCATCATTGCGCCCAGCCCCTGATGGACCGCATGGGCGTGACGGCCACGACAAGGGCCTCCTTTGGCATGTATAACACCACCGAAGACGTGGATGCCCTGGTTAGGGCGCTGGGCAAGGTGCGGGAGATTTTCGGCTGATGGATAGCGATCTGCGCGAGCTTTACCAGGAGGTCATCCTGGATCACGGCAAAAACCCCCGGAATTTCCGCCATCCCGAGGATGCCACCTGCGAAGCCAAGGGCAACAACCCCCTTTGCGGCGACAAGCTTGAGGTCTATCTCAAAATTGACGGTGGTGGGATCATCGAGGATGCGGCCTTCGAGGGGCGGGGCTGTGCCATATCGGTGGCGTCCGCCTCCATGATGACCGAAATCGTCAAGGGCAAAAGCCTGGCCCAGACGGAAGATCTGTTCGAACGTTTCCATGCCATGTGCACCGATGAGGCCCCCGCCGATATTCCCGGCAAATTCGCCGACGATATCGAAAAGCTGGAGGTCTTGTCGGGCGTGCGCCAATTTCCCATGCGGGTGAAATGCGCCACACTGGCCTGGCACACCATGAACGCCGCCGCCAAGGGTGGCGATGAAGATGCGAGCACCGAGTAAGATAAAAGCGATGGAAAAGACAAATGATGACGCGAGAAGGTGTAACCATGGATGGCGCTGAGCCCGAGAGCGAAGCACCAACCAGCTTCGAGGGATCGGATGAGCCCGTCGCGCGGGCGGGAACGCCCGCCCAGGATGGAGGCGCCAGCCCGCCTTCCATGGAATATCTGGTGGAAGCCATGCAAACCGTCTTTGACCCGGAAATCCCGGTTAATATTTACGATCTTGGGCTTATCTATGGTGTGGAACCGGACGCCAAGGGCGACGTTAAGATCAATATGACCCTCACCTCGCCGGGCTGCCCGGTGGCCGGCATCCTGCCCCAGCAACTGGCCGATGCGGTGGCCGGCGTCGAGGGAACGGGCCAGATCACGGTCTATCTGGTGTGGGACCCGCCCTGGGATACTGATAAAATGACCGAGGATGCCCGCCTCACATTGGGCATGTTTTAAGCCGGCATTATACCCATGCCCAAAATGACTTTCGTCGATCCCCACGGCAATCACCGCGAGATCGAAGCCTCGGCGGGCCAGACCCTGCTGGAAATCGGCCAGGCCAACGGCATGGAAATGGAAGGGACCTGCGAAAGCTCCATGGCCTGCTCCACCTGTCATGTGATCGTTGATGAGTCCTGGTTCACCCGCCTGCCCCCGGCCCGGGAAGAAGAAGAAGACATGCTGGATCTCTGCCTCAATCTGACCCGCACGTCCCGCTTAGGCTGCCAGCTTGTGCTGACCGATGATCTGGACGGTCTGGTGGTCACCCTGCCCGCCGAATCCCATAATTTGATGATCTAGTGGACAAGCCGCCTGAGCAAACGCGCGTGGTGGTGGCCATGTCGGGAGGCGTGGACAGCTCGGTGGCGGCCGCCCTGCTCATGGAACAGGGCTATCAGGTCATCGGCCTGACCATGCAGCTTTATGACCACGGCGAGGCCACCGCCCGGCCAGGAGCGTGTTGCGCCGGCCAGGACATCCATGACGCCGCCCGCATCGCCGAAAAGCTGGGCTTCCCCCATTATGTGATGAATTTGGAAGACAAGTTCCGCACCGATGTGATGGAGGATTTCTGCTATACCTATCTGGCGGGCCAGACCCCCATCCCCTGCGTTCTTTGCAATCAGACGGTCAAGTTCCGCGACCTCCTGGTCCGCGCCCAGGATTTGGAGGCGGACGCCCTGGTCACCGGCCATTACGCCAGGCGCATCGAAGGCGAAGACGGCCCAGAGATGCACCGGGCATTGGATGAGAGCAAGGATCAAAGCTATTTCCTCTTCGCCACCACCAAAGAACAGCTGGCCTATCTGCGCTTTCCCCTGGGCGAAATGGACAAATCCCAGACCCGGGCGCAAGCCAGGCGCTTGGGGCTTTCGGTCGCGTCCAAACCGGAAAGCCAGGGTATCTGTTTTGTGCCGGAAGGGTCTTACGGTGATTTCGTCCGCCGCATGCGCCCGGGCGCGGCCCAGCCTGGCGATATCGTGGATGAGGCCGGCACCGTGCTGGGCCATCATGAAGGCATCATCGATTACACGGTAGGCCAGCGCCGGGGCCTTGGCATCGGCGGCGGCACGCCCCTTTACGTGCTCAGCATCGATCCCGCCACGCGGCGCGTGATGGTCGGGCCCGAAGAGGCTTTATACGGGGAGCGGGTAGAGCTCGGCGAGGTCAACTGGCTGGGCAGTGGAACCATGAATGAGGCGGCGGACGAGAGCGGGCTCCCCGTCCAGGCCAAACTCCGCTCCACCCAGCCGGCCGTTGGCGCCCGGCTCTTTGCCGCCGGAGAGGGAGGGGCGGGCGCTCATCTGATCCTTGACGAGCCCCAAGCGGCCATCGCGCCAGGCCAGGCCTGTGTTTTCTATGATGGTTCCCACCTTTTGGGTGGCGGTTGGATCAAGCGCGGAGACACACGCTCTTGACAGAAACGCCAAGGACACCCTATACGCCCACTCCTGGTTGCCTTGGGGCGGAGTAGCTCAGCTGGTTTAGAGCAGCGGAATCATA
>CAZBQG010000109.1:0-13951 GCA_964493945.1 uncultured Rhodospirillaceae bacterium
CGACAGAATCACAAACCACGCCCAAAAGCAATTCCTTCACACGCTCCTTCGCGGGAGTGACGAGATGGGAGCGAGAGTGACGAGATGGAGCAGGGCTAAACCGGGAAGTGGGTATCCAGCCAGCCCTTGTAGATATCGAGCGGCCTTGTATCTCCTTCGGCGGAAGCGAAATGATCGATGCCGGCGATCAAAATAAGCTCGGTCGGCTGGCCCGCCCGGCGGAACATTTCCACCGATTGTTCCGTCGGCGTCACCGTATCATTGGCCGGATGGAACAATAATAATGGCCGGGGTGCGATATTGCCGACCACGTCATCGGCCTTGAAATCATACATGCTTTGCGCCGTCTCGGCCGGGAACTCGTCGGCCGCGCCGGTCGGCTGATGTTTGCGCAGATGTTCGGGGATGGGCACGATGTCCCAGCGGGGCACCATCAGGCTTTCGCCGGTCCCCTGGCGGTGGCGTTTGCCTTCCGCCAGCATATTGGTAAATTTGGCCCAGGCTTCTGGCGTCGGATGCTGGCCCCGGAATTTGCGCGCCCCGTCGCCCCAGCCGCCGGACGAAATAACCGCGGCCACCCGTTCATCCACACCGCCCGTATAGACCGCGACGGCGGCGCCGAAGCTGGTGCCTGAGAGCCCGACGCGCTCCCCGTCCACATGCTCGTGTTCCGCCAGCCAGGTCAGCGCGTTCTTGGTATCGGCGACCTGTTCCATGCAAATGACGCGCCTGGGCGTGCCTTCGCTTTCGCCGAGGCCCCGCATATCGAAGCGCAGCGTCACATAGCCCCAATTGCAGAACATCTCCGCCTGGTTTATGGAACCGGGCCTGTCCTTATTTCCGCCAAAGCCGTGCAAGACGATCATGCCCGGGCGCTTTTCACCTTTTTTCAGCCCGTCCGGCACATGCACGATACCGGCCAGTTGCAGCCCGTCCGATTGGAATTTGACCGGCGTTTCCATATTCTGTCTCCCCTCTGTCTCCCGGTGGCGTTAATTATGCTCCCTATGCCCCCGAATTTAACGGCCCTACCCGGGTGTGCAAGCTGAAATGGTGGATTGCCCCCGCTCTCGCGTAATAGACTGTTGGCCAATCTGATTTTTGCGGTAAGGAAAAATGAACGAAAATAATATTTTGATCGGCAAGGATATGCTGACCGGTTTCGCCCGGGATATTTTCAAGGCCGCCAGCGTCGACGAAGAGACCGCCCTGCTTTGGGCCAGGGTTCTGGTCTGGGCCAATCTGCGGGGCGTGGATTCCCATGGCGTACTGCGCATCCCCAGATATGTGCAAGGGCTGCAGATGGGCGAGATCAAAGCCAAGCCCGACATGCGCATCGAAGTGAGCGCCGGTGCCATGGCCCTGATCGAAGCCGATACGGCCCCCGGCCCCATGGCCATGAGCTTCGCCATGGACCAGGCCATCAGCTTGGCCCATCAGACCCATATCGGCTGGTGCGTGGTGCGCGATATTACCCATGCTGGGGCCGTCGGGTTTTATGCGCTCCAGGCCGTCGAGGCCGGCATGGTTGGCATCGTCATGACCGCCTCCCAACCCATGATGGCCTATGCCGGAAGCCGGGTGGCTGGAGTCTCTACCAATCCCCTGGCCATCGCCGTACCGGGCGGTGCGCACCGTCCCTTATTGCTGGATATGTCGACGTCGACGGTGTCCAACGGAAAAATCCTGAGGGCCAAGGATGCGGGCGAGCCAGTCCCCGAAGGCTGGGGCATCACCGCCGATGGCCAGCCGACCATCGATCCCAATCTGGTGAAGACCCTGTTGCCCCTGGGTGGCGCCAAGGGATCGGGCCTGTCGGTGATGATCGAATGCCTGGCCAGCCTGTTTTGCGCCAATCCGCTGATAGAGCCGGTCCACCGCACTGGAAAACCATTGTCCGGGCGGCGTCTCAACGGGGTGGCCATCGCCGTCGATGTGGTCGCCTTCGGAGATTTGGATGCGTTCGGCGCTCAGGTGGATGCTCTGGCCGCCGCCCTGACCGCCTTGCCCAAGGCGGAAGGGGTGGAGCAGATTTTTGCGCCCGGCGAGAGGGGCGATAGCGTCCTGGCCGAACGGGAAGAGGGCGGCATTCCCCTTCCCGCGGGTACCTGGAGCCGCCTGGGTAAGGTGGCGGGGGAACTGGGCATTGCTTTGCCGGCTGGGATTTCTGGGAGTTAAGAGTGGCCGCGCCGAAAATACATGATTTGTCCAATATCACCGTGCTCCAGTCCTTGAGCGCGGAAGAAAGGCGCGATTTCGAAAAATCCTGCCGCTGGCGGCGCTTCGAGGAAGGCGAGCAGATCATCGATCAGGAAAGCGAAGAGAGCGATGTGTATTTTCTGGCCAGCGGCCGGGTGCGGGTGGTCAATTTCACCCTGTAGGGCCGGGAGGTAGCCATCGAGGATCTGGAGGAGGGTGCCTATTTCGGCGAGTTGGCCGCCCTCGATGGAAGGCCGCACTCATCCAGCGTCATCGCCTTCGCAGCCTCCGATATCGCCAAAATGGCTCCGGCGAGGTTCCTGAAAGTGGTGCAGATGTATCCGGGAGTGGCGCTGGAAATCATGGTCAATCTGGCCGGCATGGTGCGCAATTCCACCGAAAGGATCATCGATCTCAGCACCCTTGGTGCCAACAACAGGGTCCATGCAGAGCTTCTGCGCCGGGCCAAGGTGGATGGGGTGGAGGAAAACGGGGTCATAAGTCTCTCCCCCGTTCCGGTCCATTCGGACATGGCTAGCCGGGCCGGAGCCACCCGTGAAACCGTCGCCTGGGTGCTTAATGATCTGGCCCGGGGGGGATCGTCAAGCGGGGCAAGGACGAGCTGGTGATCGCCGATATGGAAAGTCTGGAAGAAATGGTTGAAGAGGTACGCGGTTGAGTCCCGTGGCCATGAAAATCCCGCTGGCCTAAGCCATGCTATTGCCTTTATGATCATTCTATATTACGGGATTAAGATAAAAGCTGATCCATTGAGGGCGCGACATAGCCAAAACCATACTTATCGTCGAAGACAATGAATTGAACATGAAATTGTTCAACGACCTTTTGCAGGCCAATGGCTATGGCACCTTACAGGCCATAGATGGGGACGAGGCACTGGCCATGGCCGGCGAACACCATCCCGATCTGATTCTAATGGATATTCAGCTTCCCAAGATTTCCGGCCTGGAAGTGGCGAAAATGATCAAGGCCAATAAGGAAATGGAAGATATTCCGATCATCGTGGTTACCGCCTTCGCCATGAAGGGGGATGAGGAAAAAATCAGGGAAGGTGGTTGCGACGGCTATATCGCCAAACCCATCTCGATCCCCGTTTTCCTGGAGACCGTTTCGGGCTTTCTAGACTGATTATTTAATTTTAGTTTCCTTGAACAGGACGTGCTTGCGCGCGACCGGGTCATATTTGCGGAATTCCAGCTTTTCGGTCTGGGTCCGGGTGTTCTTTTTGGTGGTGTAATAAAAGCCCGTATCCGCCGTACTTTCCAGCTTGATCAGGATGGTGTTGGTTTTTGCCATATCATCTGTCCATATTCTATGTGCCGGGCCGGCATCGGTGGCGTCTGGCGGCGCACCATAGCGTCCCGGGGGCCGAAGTCAAGAAACATTGATTATGCCCGTTTACGAGCCGTCCGCCTTTTGCACCGGCGACAGGGCGATAATCTGGCGATAGAGCTCTTGGTTGCCCAGCAACAAATCGGCCACATCCAGATCGAGCCGGGGGTGGGTGAATTTGGTCGGGCAGGCGGCCCGCAATTTGCGCCGCTGTTCGGCGTTGCCGTCCCATCTGGCGCGCCATTCATGGGCCCGGATCTGGAACTCATCGGCATGATCAAGCAAGGTGTTCACCAAGTCCTTAGCCCCTGGGGTTTCGTTCGACGTGCAGACCGATGGCGGCACACCTAACCCATGGAGAAAATATCCGGACGGGGTCACGAAGCGCGACCAGGTGAGGGTGAGTTCTCCGTCATTGGGCAGGCGAGCGACGGTCTGCACCGTGCCCTTGCCATATGAGGATGATCCGATGATCACGGCGCGGCGCTGATCTTGCAAGGCGGCGGCGACGATCTCGGCGGCCGAGGCGGATTTTCCGTCAACCAGAACGGCGATGGGCAGGCCCCTGGCAATATCGTTTTCTCTCGCCTCATATTCCCGCCCGCTATCGGGATGGCGCCCCCGGGTCGACACGATGCGGCCCTTGGTCAGGAATAAATCCGAAACGCGCACCGCCTGGCTTAACAACCCTCCCGGATTGCCCCGCAAATCCAGCAAAATACCCGTCGCATCCCTGGGCATGGTGCGGCGCGCTTTTCTTATTTTTTTGACGATCTGAAAAGCGGTGCTCCGGTTGAAGCCCGTAATCCGCAAATGAAGGATGCCGCCCCGGTTGCGGAGCGCCACCGTGGGCAACAGAATGCGGGCCCGTTTGAAGGTGAAGGCAAGTTCACGGGCGACGCCTGGACGTTCAATTGTAAGCGAAATCATACTGCCGATGGCGCCCCGCAACCGGCCACGGACGGCCCTGGCCTCCATGTCGCCGATGGGTGTTCCCTGCACCTGGGTGATTGTGTCGCCTTTCCGGATACCCGCCCCGGCGGCCGGCGATTCGGCGAACACCCTGGACACCCTGGCCCCGGTCGGACCCATGCGGAAGCGAAGCCCGATGCCGCCGAAACCGCTTCGCTTGGCCCGGTTATCGGTCGCCTTGCGGGCACTGGCATAGCGGGAAAAATTGTCCAACTGGGTAAACATGCCTTCGAAAACGGCCTTGAATATGCGGTCCTGCCCGGCAGCTTTCAGTTCCGGCGATACGCGGCGCCCGGAGATGAGAAATTTTACGGTCAGGTGGGCCCAGCCGGTAGTGTCCTCGGGATGGGGTGCGAGAAAGCTTTGCACCGGCCGCTCATTGACGTAGAGCGCCAGTTTGCGCCCCTGGCGCCGGATCTGGATGGCGCCATCGATGCCGCCCAGCCCGGCCATGCCTTCCAAGGCCAGAACCTCCACCGGGATGGGTTCGATATAGCGCTCCGAAATCTGGCTCAGGCCTTTCTCAAAAGTGCGTTCGGCCAAATCCACGGGAAAGGCATCCACTACCGGGGCCGGCCTTTGGCCGGCGCAACCGGTAATGGCCAGGGCCAAAGCCACTAAACCAATTCTGGCGGCAAATTTTGAAAAGGCTCCCAACCTTCAAAATCCTCCCTCGGCGGTGATGTTTTTGCTCTCTAGTTTAGGGAAACTAACATATGTAACCCATTTCCTTAAGGATTACTTGACACCAAATCCAGGATCAGGCCGCCGGCGGCGGGGGAAACCTGGGCAATTCTCACCTCCAACCGGTCGCCCATGCGGAATTCCGAGCCAGAGCGTCCGGCCCGCAGGAGCCGGTTCCTTGCATCAAAACGATACCGCCCGCCCGGCAGATGGCTCATGGGCAGCAATCCATCGGCCCCCATACCCGCCAGAGTCACAAACAGCCCGGCCCGGCTGACGCCCGAAACCCGGCCCTCCATGACGGCGCCCACCCGGTCGGCCAGCAAGGAGACGGCGATGCGGTCGAGAACCTCGCGCTCGGCCATCTGGGTGCTCCGCTCGGTCTCCGAGAGGGCGCCGGCGATTTCGTCCAGCTCATCGGCCCCAGCGGCCCGGCCCCCTTCGCCCAGCTCCAGCCCCGCGATCAGGGCGCGGTGGACCAGAAGATCGGCATAACGCCGGATGGGCGAGGTGAAATGGGCATAGCTGGCCAGGGACAAGCCGAAATGTCCAAGGCGCTGGGGGCCGTAAGTGGCTACCGACTGGCTCCGCAAGATCATGTCATTGAGCAGCTCGCCCCCGGTTTCGTCCCGCGCCCGGGCCGTTTCCAAAATCCGGTTGAAATGGCGCGCCATCAATTGGCCGGAGCTTGGCAATTTAGACCCGGTGCCCGAAAGAAACTGGCGGAAAGCTTCCAGCTTGTCCGCCGGTGGTCCATCATGCAGCCGGTACATGCAGGCTAGATTTATCTGTTCCAGCGATTGTGCCGCCGCCACATTGGCGGCGATCATGAAGGCTTCGATCAGACGATGGGCCTCCAATTGGGGCCGTATCTCCAGGCTCCGGACCTGGCCTTCATCATCCAGCACGGCTTTTCTTTCGGAGGTGGTGATGGCCAGGGGCTGGCGCCTGTCGGCTTCCAGCTTCAGGGCTTCATGGGCGCCTTTCAGATTATTGATGATCTCGGGGGCCAGGCCGGGGGCCTCATCCATCTCTACCTGATCATAGGTGAGGCGGGCGGCGGATCGCATGAGGCCCCGTTCGAACCGGTGGCGTAGTGCTTGACCCTCTCCGTCGATCCACAGATGAACGGCCATGCAGGGGCGGTCTTCGCCGGGTTTGAGGGAACACCAATGATTGGACAGCGCCTCCGGCAGCATGGGCAGAACCCGGCCCGGCAGATAGACCGAATTGCCCCGTTCCCGGGCCGTCTCGTCCAGCGCATCACCGGGGCGTACATACCAGGCGACATCGGCAATGGCGACAACCAAATGCCAGCCATCCTCTTCCGGCTCGGCCCAGACCGCATCATCAAAGTCCCTGGCATCCGCATCATCGATGGTAACCAGGGGCAGGTCCCGCAAATCCACCCGCCCAGGCAAATCAACCGGGCCGGCGGCTTCTGCTTGGGCCAGGGCGGGCTCTGAAAATTCATCTTTTAATTCATATTGGGCAATGACCATGGCGCAAAACCCAGGCGCCCCATCGCCCGGCCCCAGCCTCTCAATGATGTGTGCCTGATGCCCACTTCCGCTGCGGCCCTTATCGATTTCGGCGCGCACCAGATCGCCGGGTCCAGCCTTGACTTTGCCGCCATCGGCAACGGAATAGATCCTGCCGGCCCTTCTCTTCTCCGTATCATGCAGATGGCCCTGTTCATCCATTAGCGCCAGAAAGCTGGTGGGCCGGGTGGGGATGCGGCGCATGATGGTGGCGTGATAGCTGCCATCGTCAAGCTTGTTGAGGCGGGCCAGGATTTGATCGCCGGGCCCGGGGGCGGCCCCTTTGTGTTTTTCGCCAAGCAGATAAATAAGCGGCGGCGGCTGATCATGGGGCCATTTTTGTGGGGCGGCCAGCACATCGCCATTATCGTCGGTGCCCAGTACCTCGATCACCGTCACCGGCGGCAGGCACGATCCACCGCCTTGCCGGGCGCGCCGCCGGGAATTGCTTTTCCCTCGTTTGGCCAATGGGAGGTTTCAGTCTTCCTGGGCGGCCGCCGGCTCGCTTTTGGCGGCTTTTTTCTTCTTAGGAGCGGCCTTCTTCTTTTTGGCGGCAGCTTTCTTCTTTTTTAGCGCCGCTTTCTTTTTCTTGGGCGCTGCCTTCTTACCTTTTTTCTTGGCGTCCAGCAGGGCCACGGCTTCTTCTATGCTGGGCATTTCCTCGCCCTTTTCCTTGGGCAGGGAGGCGCGCACGCCGCCATGCTGCACATAAGGGCCATAACGCCCGGCGCGGAGCGTGATGGGCTTGCCGTCGGCGGGATGATTGCCCACCTCCTTGGGTGCGGGCTTGCGGGGCGCATCGGCCAATAGAACCACCGCCCGATTGAGGCCGACACTCAGCACATCATCTTCCTTGAGGGACACATAGGTTCCGCCCAGGCGGATATAAGGCCCAAAACGCCCCATGCCGGCCTGGATCATCTCGCCCGTTTCCGGATGTATGCCTAAATCCCTGGGCAGGGCCAGCAGGGCCAGGGCGACATTCAGATCCACGGCGTCGGGATCCATACCCTTGATCAGGGAGGCCCGTTTGGGCTTCTTCTTTCCTTCCGGCTCACCCAGTTGGACATATTGCCCATAGGGTCCCCGGCGCAAGGTGACCACCAGACCCGCTTCAGGTTCGATGCCCAATTCGTGGGGCGTATTATCCGCCGGCTGACCATTGCCCTCTTCTCCCTCCGGCACCACCAGGGGCCGGGTATGGCGGCAATCGGGGTATTTGGAGCATCCGATAAAGGCGCCGAAGCGGCCAATTTTCAGGCTGAGCTGGCCGTCGTCACAGGCCGGGCATTTTCTGGGATCCTCGCCCGCTCCGTTTGGCTTGAAAAAGTGCGCGCCCAGAGTTTCGTTCAGGGCATCCAACACTTCGCGCACACGCAATTCAGAGGTCTGGGCCACCGCTTCGCTGAAGGCGCCCCAGAAATCGCGCAAGACCGTTTTCCATTGCACATGGCCGCCTGAAATTTCATCCAGCTTTTCTTCCAGATCGGCGGTGAAATCATATTCCACATAGCGGGTGAAGAAATTGGACAGAAAGGCGGTCACCAATCGGCCCCGGTCTTCGGGCATGAAGCGCTTTTTTTCCAGCCGCACATAATCCCGGTTTTGTAAAACCGAGATGATCGAGGCATAGGTGGAGGGCCGGCCAATACCCAGCTCTTCCAGTTTCTTGACCAGGCTGGCTTCTGAAAAACGGGGTGGCGGCTGGGTAAAATGCTGCTCGCAATTGACCTCCAGGCGGCTCAATTTTTCGCCTTCACTGACCTGGGGCAGGATGCGTTCGGCATCCTCGTCTTCGCTATCGTCCCGGCCTTCCCGGTAAAGCTTGAGGAACCCGTCAAAGGCAATCACCGAACCGGTGGCGCGTAATGTTACCAGATTGGCGTCCGGTGCATCGGTGGGTGCGCGCAAATCTATGGCCACCTGATCGAGCACGGCGGAGCTCATCTGACTGGCCATGGTCCGTTTCCAGATCAGGTCGTAAAGCTTTCTTTGTTCTTCCGGCAATTCACCCAGTTGGCCTGGCTGGCGGGAAATATCCGTGGGGCGGATGGCTTCATGAGCTTCCTGGGCGTTTTTCGCCCGGCTTTTATATTCCCGCGCTTTTTCCGGCAAATAAGGGTTACCGTAATTTTGCCCGATAAAGCTGCGGCAGGCTTGGATGGCCTCGCCGGCGATGGTTACCCCATCGGTCCGCATATAGGTGATCAGGCCGGTCTGTTTGCCGCCGATGGTAACACCTTCATAAAGCTTCTGGGCGACCTGCATGGTGCGCTGGGCGCCGAAGCCAAGCTTGCGGGCGGCTTCCTGTTGCAGCGTGGAGGTGGTGAAAGGTGCCGCCGGATTGCGCCTGGCTTTCTTGCGCTCCACCGAGGAGACGGAAAATTCCCTGGCCTCGATGGCCTCACGTGCTTTCGTTGCCGCCGCTTCATCCGTTAAGTCCAGCCGGTCCAGCTTTTGGCCGTCAAGATGGGTCAGATTGGCGGTGATCTGCTGGGCGCCCGCATTGGCAAACAGCGCCTTGACCGACCAGTATTCCTGGGGATTGAACGCATCGATTTCGGATTCCCGTTCGCAGATCAGGCGAAGTGCCACGGATTGCACGCGCCCCGCCGAACGGCTGCCCGGCAATTTGCGCCAAAGCACCGGCGACAGCGTAAAACCCACCAGATAATCCAGGGCCCGGCGGGCCAGATAGGCCTCGACCAGTTCGGTGTCCACCTGGCGCGGATTGTCGAAGGCCTCGCGGATAGCGCTTTGGGTGATTTCGTTGAAGACCACGCGCTGGACTTCGACGCCGTCCAGCGCCTTCTTCTGGGCCAGCACCTCCTGGACATGCCAGGAAATGGCTTCGCCTTCACGGTCGGGGTCGGTGGCCAGATAAAGCTTATCGGCTTTTTTTACAGCGGCGGCGATATCGCCAATGCGTTTTTGGGCCTTGCCGTCGATTTCCCAATCCATGGAAAAATCGGCATCCGGTTTCACGGAGCCACCCGTGGAGGGCAGATCCCGGATATGTCCATAACTGGCAAGCACCACATAACCGCCGCCCAGATAGCGGTTGATGGTTCTTGCCTTGGCTGGCGATTCTACGACAACAACGTCTGACATGAGCGAGTATCAAATGTCCCCAATAAGAGAAGCCTGGTTGCCCGGATGCCTCTCCAATTTGGATGCGAGTTCCAATTCCAGGAGGATCGTTGACACCACAGCAGAGGACATTTGGCATTGCCGGATGAGTTCGTCAACCGCCACCGGCGTTGGAGAGAGATAATTTTTTAAGGCCCGGCGCGCATCAGCCAACGCACCCTCGTCGGGTTGGGCGGAGAATTTTCTTTAATTTCAAAGGGTTCCCTTTCTCCCAGCACCGTGGCAAAGAGGTCGTTCAGCAGGGAAATAATTTCCTCGGCCGATTCCACCAAATGGGCGCCTTGGCGGATGAGATTGTTGGCGCCCCGCGCTCTAGGGTCCAGGGGCGATCCGGGAACGGCGAAAATTTCCCTGTTCTGTTCCAGGGCCAGCCTGGCCGTAATCAATGAGCCGGCCCGCAAGGCCGCCTCGATCGCCACCACACCCATGGCCATGCCCGAAATGATCCGGTTTCGTTTTGGAAAATGCCTGGCCTTGGGCACCGTGCCCGGCGGCATTTCCGAGATGACGGCGCCCGTTTGCAGCAATTTTTCGTATGGTTTTTCATTTTCCTTGGGGTAAGGGACATCGACGCCGCCGGCCAGGACGGCGGCAGTACCTGTCTTCAGGGCACCTTCATGGGCCCTGCCATCCACTCCCCTGGCCATGCCCGAAACAACCAGAAATCCCGCCTCTCCCAGTTCCCGGGCGAACCTGTTGGCCAGTTTCCCGCCATTGATCGATGCGTTGCGGGTGCCGACGATGGCGATTGCCCGTTTGTTGAGGAGCACCGCATGACCCAACACGCTGATCAGGGGTGGCGCGTCCTCGGTCTGGGTCAGCTGGGGCGGATAGGCCGCTTCGCCGCACCCAATTACAGTTGCGCCCAGAGCATTAAACCTGTCCAATTCCTCTTCGGCCTGGGCCCTGGCGCCCACCCGGATGCGTCCCGCGCCGCCGCGCTTGGCCAGTTCGGGCAAGACGTCGATGGCCCGCCCGGCGGAACCGAAGCGCTCGAGAAGCCTATAAAAAGTAATGGGCCCAACATTCTGGCTGCGGATCAGGCGCAGCCAGTCAATTTTCTCATCGCTTGAAAGGGTCTTTTGTCTCTCGCTCATTACGCGCGAGCATGGTTCATGGCACCGGGCGCTGTCAAGTAGCTTTGCTTCCGATCCGGCTTTCCCGTCCCTGCACAAGGCGGGCGATATTGGCATGATGGCGGGCAAATCCCAGAAGGCAGAGGATCAGGGCCAGCAAAGCATGGGACGTGTCGGACTGCCACCAGGCATAGGCTGGAGCCACGGCAAAGGCGGCCAGGGCGGCCAGGGAGGAATAGCGCGACACCAGGGCAACCACCAGCCAGATAAGGCCGGCGGTCAGCGCGACCGGCCAGGCAATGGCCAGCAGAACGCCGAAGGAGGTGGCTACGCCCTTGCCACCCTTAAAATTGAGCCAGAGCGTGAAATCATGGCCGAGAACGGCGAACAATCCGGCCCATAGGGTCAGTTCAACGCCCCACAGTTGGTTGGCCACCAGCACCGCCGCCGCCCCCTTGCCCGCGTCCAACAAAACTGTGAGGAAGGCAAGGCCCTTGGAGCCGGTGCGCAAGACATTGGTGGCCCCCACACTGCCCGATCCAACCTGGCGCAGATCACCCAGCCCTTTGGCCCGGGTGAGCAACAACCCAAAGGGAATGGAGCCGGCCAGATAGGCGCCCAGAATAACCAGCAGATGGGTCTGGCCGAAATTGTTAAATAAGGCTTCCATGGCGCTTTAATCCGCCAGTTCGAAGACCGTGCGCCCATCGATGACGGTCCGGAGTACGCGCCCCTGGACGGGCCTCTCATCGAAGGGGGAATTCTTGGATTTGCTCATCAGGATATCCGCATCGATGCGCCAGCCCCGGTCGGGATCAAACAAGGCGAGGTCGGCCGGCGCGCCAGGCGCCAGACGTCCGGCGGTCAATCCCATGAGCCGGGCCGGTGTGGCGGTCAGTTTGTCCAGCAAATCAAGCATGCCCAGATGGCCCTCATGATAAAGTTCCAGGCTGACCGGCAGCAGGGTTTCCAGGCCGACGCCGCCGATGGCCGCCTGCACGAAAGGCAGGCGGGTACTATCTTCATCCTGGGGCGCATGGTCCGATGCGATAGCATCCACCGTGCCATCCACCAGGCCCTGGATCACGGCCAAGCGGTCGCTTTCGCCCCTGAGCGGCGGCGAGAGCTTGGCATATGTCCGGTAATTGCCGACCGAGGTTTCATTGAGTGCGAAATAAGGCGGTGAGGTGTCGCAGGTGACTTCCAGCCCCCTGGCTTTGGCCTGGCGGATGGCCTCTATGGCGCCGGCCGTGGAAACATGGGCGAAATGAAGCCGCCCGCCGGTCAGTTCCAGAAGCCTGATATCCCGCTCAACCAGGATCAGCTCGGCCATGGGCGGGATGCCCGGCAAACCCAGCCGGGTGGCCACCTCGCCTTCATTCATGGCGCCGCCCCTGGCCAGGCTCGGATCTTCCGGATGCTGCACAATCAAAAGGTCAAATGTGCGGGCATAATCCAGCGCCCGGCGCATCATCCTGGTATCGGCGATAGCCCGCCCGCCGTCGGTGAAGGCGACGGCACCGGCTTCCGCCAGAATGCCCAATTCAGCCAGATCCGTGCCGGCCAGCCCCTTGGTCACGGCGCCGTAGGGATAGACCTTGGCGAGGCCGATCTGGCGTGCCCGGCGGGCGACGAATTCGACCACCGACATGTCATCGATGACCGGGTCCGTATCGGGCAGGCAGACCATGCTGGCCACGCCGCCCGCCGTCGCCGCCCGCCCGGCCGACAGGATGGTTCCCTTATGTTCCTCGCCGGGCTCGCGGATTTGTACCCGCATATCCACCAGACCCGGCGCCAGGCAATATCCGCCGCAATCCACCACCAGCGCATCATCCGGTAGGCCACCGGCGAACAGGTCCTTGCCCAGCTCCAAAATGCTCTCGCCTTCCGTGAGCAGGGTGCCCGGTCCGTCCAACCCGGACGCCGGATCCATCAGATGGGCATTCACATACGCGACACGGGGTGGGCTCTGTTCGTTCATCTTATGCCTTCTCCACCCCATCGCCGCCTGCTGCCGTGAGCAGTTCCAGGCAGGCCATGCGCACGGCGACGCCCATTTCCACCTGCTCGCGGATGACGCTACGGCTGAAATCGTCGGCCACCACCGAATCGATCTCCACGCCCCGGTTGGCGGGCCCCGGATGCATGATCAGGGCATCGGGTTTGGCCACCGCCAGCTTGGCGTAATCGAGACCAAAAAAGTGGAAATATTCGCGGATGGAAGGGAAGAAATTACCTTCCATGCGTTCGCTTTGCAGGCGCAGCATCATGACGATATCGCAATCGGCCAGGCCTTCGGACATGTCGTAAAAAATCTCGGCGCCCAGGGCCTCGATGGACGGCGGCAGCAAGGTGCGGGGCGCGATCAGCCGCACGCGGGCACCCATGGTGACTAACAGATGAATGTTGGAGCGGGCCACCCGTGAATGGAGGATATCGCCGCAAATGGCCACCGAAAGCCCTTCCAGCCCGCCCCTGCGGCGGCGGATGGTCAGGGCATCCAGCAGGGCCTGGGTCGGATGTTCATGGCTGCCGTCGCCTGCGTTGATGACGGCGCAATTGACCTTTTCGGACAAGAGCTGCGCGGCGCCCGAATAGGGATGGCGCACGACCAAAACATCCGGGTGCATGGCATTCAGGGTCATGGCCGTATCGATCAGGGTTTCCCCCTTGCCGATGGCGCTGGTCTCGACCGACATGTTGATCACATCGGCGCCAAGGCGCTTGCCGGCCAGCTCGAACGAGGTGCGGGTGCGCGTCGAATTCTCGAAAAAAAGATTGATAACCGTGCGCCCGCGCAACACATCGCGCTTTTTCTCGGCACCCCGGTTGAGTGCCACATAGACCTCGGAGCGGTCCAGCAACAGGCTGATCTCGTCAGGCGACAGGCCCTCGATGCCAAGAAGATGGCGATGCTGGAAATTGGCAATGACTGGGCGGTCGGCCATGAAATGCGACTATAGGGCGGCTTTG
>CAZBQG010000110.1:0-13814 GCA_964493945.1 uncultured Rhodospirillaceae bacterium
GACAGAATCACAAACCACGCCCAAAAGCAATTCCTTCACACGCTCCTTCGCGGGGAATGACGAAAGTGGGTGCGGAGATGGCAAACCAAAAGGCCCCTATTCCGCCGGCTCCAGAATCCCAAGCTCGATAAATTTGGCCAATCTGGTTTCCCGGAAGACATCCACCGCATCCTCCAGAGCGCCCTGCTCGTCGCCGTCATCGGAAACGATCTGCTGGCCCGCCTCGATGGAGCGCTGAAAAGCCCATTCGGCCACCTGTCCACTGGGGGCTTCCACCAAACAAAGGGCATAAAGCGCATCCGCCATGCCCACCTCCAAGCCGATGCCCGCCGCCGGTGCCGCCAGGGCCAGATTGTCGCTTTTGAACAGGCGGCGCTTCAACATGGCCAGATTGAAGCCGGTCGGCAAAGCGAAGCACTGGGCCTCCAGATCCTTCCCGCTGGTCTCCCGGGTGGGCCGGGCGAAGGGCATGAGCTGGTTGCCGGCGGAGAGAAATTTGATCCCGTCGATGAGCAAATCAGGGGTATAATCCTCGAAACCCGGCCCGTCTTTCAGCGCCTCGACGCTTTTGGCCGAACGGCTCAGGCTGTCGATCAGAGCTTCAAATACAGGCGATTGGTAATTGATCTCCACCTCGCCGAAGCGGGCTTCGAGGCTGAAGATTTCCCAGGCATGGGACGTGCCGAAGGGCGTTTGGCAGAGGACCGCCCGCTGGGCTTCCTCATCCAGGCTTTCCTTGCCCTTGCAATAAAGGTCGCGGCGGAATCTCTGATTGCGGATAAAATCCCCTTCGCCTTCGAAGGCGATGCGGGTGGATGCCTCGGACAGGCGTTTATGAAAATCCGTGGGCGCCGCCAGATCAAGAAAATTGAGGCTGATCTCCGCATTGCCGACGAAATGAAGCCCGATGGAGCGCATCTCGCCGGCCACCTGATAGAAATAATAGGGTTTGACAAAATCGACGAAGAATTCATGGACCAGATAATGGGGATCGAGCGTGCTGATTTCCTCAACAAAGGCCGCCGCCGGCGGATTATCGGCGAAATAGCCCGCCTCGCGCTCTTTCATATAATTGAGATAATCCAGACCCGACTGCATCTTGGTGATGGGATCGGCGTCCATCTCCAGGGTGGCGGCCAGGACCATTTCGCGGAGCGGGCCGATGGCGCTCCAGCCGGGCATGGCGTTGTAGCTGACATAAAGAAATCCGCCCGGCTTCAGTTTATGGTCAAAAAACTGGCGTAACCCTTCGCGGGTTTCCGGATCGATCCAGGCATAGACCCCGTGCAGCGTGATAAAATCAAAATCGGGCAGGTCATGGTCGGCCAGATCATTGAAATCCACTTCGGCGAAGCTGACATTCCCAAGTCCCGCATCTTCGGCCAACTGGGTTCCGTTTTCCACATGTTCGGCGCTGAAATCCGCGCCGATAAACTGCCCTTTGGGAAAAAGCTGGGCGAGGGCGGCTGTGCTTACCCCGTTGCCGCAGCCCAGTTCGCAATAAGTGAATTCACTCTCCAAATCCAGGGGCGCGAACCCGTTGAGGGTGGCGATATAGTTGAGCAATACCGGATTAAGCTCGCGGTAATAGCCCCAGGTATAGGGAATTTCGTTTAAGGAGCCGTCGCTCATATCCGGGAAACGTTCAGATGACCGATTCGACCCATTCCTTGAGCTTGTTCTTAGGCAGGGCGCCCACCTTGGTTGCCGCCACTTCACCGTCCTTGAAGATGATCAGGGTGGGAATGCCGCGCACGCCATATTTGTTGGGGGTGTCCGGATTGTCATCCACATCCACCTTGGCGATGGTCAGCTTGTCGCCCAACTCCTCGCTGATTTCCTCAAGGGTGGGGGCGATCTGTTTGCACGGTCCACACCATTCAGCCCAAAAATCTACCAGCACGGGACCGGGGGCTTCTAGAACTTCGCTGCTGAAAGATTGATCGGTGACTGGTTTGGACATATTCAATTCCCATTCATGACCGGTCAGGTGGAAGCTACCGGCATCCGGATTTAAGGCTCAGGCCGTACCCCAACAATCTATTGAGCAAAGGCAATTCCGTCAAGGCGCCGAGGCGCTCAAAACTTCGTCATCTAGCCACATGAGGCCCGGCCCCATGGTCCATAAAAGGGCACATTCCACATCCCGCCCGGGATAAATGCCCTGCAGAACGGCGCGGTAGGCGGCCATTTGGCGCAGATATGCGCCGGGCACCTGATCCGGCCCCGTGGGCGACACGCGGTTGGTCTTGTAATCAATGATGGCGATCCGCTCGTCAGTTATTAAAAGCCGGTCAACAATCCCGGATACGATCCGGTCTCCCAAATGGCCGATCAGGCTCACTTCGGCCCTGGATTCTTCGCCAAACAAGCCGGTCAGGCGGTCATCTTCCAAGATGGCCATGCATTCGGCCTGAATTCCGCTCTGTTCCTCCGGCCCCAAACGGTGGGCGGGACGGGCCAGATAGGCCTCCGCCGCCGGTGCCCTCTTAACCACGGGAAGCCCAGGCAGGAATTGCAAAAGGGCATGGACCAGACGGCCTCTCTTGAAGCGCTCCTTACCATCCGCACCCAGCGGCGGGCTGACGGGCGGCTCTTCGCCGTCTTCGTGCGACGGAACCAAAGGCAGGGGTGGCGCCTCTTCCGACGGGGGCAAAGTGCCGGCCCATGGGGGCAGGGGGTTCCAAATTTTGGTTTCACCCAGGGTCGGTTTGGGCGGCTCGGCTGTTTGTGCCGAAGTGAAACGCAGGATCGGTTGGAGCCCAACTTCCCTGGCCAATTCGGGGAAGGAATCGGCTTGCTCTGAGCCCAGCCCTTCCAGCCCGGCCCGGATCGAATCATACCAGCAGCCTTCGGGTGGCTGCCTCCGGGTGCGCCAGCCACAGACATAAAGCCGGTCTTCGGCGCGGGTCATGGCGACGTATAGCAGGCGCCTGTATTCCCGCGCCTGATCCAGGGCAGCCGCTTCGCGTCCCGCTTCGGCCAGTTCCGTTTCCAGGGCGCGCCGGGGCAGCCATAAAAGCGCATCATCCTCGCTGTCCTGATCCGGCAGCCAAAGGAGGGAGGGCGAGGTGGCCGGGCTCTGCAAGGTGTCGGGCAAAAAGATGATAGGTGCTTCCAGCCCCTTGGCGCCATGCACGGTCATGATCCGCACCGTGCCCGACGGGGCCTCTTCCAGATCGCGCTTGACCTCCACCTCGCCGGCCTCCAGCCAATATAAAAAACCCTGCAGCGACGGCGGATGGCTGGCCTCAAAAGAGAGCGCCAGATTGAGAAATTCGGCAATGGGATCGCCCGCGTCGGGACCCAGCCGGGCCAGCAGCTTTTCCCGGCCACGGAGTGCCCCCAGAATTTGGCTGTAGATTTCGAAAGGCGGGGTGAAATCGGCCTGGGCCAGAAGGGCCGCCAGGGCACCGTAAGCCTTTTGGAAATCGCCGCCCTCGCCCGCCCGGGACTTGAGCTCATCCCACAAAGTGCCGTCCCGCCCATAGGCCAGATCGAAAAGCTGCTCTTCCGTGAGCCCGATCAACGGCCCCTTGAGCACGGTGGCGAGCGTCAGATCATCTTCGGGCAGCAACAGAAAATGCCCCATGGCCATCAGATCCATCACCGCCATCTGTTCAGTGAGCACCATGCGGTCAACACCGGCGACGCCGATTTCCAATTGCTTGAGGGCGCGCACCAATTCATCGGCGAACTGGGTGCGGCGGCGCACCAGAACCAGAATATCGCCGGCCTCCACCGGGCGCCCCTTGGATTCCAATATCTCGCCTTCATGGATCATCTGGTGGATGCGCCCGGCCACCAGACGGGCCAGGCGGGCCGGCGGCTGATCCCCCCGGACCACCTCCACCGGCGGCTTCCAGCCATCGGGAGGATCAGAGGCGCGGGGCTCCACCGGCGGCCATAATTCCACCAGACCGCCATCGCCTTCGCGGTGGGCCTGATGCTGGATGGGTTTGCCGTCCAGCGCCACCCCGTCGCCCACGCCGGATGCCTGAAACACCGCATCGACGCAATCCAGCACGGCCCGCGTCGAGCGGAAGGAAAGCTGCAATTCCACTTCCCGCCACTGACCGGCGGCGGCGGGGACGCGGTCTGCAAACAGATCGCGCATGGCGGTGAAGGCCGCCGGATCGGCGCCCTGGAAACTGTAAATGGATTGCTTGACGTCACCGACGGCGAAAACGGTGCGTATCTCCGCCGCCGCACCGGCGCCGGTGAAAAATTCCTCGGCCAAAGCCTGCACGATGCGCCATTGCCCCGGATTGGTGTCTTGCGCTTCATCCACCAAAATATGATCGATGCCGCCGTCGAGCTTGTAGAGCACCCAGGGCGCGGCACCCCCGTCATGCAAAAGCCTGTCCGCCTGCAAGATCAGATCTTCATAATCCAGCAATGCGCGGTTTGTTTTGAGTTGTTCATAGGCCTGGATTAACCCCTGGCCCAGGGTGATCATGGCCGTGGTTGCCACCCACAGGGTCTGGGTGCGGATGCGGATCAGCAGAGCGGCCAGCCGCTGGGCCTCGGAGGTCAGGATTTCTTCGGCCCCGGGCGTCGCTTCCGATGTGCCCTTGTTGATCAGCTTTGCCCTGATCTGGATCGGACCGGCGTGGCGCTTTTGGGTCAGGTAGATATCGGCATAGGTCTGAAAATTGGCAACCCGGCCCAAAGGATCACCTAACCAAGCGCCCAGAATTTTCGCCTTTGCCTGTTCTGGGCCTGAGCCTCCGGCCAGGGCCTGGGCCGCCAGACGCAAGCCCATAAGATCCAAGGCACCATCTTCACAGCCCTCGGCCAAAATGCTTTCCGGCGTCTCTTCCTTTTGGGCACCCAGGCGAACCCGTGTCTGCTCGATCAATTGAGCAAGCCCGCCATGGCGGGTGATCAGATGGGCCAGGCGGCCCCGGGCGCCGGCCAATTGGCCCATCAACTTGGGAAAAGCCTGTTCGTGGATATGGGGCGTGAGGCGGGCCAGGGCATGGGCCATATCCCCGTCGCCGTCGCCCCGCGCCCGGTTGAGGACCGATTCGCGGGCGGTGATCAGCATCTCGTCGGAATCCCGTTCATCCATCAGGGAGAAATGGGGCACCACCCGCGCTTCCAAAGGGAAGCGCCTGAGAAGCGATTGGCAAAAAGCATGAATGGTCATGATGTTCATGCCGCCCGGCGCATCCAGGATGAGCGCGAAGAGACGCCGTGCCTGCTTTAATTTGTCACCGTCGGGCGCATGGCCCAGCAAGGCTTCCAATTGGCCGGACAGGTCTTCTTCGTCCATCATGGTCCAGCCACCCAGTACATCGGTAATGCGCCCGGCCATCTGGGCCGCCGCCGCCCGCGTGAAGGTCAGGCACAAAATGCGTTCGGGCGGCGTGCCCCCCAGCAACAGTCCCAGCACGCGCTCGGTCAAAACCTTGGTCTTGCCGGTCCCGGCGGAAGCCGAAACCCATACCGAGGCAGAAGGATCGGCGGCTAGGCGTTGGCTCTTATCGGGAATGGGGGCGGCAGTCTCAACCATGCTCACTCCCCTTCCGATCCATCGCCATGGCCGCCAGCGGACCATTCCTTGACCCGGGCCAGATGTTCGTAATCTGAATAGCGGGGCGCCTTGTCCGGGCGGGGGCGGGATTCGTAGGCCGTCTCAACCTGATCGAATTCAGCAATCAATTCCACCAATCCGGCCCGCGCCTCTTCGGCCAAACCCATGGGGTCGTCCCCGGCGGCGGAAATCTCGCCGGCCGGATCGCCGCCGCTGAGGCGCCAATAATGCAGGGCGTCCACCTCACCCGCCGCCAGGCCCTTGAAACCGCCAGCCAAAGCAATGGCTGCCTCCAGCGGTAATTGGGGGGCATAGCCGCCGGCGACCTCGGTCTTGGACGGTATGGCGCCCGTCTTGTAATCCACGATGCGCAGGCCCCCGCCTTCCAGACTGTCCATGCGGTCGGCCTTGGTTCTCAGCTCGAAATGTCCCGCTGGCGCCTCCAGCAAGAGAAGCCCGTTCACTTCAGTCAGGATGGAATTGAGGCCTTCCCGGCCTTCCCGCTCGGCATCGACGAACCAACTGACGATACGCTGAAAGCGGGGCCACCAGAAAGCCCAGACGCCGGGATGGGACATGGCCTGGCCGAATTCCTCCTCTCCGATCCGCATCAGTTGGGTTTCGGCATCTTCCGGCAACTCCGCCGGATAGGCTTTTAGGAATTTCTCCAGGGCCCGATGGATGATGGTTCCGTAATTGGCCGCATCGGGTGCCGCGTCCAAGGGTTCCAGCGCCCGGAGGTCCAATATACGGCGGGCATAAATACCATAGGGATCGCGCATCCAGGTTTCGATCTCGGTGACGGACAGGCGCCGGGGCCTGGCAGCCAGGGGCGGGCGGGGCGCCGGGCGGGGCATTTCCACATATTCTTCCGGCGCATCAAGCTGGGCCTGCCAATTGGTCCAGGGGGTGGACATCCAGCTCTGTTCAATCTCCCCGCCCGGCCTATGGAGCAGTTTTTCCAGACGTGACAGCCAGCGCGACGGAACGCTGGGCGATCCTTCCGCCCTGACGGCCCGGGTCATTGCCAAATGGGGAGCCGAGAAGGCTTGGGCGAAATCATGGGCCGCCAGACCAATGCGCCGTTCGGGCAGGGGCAGGCCGAATTCCGTCCGCATGGGCCGGCTCATCCAGGGATCGGCGCGGGCATCGGGGGGCCAGCTTCCTTCATTGAGGCCGCCCAGGATCATCAGATCGGCCTGTTGCAGCCGGGCCTCCAAAAGGCCCCAGATGGACAGGCGGGGATGGAGCCCGAAATGGGGACGCACGGCGTGACCGGACATCAGTACATCGAAGACCGCGCCATAATTGCGCCCCTCCAGGGGCGGCGCATCGCCCGACGCATCGGCCAACTCGTCGATGAATGCGGCTGCCGCTTCACCCGCATCCCCGGCCCAGAGACGTTCCGCGCCGCTTTGTGTATCAGTCGTGCAAAGCGCTTGGCAAAAGGCCATATGGGCGGTCAGGATTTCACCCAGCGGTGCCGCCGGGCCGGAAAGAATTCCGCTCAGGGGCCGGGCCAGGACCAGAAGTTCCTCAAGCCAGGGGGTTAAGGATTTTTTGTCCTCTCCCAATGCCAGGATGATTCCTGCCAGACCGGGTGCGGGGCGCGGGCCTCGCAGCGCTTCCATTTCCAGATCACGCACCTTGGCGCGGAAAACCCCCGGCGCCATACCGCCCGCCGCCAAGGGATGTTTGAGGCAGCTAAGCAACGCCAGGGGTGCAAATTTACCCGCCGCCATTTCCGCCACCAGACGCAGGAAGGCGCCGGGCGGCTCGTGGCTCAGGGGCCGGCCCGCCGAATCATCCACCTCTATTTCCCATCGGCGCAGCTCACCGGCCACACGCCTGGCCAGGGCCCGGTCCGGCGTGACCAGGGCCGCCGATTGCTCCTCTTCCAGCGCCCGGCGCATGAGAAGGGCAATGACGCCGGCCTCTTCCTCGGGCCCCGGGCAATCGATGCGCATTACATTTTCAAGGGCCTCGCTTGGCGGTGCAGGTAAATCCGGCCATCCATCCGTGCGCCCGGCGGGGCTCAGGGCCTGATTGATCAGCCGGGCGCGGGCGGGCGGGGAGGCCTGAACCTCAGGTGTCTCCCAAACCTTTACCTCACCTGGCGTCAGTTCCATGGCGCCGAGCAGGGCAATCATGCCGAATTGGGGATGGGTGGGGCCCAGCGCCTCCATATCCTGGGGGGCAAGTTCCAAATCCAGGCCGGGCAGCACCACCACGCCCCGTTCTAGCCGGGCCACCAGGGCCAGCAGTTCGGCGGTGGCCGGGATGGTGCCGGTGGACCCGGCGGCGATGACCCAACCATCGGGCGGCGAGTGGCGCCACAAATCCATCTGGGCGGCCAACATAAGACCGCGCCGCCGGGCCGGATCGATGCAGCCTTCCGCTTCCAGGATCGGGGGCCACTGCTCCGAGAGAATCTTTAGGAAATCAAGGGTTTGCTGCCAGTGTTCGGCCAAATCTCCGCGCACCAGACCGGCCAAGTCCTCGAAAGACAGGCGCTCGGTCTGCACTTGATCCAACAGGCGGGCCAGCTCACCGGCCAGGCGCAGTGCCTGATCGGGCGATACATCGGGTCCCTCAAACTTTTCCACCAACTGGCCCAGCAATATGAGGCGGTGCAAATTTGAAATCGCCGGGCCGATCTGATCACCACCATCAAGGCCGAGCTCATCGGCGCCGGTGATGGCTAGCTCGTCCACGTCCAGATCACCCAGAGCCATCATGCGGGGCAGGAGCATGGGCCGGCCACCGCCTTGGCGCAAAAAGGCATCCCGCAATCCCCGCTGGGCGCGCCTGGTGGGCAGGAGCACCGTAACATCGATGAGTTTTTCCGGCGCCTCGCCTATCAGTTCCAGAATGCCGGCGGCCAGGGAATCCACAAAAGGCACCCCGGCGGGGATGGTATAGAGGCTGGCTTCCGGGCTGGCTTCCAGCTTCATCGGTGGCGGCTTTCGTTAAACCGCTGGCTTGAATAAAGCTGGGCCTCGGCCAGACCCTCAGGCGTTCCCACATGAAACCATTCCCCGTCATGGATGATGCCGTAAAGCCGGCTTCGGGCCAGAGCCTGGTCATAAAGCAGGTTCAGGGAAAAGGCGCCCCCCGGCGCATTATGGAACAGGCGGGGATGAAGGATTTGCACGCCGCTAAACAAATAGGGCACCACTTCGCGCTCCGGGCGGCGCTGCAACAGCCCCACTGGATCGATCAGAAAATCACCGCCGCCCGTATAGCCATAGGCCTCCACCGTGGAATGAAGCAGCAAAAGCCCGTCCATTTTATCATCATCCCAGGCCCGGGCCAGGCGCTCCAAGGCCGGGCCCGGACCGTTGAGCCACAGAATATCCGCATTGAGGGCCAAAAAAGGATCGGGACCCAACATGCCAATTGCCCGATTGATGCCGCCGCCGGTCTCCAGGCGCTCCACCTCGGGGGAGAATTCGATGCGGGGCCGGGTGCGGCCGGTCAGATGTTCTTCGATCATTTCCCCCAGATAATGCAAATTGACCACGGCCCTCTCCACGCCGGCCTGTTCCAACCGGTCCAGGGTATGATCCAGCAGGGTCCGGCCACCCACTTCCAGCAGAGGTTTGGGCCGCTCATCGGTCAGGGGGCGCATGCGGGTGCCGAGGCCGGCGGCCAGTACCATGGCTGTTTTGGGCATGCCGTTCATACCTGTCTGGAGCGCACCGGCGTGGCGCGCGCCTCCGTTGGCAGATGGGTGGAAAGCCAGGCTTCCAGCGGGGCCAGGGCGGGATGGCGCAGGGCCTTTTCAAGAAGGCGCCAGACGCGGGGGATATGGCGCAGATAATCATGCTTGGCATCGCGCACCGAAAGGCGGGTGAAAATACCGATGACCTTGCAATGGCGCTGGGCGGCAAGCAGGGTATAGCTGGTGATGAATTCCGCCCGGTCCAGTTCGGGAAAAGAGTCCAGATAAAGACCCAGCCCGTCACCCACCAGTTGGGGGCTCAGATCCAGGCGGGCATCTTCAAACAAAGACATCAAATCATAGGCCGGCGGGCCACACACGGCATCTTGGAAATCAAGCAACCCGCAAGCCTCGATCCCCGGCCGGTCTTCCAGCCACATCAAATTGTCGGCATGGAAATCGCGCAAAACAAGGGTATCGGGCTGATCATCCAGCCGGCCCAGCAGATCGCGCCAGAGGTTCAGATATTCGTTCCTGAGCCTGCCCACCGTCACCTTGCCGATGATCGGCGGCATGTACCAATCGCTGAACAAGGCCGCTTCTTCCAAAAGCAGGTCCCGGTCATAGGACCGGACCCCGTCGGGGATGGAGATGATCCGGGGCTTCTTGTGCAGATCGACCAAAAGTTCCACCGCCCGGTCATAAAGGGGGCGGGGATCGTGCCCTTCCGCCTGGGCCCTTGTATAGGTCATATCGCCCAGATCTTCCAGCAACAGAAAGCCTTTTTGCGGGTCTTCGGCCAGGATGCGGGGGGCGCTATAGTCCAATTCATGGAGGTGGCGGGCGATAGAGGTAAAGGGGCGCACATCTTCTGCCGGCGGTGGCGCATCCATGAGAACGGCGCGTTCGCCTTCCAGGGAAAGCCGCTCATAGCGGCGAAAGGAGGCATCACCGGCCAGCGGTGCGCGCGTTGCCCCTTGCCAACCGGCGAGGGCTAGAAATTCCTCGCTCAAATGGCCGCGCTCATCCATGAAGCTGCTCCAACCGTTCCGGCCAAGGGCCCTGGCCGGTTAAATAGATATGGCGTCCATCCTCGTTGGCGGCCATCTCGAAATGAATTTGCAACCGGTTCCGGGGCAGCCGGTCCCCAAGCCGGTCCGGCCATTCGATCAGAGTAATGCCACTATCCAGGCAATCCTCCAGACCCAGCTCCAACACATCATCGGGCCCATCCAGGCGGTAAAGATCAAAATGATGCAGATCGCCCTTTTCCGATTGGTAAGTCTGCAACAAGGTAAAGGTGGGGCTCGGCACTTCCGGCCCGCCGCCCAGCGCACTTATAAATGCGCGGGCGAATACGGTCTTGCCCGTGCCCAGATAGCCATCCAGCGTGATCACGTCCCGGTCCCGGGCCAGACCCGCCAGCTTTTGGCCAAGGCGGATGGTGGCGGCTTCGGATTCGCTCTCAATGGTGATGGTCGGGCGCTGGTTCATATGGAGATGTTTTAAATCGCCCGCTCCGATTAATCCACCTCATCATCCGGGCAGGGTGAGACTGACTGTGGTGCCCCGTTTGAGGGTGGATTTAATCTTGAGGGAGCCGCCATGCAGATCCATGAAACGCCCAACCAGGGACAGGCCCAGCCCAGCACCCGGCTGAGTGTTTTCCCCCTCCAGCTCCGCGCCCCGTTCCAGCCCCTGGCGGATGCGCGTAAGCTCCGCCTTGGGGATGCCGGCGCCCGTATCGGCGACGCTGATCTCGAAACCCTGGCCCTGGCGGTGGGCCCCCAGACTGACCGTGCCGCCAGGCCCGGTAAAGGTGACGGCGTTGCCCAAAAGATGCAACACCGCCTGTCTGATCCGCCTTTCATCGCCCGTGACCCAACCCAGATCGGGCGCGCAATCGAATTCCAGGGTCAGCTTGCGCCCCCGGGCCCGTTCCCGGACCAACCCCAATAGCCCAGCCAGACACAAATGCAGATCGAAACTGTCCAATTCCAGCCGCAGAAGTCCGGCCTCCATATTGGCCAGGTCCATAATGTCGGAAACCAGTGCCGCCAGCCCTTGCGCGGCACCGTGAATGCCCTCGGCATATTCGGCCTGGCGGGAATTGAGCTGGCCGAAATAACCGCCGGTCAATATTTCGGCAAAGCCCGAAATGGTGGTCAGGGGTGTGCGCAATTCATGGGAAAGATTGGCCAGAAAGCGGGCCTTCATACCCAGGGCGGCCTCCAGCTCCCGGGCCCGTTCGGCCTGGGTTTGGGCGGCCTGCTCGCTTTCAGATGAACCCCTGAATCCCAACATGACGGCACCGTCTGGAAGGGGCGCGTGGCTCATTTCCATCAAGCGCCCATCCCCCAGACGCAACCGCCCACCGCCCGCCCTACGCCCCAAAAAGCGTGCCGCCAGTTCCGCCTGACCCGCCTGGAATTGCTCAGGATTCTCCATGCGGGGCACCATGCGGTCCAGTAATTGATTTATATGGGGCCCGGCCTCCACATCGCCTTCCTCCATTTCCCAAAGCGACCGGAAGGCGGGGTTGGCCAGCTTCATGCGCCCATCGGCGCCGAACACCGCCAATCCCTCCCTCAGCCCGTCAAGGCTGGCGGCCAGCACGGCGCTGGCCTCATTGAGGCGGCGCTCCGTGGCCAGACGCCCGCTCACATCTTCAAAGGCCATGACCAGCCCACCACCTGGCACCGGGTTCGACAATTGGCGCAGGCTGCGTCCGTCGGGCAAATGGAGAAGCTCATCCAGGGTGGCACCGAGTTTTTGGAAGCGGGCGAGTTGCGCCGCCCGGTAGGCCGCGAAATCCACCTGTTCGGAAAGCGCTCGGTTGCCCCGCAGCCGGTCCAGGATTTGGCCGAAGTCAGGTCCGGCGGCCAGCCAATCGCTTTCCAAATTCCAAAGATCGCCATAGGCGGCGTTGCTGGAGACAAGCCGCCCCGTCCCATCGAACACGGCTACCGCGATGGGCAGGCAATCGATCAGCGCCGCCTGGGCGGCCTGTGGATCTTTCAGGCTCACCCGGAGAATCTAGGCCGTCCAGCAACGGTGGGCAAGGGTTCTAATAGCGGTAATAATCGGGCTTGAAGGGACCTGCCTGGGGGACGCTGATGTAATCGGCCTGCTTTTCGGAAAGCTGGGTGAGCTTGACGCCCAGCTTGCCCAGATGAAGCAGAGCGACCTTTTCATCCAGATCCTTGGGCAGCACATAGACCTTGTTTTCGTAATTGCCACCATTGTTCCAAAGTTCGATCTGGGCCAGCACCTGATTGGTGAACGACGCGCTCATGACGAAGCTGGGATGGCCGGTGGCGCAGCCCAGATTGACCAGCCGCCCCTCGGCCAGAAGGATCAGGCGCTTGCCGTCGGGGAATTCCACCTCGTCCACCTGGGGCTTGACGTTGTGCCATTTGTAATTGCGCAGCGCATCCACATGAATCTCACTGTCGAAATGGCCGATATTGCAGACGATGGCCCGGTCCTTCATGCCGCGCATATGATCCAGAGTGATAACATCCAGATTGCCGGTACATGTGACAAACAGATCACCCAGGCCCGCGGCATCTTCCATGGTCACCACCTCATAGCCTTCCATGGCCGCCTGCAAGGCGCAAATGGGATCAACCTCGGTGACCAGCACCCTGGCACCCTGGCCCCGCAGAGAGGCAGCCGATCCCTTGCCCACATCGCCATAGCCGCAGACCACGGCCACCTTGCCGGCGAGCATGACATCGGTGGCTCGCTTGATGCCGTCCACCAGACTTTCCCGGCAACCATACAAATTATCGAATTTGGACTTGGTCACCGAATCATTGACGTTGAAGGCAGGGGTTAACAATGTGTCCGCTTTCTCCATTTCATAGAGCCGGTGCACACCGGTGGTGGTTTCTTCCGACAGGCCCCGGACATCGGCAAGCTTGTCCGCATGTTTTTCATGCATGACCTGGGTCAGGTCGCCCCCGTCATCCAGGATCATATTGGGAACCCAGCCGTCCGGGCCTTCGATGGTCCGACCGATGCACCACCAGAATTCCTCATCTGATTCGCCTTTCCAGGCGAATACAGGCACACCCTTTGCGGCGGTATGGGCGGCGGCGTGATCCTGGGTGGAAAAGATGTTGCATGAACTCCAGCGCACCTCGGCGCCCAAGTCCACCAGCGTGTCAATGAGCACGGCAGTCTGAATGGTCATATGCAGGCAGCCCACGATGTGCGCCCCATCCAGTGGATTTTTCCCCGCATATTCTTCACGCAGCGACATCAGGCCCGGCATTTCCGTCTCGGCGATGGCGACTTCTTTATGGCCCCAATCGGCCAGAGTCATATCGGCAACCTTATAGTCCTCTGCGGAACTCATTTCTTTCTCCTGAATAGATGCTGGTGAGTTGTTAGAGCATGTAGCAGTCAAACCTTGCATCCGCAAGGTTAAGAGCGAAAAACAGTTCCTGCTAAAGCCTTTCCAGTTCACATACGTGCACTGGAAAGGCTTTAGGTTATTATTTTTGAAGCAAATACGTCGTCGCAGATGATTCCATCTGCTCGGAAAGTGCTCTAGGTCACCGACTCATTAAATCTAAGCCATATTCGCAGTGACGCGAGTTTGAC
>CAZBQG010000111.1:0-13800 GCA_964493945.1 uncultured Rhodospirillaceae bacterium
ATTGCCGCTATTGTTATCTTCTATCTGAATTAATGAGCCCTGACCCTAGTTGAAAGGCTCGGCCCGCTTGATCAGGTCATCCAGGCCCGGCTCATCCATATTTTTGGGTTTTCCCGGATGGATGATGGCCACCTGACAATTTTCCGCTGCCTCCACCATTTCCTTGAAGGTGCCCGCCGTGGGATCGGCGATGGAGGCCTGGAGGTTCTCATTATAGGTGAACAGTTGGTTGTTGATGTCCGTGCATTCATTGCAGGTGGTGCAGCGGGGCGTCTCGATATAGGGCTCATCACTGGGCGGCGCCTCTTCGGGCTCATCATCCTCTTCAATGGCTTCCGCCGCTTCAGCCGGGGCTGCTTCGGCGGGTGCCGGCTGGGGGCCGCCGGGGGCCGGGGCCTGGGCCTGCAGGGATTCGATCTCGGCGGCTTTTTCCTCTTCCCATTTGGCGCGCTCCACGGCCAATAAGCGCTTGGCATGGGTGGAATTTATGCCGCCCAGCTCCTGCAGGCTGTGCCACATTTCGGCGCAGCGGTTGGCCGCTTCGATCAGCTTGTCCTCGACGATGACCCGCTGCAAGGCGTCCGCCGCATCGACCATCAGGATGTAAGGAATCTTTTCGGCAGTATCACTGACGCCGTTATTCATGAAGTGGCCGAGATCGACCATATCGTCATGCCAGCCATCGGGCGCAACGCGGGCGAAATGCTCGGCATAACGGGCATCGCAGGCAACGAAATCGACAAAGGTGAAGGCCACCTCCTGGCTCGCCTTTTGCAATTCCTCGTCCTGGTAATCCAGCATCTGTTTGGGCCAATCCAGATCGGATTGGGGATTGTCATCGACGGTGAAACGGGCGGCCCAGTCCAATTCCTGGGCGGGATCATAAGAAAATGCCGGGAAAGCGCGGGCCTGCATGGCGGCGGCGGCCGACAGATAGGCGGGCAATCCGCTTTTTTGCGTGGCGGCACCCGAAAAAATGCTGAACAGCGCCGGGCCATCATAGGCGAGCCCGCCCAGCAAGCGCTGGCTGGCCTGGCACAAATGGGAGGCGCTGGCTTGCAAAACGAAGGCCGAATTCAGCCCAACGGCCATGGAAGCAAGTTGCAGGCTTTTGATTCCAAAGGAAAAACGCCCTTCGCCGACGGGTGAATGGGCGAGGATATCATCTGTCTGGACCAGCACCTTCATGGGCAAGCCGGACGCCAGAAGATCCAACAACCGGGCCCGTTCCCCATCCTCCAGATCATCGCCTAAGCAGATGAGATAGGCCGGGAACATGGCCATATCCTGAGGCGCCAGGGAATCTTCGCCGAAGCCCTTGAAAAATGCGTCGTGATTGGTTTCCGAATAATTGTTTTCGATCTCCAACTCGGCAATGGACACGGCCTTGACCAGGGCGGCCATTTCCTTGAGCCGGGTCTCGAAGGCCTGGCGCGCATCGGCGCAACTGGCGAACATGAATTCGTGGGTCTTGCGGCGCTTTCCCTTTTTCTTTACCCCCGAAGCCAGTGAGAAAAATTTCTGGTTTTCCAACTGGGTCAGGGCGGCGGCGATGCGGGCCCGGCGCTTCTTGGGCAAGGCGCCATCCTGGATGCTTTCTGGGGCGGCCTCGTTGAGCATGTCGGACATGGCGGAAAAATCGAATATTTTCTCAAAGCCCTTGCCCACCGACCCTTTCAGGTTGTCGGCGCTGCGGGCTTCTTCGGTCTGCATGAAATCGGCCTGCAGGATATCTCTCAGCTTGACGATCAGATCGCCCACTTCGGCCTCGAATTTGGCTGATTTTTCCGCCTGCATGCGGCCCCAGGCATGAGACAAAAGCCTGACCGGAGTCTGTTCATCGCAGTCGATCACCTCACCATCCAGGGTCAGGGATTTTTGCAATTGGTCCAGGCTTTCCTTCATGCCGTCCAAATCGGCCTTCTGGATCTTGGCCAGCAGGGTCTTGCGGGCCTTGCCCATCAATTTGGAGAGCTTTCCCGTTTCCCCATTGGCGACGGCGGCCCTGATCTCGCTTTCCCAGGCCATGGCCTGGCGGCGCAGGCGCTCGCCCTCGATGCCCTCGGGCGCGATGTCACGCAACACCCCATCCACCAGACTCGAGAGGGAGGAGAATATGGGCGTCTCGCCCGCCCCATCCACCAGCACCATGGGATAGTCATAACGCAGCTTTGACAAATCCCGGTAGGCGCTGAACAAGGCGGGCCGAAGGTCCAGACCCTTCATGCCCGTCAACCCGCTACCGGTCAAATCACCGGTCAGATGGAACGTGGTAAGCGGCAAAATTTCGGCACTCATTTCTTTCTTCCGATGAATTGTTTCGCTCGAACAGAGGTGGGGTGGCTTATCCTGGCCGGTAAGCCTTCTTCTTGCTGGTCAGCCTTCTGGCCAAATAGTGAATTTATCCAATTCACTTTCCAGCCCGCTTTTGACCTGATCAGGGGTGCACAAAATATCGGGATGGCGCACATCCTCATAACAGGGAACCTGGGGATCGTGATACAGGATTCCTACCGGAAACTGATCCTCCATGGAGGCGATTTCCCGGGCCCGGTTGATATCCAGGGGATCATGCACTTCGGATTGTTTGTAGGTGCCTTTCAGGCCGGCATCGGGCATGACGCCCTTTTCGTGTTCCAACAGCAATGTCTTGTCCGGGTCATGTACGAAAGGATCCAGAAGATCGGGCAGGAATTCGGGGCAACGCTGGATGATGCGCACGAAGGACAGGCCTTTATGGTGGAAGGCCTTGGAAATGATCGTATACATCATATCGGGAATCCAATCGACCGCCTGGGCGACGAAGGAAACATTGGTCACGCCCAGCACCGTGCTCAGGGGATTGATTGGCTCGATATAGGCGCCCCTTGGGGTGGTGTTGGATTGCAAGCCCCGGGGCGATGTGGGCGAGACCTGTTTTTTGGTCAGACCGAAAATCTGGTTGTCATGCAACAGCATGGTCATATCCATGTTGTAGCGCACGGCATGAATCCAGTGCCCGGCACCGATGGAAGTGCAATCCCCATCGCCTGTAATGACAAAAACATTAAGGTCCGGGCGCCTGATCTTGATGCCTTCGGCGATCGGCAGGGCACGGCCATGGATGCCATGGAACCCATAGGTTTTGACGTAATGGGGCAAGCGGCTGGAACATCCGATGCCCGACACGAACACGGTTCTTTCCGGCACCAACTGCTCGTCACGGCAAAGCCTTTGAACCGAGGTGAGAATGGCCAGATCGCCACAGCCCGTGCACCAGCGGGGCTCGGCGTCGCTCTGGTAATCCTCGATGGTTTTCCTTTCATCGACGATCCGCAGCAATTTCTGGGTGGCCTGAGCCGACATCGTACTACCTTCCGTTATCAAGTTTGTTCATGATCGCGCGGTTTACGACGCCCGGTTTGATGGGTTGTCCGCGCACCTCGGTCCAGCAATCCACATCGGCCAGATAGCGCGACCGGAGCAGCATGGCCAGGGCCGAATAACGCCGGTTTTCGGGATCGATAATCTCGTCTTCCAGGCTGTCGCTCCAGCATGCCTCGACGGTCATGGCCTGCTTGAAGCCCTTCATGATTTCGCCGATCCCCGAGGCCATGGGCTGAAGGAATTCCAGATGCAGCGCGGACACCTTGCGCCCCGCATCCCGCGCCCGGCCGACCGCTTCTTCGATGCACCCTTTCGTGCTGCCCCAGCCGATAACCAGTAAATCCCCCTCATCATCGCCGAAAACCTCGGGCGTCGTCAGGGTCTTTTGAAAGGCGGCCAGCTTAAATGAGCGCTGGCGGATACCTTCTTCATTAGCTTCGGGCGCATAGGCCACATGGCTCTGACGGTCATGGGCGAGACCGGTCAGGGTATGCATGCCGCCCGGCTGGCCCGGAATGAAGCGGCGAGCAAGGCCGGTCTTCGCATCCCAGTCATAGGGCTTGGCCCCTTCCGGCACGGCGCTTTGATCGATAGGGGGGGCCACCCAGTCTTCTTCGAAATCGGGCCGGGTGAAGGGTTGCTGGGCGGCCGCCAGATTAGCATCAGTCAGCACGACCACCACCATGTTCAGGCTTTCCGCGATCTTGCGGGCGATGATCGGCGCATAGAAGCATTCCTCGATGCTGGAAGGCGCGAAGACAATCTTGGGCGCATCCCCATGGCCACCATACATGGCCTGCATCAGATCGCCCTGTTCGACCTTGGTCGGCTGCCCGGTCGACGGGCCGCCCCGCTGAACATTGACCACGACCAGCGGAATTTCGGCCATCACGGCCAGGCCAAGGGCTTCTTGTTTCAGAGACATTCCGGGGCCGGACGTAATGGTGATGGCGCATTTACCGGCGTAAGAGGCGCCAATGGCAAAGGCACAGGCGGCGATTTCGTCTTCCGCCTGATGGACCACGCCGCCGGTCTTGCCGAAGACGTCCGACAGATAATGGGAAACGGATGTGGCGGGCGTGATGGGATACATGGAACAAACCTGAATGCCCGAAGCCAGAACCCCCATGCTCAGCGCCATATTGCCGCTCAGCACCACTTGGGCTTTTTCGGGCTTTTTGGCCTCGATGACGAATTTGAAATCCAGGTTCTCCTCGCCCCATTCATAGCCGGCTTCCAGAAGATCCACATTAACGTCAATCACCTGTTTGCCCTTTTTATCGAAGATGAAGGCAATCTGCTGGCGGCAAAGATCCATGTCCAGGCTGTAGATATTGGCCAAAAGGCCGAGCACAAACATATTCTTGCCGCGCTTTGGATCGGGGATATATTTGAGGCACTCCTCCTCCATGGCGATCTCATAGACTTTGTAGCCGCGCCCGGTAAGCATATCGACGGTCTCGGCGAAGGCTTTGGCAATTTCCGGATCCCTGTCGGTGCGCCATTTGTCTTCCAGCAAGATGATGCAGTCATCGGTCAGTTCATGGTCACGCACCCGGGACAGAAGCACCTGTTCGTTGAAGCCGACCACCAAATTGGTCTCATCGCCCCCATTATCGACGGGGAATGCGGCGGTGCGGATGCGGTTGCCGCTGGCCCCTTCGACGCTTCTGGCCGGCGGCTGGATTTCAGCCGGGATGATTTCCATGGTCCAGATGCCATTGCCCATGCGGGCCGAAATGGCGCCGAAAGACTGTCCGCATTTCTGCGCCCCCTCGCCAGAATCACTGATGATCTCGACGATATGTTCACGGAGCGAGATCACCGACTTGCCATCGGCCGGCGCTTTCGCGCCTTTAGGGTCCTTGGAGAGAGTTTCCAACATTGTCAAATACTCTGAGGTTTGCTGTGCCGCCGGTTCAAGCGCCGACGGCTCGTTTGGATTGCTTGGAGGCGGGCGCGGCATCTACCGTGGAAAGGCGCACCCGGGCGAAATTCTTCTGGGCCACATCCATGCCGAACAGTTTATCCATGCTGGGCCCAAAATCGGATTCGTAGACTTCATCCGTGCCTGTAATGCCCAGATAGGTTTTCATGGCGCGGGCCGCCTTGCGCCCCGTGCCCATGGCCAGGATCACCGTCGCGGCACCTGTGACGATATCGCCACCCGCATAGACGCCGGCGATGGAAGAGGCAAAATTGTCATCCACTTCTATGTAGCCCCATTGGTTCAGGGCCAGCTTGGAGGTCTGGCCAAGGATGGGATTGGCGTTGGTGCCGATGGCATAGACCACCATGTCGGTTTCAAATTCAAATTCGCTGCCCTCGATGGGCTCCGGACGGCGGCGGCCTGAATCGTCGGGCTCGCCCAGTTCCATCTGCATGCAGCGCATGGCCCGCACATTGCCTTCGCCATCATCGAGAATTTCCAAGGGCTGGGTCAGCCACTGGAAGATAATGTCTTCTTCTTCCGTATGTTCGATTTCTTCAAGACGGGCCGGGCTTTCATCCCGGGTGCGGCGATAGACGCAATAGACATTGTCGGCGCCTGACCGTTTGGCCACACGCATGGCGTCCATGGCCGTGTTTCCGGCACCGATGACGGCGACGTTTTTACCCAAATGCAGCGGCGTGTCATATTTGGGGAACTGGCCCGCCCCCATCAGATTGCAGCGCGTCAGCAATTCATTGGCCGACAGAACGCCGTTCAGGGATTCGCCCGGGATGCCCATGAATTTGGGCGATCCGGCGCCGGTTCCGATGAACACCGCGTCATAGCCCATTTCCTCGATCATCTGTTCGATGGTGAAGAGGCGCCCGACCAATGTATTGCATTCGACCTTGACGCCCAGTTTGGTCATATTGGCCATCTCGGCGTCGATCACATCATTGGGCAGGCGGAATTCGGGGATGCCGTATCTAAGCACGCCGCCCGGCTGGTGCAGGGCTTCGTAAATGGTCACGTCGCAGCCGGCCTTGGCCATGTCCGCCGCGCAAGCCATGCCCGCGGGACCGGAACCGATAATCCCCACCTTGAAGCCGTTGGGCTCCATATAAGGCATGTTGGCCCAGCCTTCCTCAATGGCCAGATCGCCGATCCAGCGTTCCAGGCGGCCGATGGCCACCGGCTCCAGGGTCTCGCCCACCGGGCAGACGCCTTCGCACTGGTCTTCTTGCGGACAAACGCGGCCGCAAATGGCCGGCAACAGAGACGCATCGCTGAGGATATCGTATGCACCCCGGTAATCCTTGGCGCTGATCTTCTCGATGAAGCCGGGAATATCGATTTCCACCGGACAGGCCGGAACGCAGGCCGGATCGGGGCAAAGCAGGCAGCGTTCGCTTTCCAGCAAAGCGCTGTCCGGCTCGAAGCCGAGGGCGACTTCCTCGAAATTCTTCTGGCGCTCGCCGGCATCTTGCACCGGCATATCGGCACGTTCCTGGGGGATGCTTCTGATCGTTATTTTCTTAGCCATTATTCCGCACTCCGGCCCGCCGGGGATCGACCCCTAGTTTTAGTCTCCACCCGCCTTGGCGGGGGCTTGTTCCGCGTCATCTTCCTCTGGCATGTGGCAGGATTCGGACCATTTGTCCACAGCCAGTTTTTCGTCTTCCTTGAAACGGCGCAACCGGTTCATCAGATCGTCGAAATCCACCTCATGGCCGTCGAAATCCGGGCCGTCCACACAGGCGAACATCATCTTGCCGCCCACATTAACCCGGCAGCCACCGCACATGCCGGTGCCGTCCACCATGATCGGGTTGAGACTGACCATGGTCTTGATGCCCAGCGCCCGCGTCGTCTCGGCGCAGGCCTTCATCATGATCGGCGGGCCGATGGCGATCAGCTCGTCAATATCGTCATGTTTGGCGGCGGCCTGTTCGATGCCCTTGGTCACCAGACCCTTGATGCCGACCGATCCGTCGTCCGAACAGATGATAAATTCATCGCAGACGCTTTTGAATTTGTCTTCCCAAAAGACCAGATCCTTATTACGGAACCCGATCACGCCGATGACATAGGCGCCTTTTTCCTTAAAGGCCCTGGCCTGGGGAAAGACCGGCGCGACACCAAGGCCGCCACCGACGCAGATCACTTTGCCGCCTTCACCAATATGGCTGGGCTCGCCCATGGGGCCAACCATACCGAAAAGCTTTGCGCCCACCTGGCAGGTCTGTTGCATTACCATGCTGGTTTTGCCCACCGCCTGGACGACCAGGGTGACGGTCCCTTTTTCCCGGTCGAAATCGGCGATGGTCAAGGGAACGCGCTCGCCTCCTTCGTGGGTGATGACGATCACGAACTGGCCAGGCTTGGCGGCCTTGGCCAGCATGGGATGTCGCACTTCAAGCAAATAGGTGACGTCGGAAAAATCCTCCCGCGCCACGATCTCATGGCCGCTTGTCTCGACACTTTCGAGACTGGAATCAGGGATGTTCATCCGTCTATCCTTCTTGGTTCCCCACCCACAGTAATTCCCAGCCTGGGTAGCTCCCCAAAGCGGAATCATGGGGATGTTAACGGTCAAATAAACCCATCGCAATGACTTTGATCAAGTACGTATTTCAGGGCGGCAAAAGAGCCGGGTCAAAATTGATCCGGCCCACGTAAACCCTTTGAAAATCAGGCGTATCGGCCAATTCCAGATAGCGGCATTTGAGGCCCAGAATCCGCGCCTCATCGCGCTCTGAATTGGACAATAAGGCTAATCTTGCCCCTTCGCCCGCCGCATTACCCACCTGGGCATAGCGGCGGAAGGGAATGGCGGGCAGCATGCCGATAGCCTGGGCGCTGGTGATATCGATATAATTACCGAAGGCACCGGCGACGATGACCGTCTCCAAATCCTTCTCCTGGGCCCCGGCGGCGGCCAGGAGCTGATCAATGCCGGAACGGATCGCCGCCTTGGCCAGTTGCACGCCGCGCATGTCTTCCTGGGTGAAAAAAATGGGTGGCCCGCCGGTTTGTTCTTCGTCGGCCAGCAAAAAGGCACGTTTGCCTTCTATTTCCGAAACCCTGGCGTGATCGGCCGGCAACCGGCCCCGGACATCGACAATGCCCGACAAAAATAACTGCGCCACCACATCCAGCACACCAGACCCACAGATGCCGACAGGCGGCGCCTCTTCGATGGTCCCCAGCTTCACCTCGCCGTCCCGGATGCGGACCATTTCGATGGCGCCGACGGCGGCCCGCATACCGCAAGATATATGTCCGCCCTCCAAGGCCGGCCCGGAAGGGCAGGAAACGGTAATGATCTCGTCGCCCTTGAGCAGGGAAATTTCCGTGTTGGTGCCGATATCAAGGGCCAGGAAAAGCCCGTCTCCCGCATCCCTGGCCGCAGCCAGAAGCATGGCCACATGATCACCGCCGACGAAACCCGCCACATTGGACATGGCGTGCAGATTGCCGCCCGGCGCGATTTCGATACCCACATCGCGGGCCTTGACGTCGGATGCCTGGCCCAGGGCCGGAATGAAGGGCACCTTGGCCAGTTGCTCGACCGGCAGACCCAGCAGCAAATGATGCATCATGGTGTTGCCGGCGACCACCACCTCGCAGATATCACTTGGTGTGGTGCCGGTCTCGGCGCAAAGGCTCTCCGCCAGCTCGTTGATCACCGAGGCCGCCAATCCTTGCAAAATCCCGGCCCCTTCGGGATTTCTCCGTACATAGACCGCATAGCTGATGAGATCGCCGCCATAGCGGGTCTGGGGGTTTTCCGCCCCTTCCGAGGCCAGGCTTTCACCGCTCACCAGATCCACCAGGACGGCTGAAACATTAGTGGTGCCCAGATCGACCGCCATGCCCAGGGCGTGGCTGCCGGGCGGCCCGGCGGCAATCACCTCACCACCAAAGACGGAAATCCGGGCCCGCCATTTCCAATCCCGGAGCGCCGGCGCCAACATGCGCAAGATGCCGATATCCATATCCCCAGCGCTGGCCAGCAAAGGCGCATCATCGAGCTTGGCCAGGGCATGGAAAATGCGCCCGTCATCGCCTTCCATGTCTTCCATGGAGGGGGGCGCCAATTCGATAACGTAATCCTTGACGGCGGGATCCAGATCCACCTCTGCTGCCTGCCCATCAACTTGCGTGCGCACCGGCGCCGCCGTCGAGCGGGCCGGAATCAGCACGGTGAAATCACCCGCCGCTTCCACCAGGCAGGCGCGGCGCCAGCCCTGATCGAGGCGGCGCTGGGAAAAGGCATCGGCATCGGCCTGGGTGGGCTCGGGGATCACCCCATCCACCACCTGTATGGCGCAGGACATACAGGTGCCGTGACCGCCACAGGAGCTGGCCAAACGCACCCGCATACGGCGCGCGCAATCCAGCACGGTCTCACCGGTCACGATTACGCCCCCTTCTTCCATGGGTTGAAACTGGATACGGAAGCCGGAGGCTGCTGGCGCGTCATTCATGCGGGGACGGATTCCTTTTCAGCCGCGCGGTAGCGGCAATTATCGCGCGCCTCGCAACGCTCACAAGCATCGGCGTGGCTCCATTTAGGCATATCGGTCCCCAGCCCGGCGACCATGGACAGGGTCTTGGCCGGGCTCATCATGGCCGTCGAGCCCATTTCCACGCCGATCCCCCGGGCCCCGGCCAGGCGCAAAAGCAATTCCTGCCCGTCCAGGGAAAAGCCCGCATCGCCTGGGCTCAAAGCCCCGCTGGCCCCCAATCCACGCGATTTTACATCTTCCGCCACCAAGGCAAGCGCATCGTCGCGCAAGGCGCCCAACGCCGCGATGCCGATCTCGGCCAGGACCACCGCATCGCTCGCCCGGTGCTCGGCGAACCAGATATCGATCTGGCTGTCGAGCCGGCTGCCAATGGTGCAGACCAGGGCGATCAATTCGGCCGGCTTGCCCAAACGGTGAGCCAGGACCGGAGCATCCTCGAACACCTCGCCCGAGGCCAAGTGCAGGCGCTTTCCCTTAATCCTGTCCACGGGCCAGGCCTGATAGGCGATGGCTGGATTGAGAAGTTCGAGCTCTTCTACTTCAGCGAGTACTTTGGTTACCTTCTTGGCGAGGCGCGGATGCAAGCCGTCCCGGCACAGCGGCCGGTGGCGTTCGGTGATGTCGCGCGTCCCCAGGGACAGCTTCAGATCGGTAACGATGGGCAAAAGATTAACCGCCGTTGGAATATTTTCGCGATGCCTCGGATATGGCCAAGACGTTCTCGGGTTTGGCTTCGTCGGGTATACCGACGGAGCCGTCCAGGATCAGCCCCCCATCTCTGCCGACACCCTGGATAATTTTCTTGCAATAGGCATCCACCTCATCGGCCGTGCCCGTGGCCAGCATGGAGGCCGGCACATTGCCCCTTAAGCAAACGATCTCGCCCAGGGCCGCCTTGGCATCGAATAAATCGGTTTGTTCGAACCAATAGATCGCCTTGCCCTTGGGAATATCGCCAATCAGATCAAGCCTGGAAGTGCAATTGCCTTCCCAGAAGACGCAAGGGATCAAATCCTCTTCGATGATATCCAGGATCATGCGGCGCAGCTGCGGCCAATAAAAAACCTTGAACTGATCGGGTGACATGAAGCCGTCAAGCCCCCAATGAAGGGGAATGAACAGATGCTTGCCGCCGGTCGCCTTGCAGGTAGCGACCGGATCGCGCACCAGCAACCGATGGGATTTATCCATGGCTTCCAGCAGCTTATCGGGCTGGCGGAACATATCCAGCATGGCGCCCTTGGAGCCGCGCAAATAATCCGCGAAATGATCAAAGGGCGCGCCGGTACGCCCGCCCATATGGACCGGATATCCCTCCGCCCCCAATTCCTGCATCATGGCGATCATCTTGCCGAAGGTGGCGGCCATTTCCTTGCCGGCCTCGATCAGCCTTTCATATCCGGCGATCACATCGGGATCGCCGAAGGCGGCCATGGAATGGACGAATTTGGATTGGTAATGGGTGGCGAAGTCGGGCAGCTTGGCGAACACCTCGAAGGCGCCGGCCAGACGCGGCATATAGGTCCGCAGGAAAAAGCCGGTGGGATCGTAAATATAGTCGTCATATTCGTCCGCCGCCATATATTCCTTGTCCAGATACTGGAAGGCCACATCATCGGCGACGCCGTGGCCGGGCCATTCGATCTGGCGGAAATCCATGATTTCCATAGTCGGTCCCAGGACGATATTGGCCGGCGGCCCGTAATCGTCGGGCTGAAGATAGCGCACCGCATCGCTGGTCGCCTGCATCATGGCGTCCGCATCATACATGGCGTCTTTAAACGAGATACCGGCATAGGTGGCCGCCCAATAATGGGCAAACAGAGAAAAGGGCACCCGGTCGGTGGGCTTGAGCGCCACCGCATCGGCCATGCGTTGGATCCTCTCGGCATGAAGCTGTTCGCCGCTTTTATCCCTGTCCAGATCCAGTGCCTTATCCATGACCTACCCCCCGCGGATTAAGAACCGTATTTCCGGGCGGCCTCGGCATAGGCCACCACATTTTCGTATTTCGCCTCGTCCGGGATGCTGACGGCGCCGTCCAGAATAAAGCCTCCGCCCGGCGCCACCCCTTCGATCAGTTTACGGCAAAAGGCATCCATTTCTTCCGGCTGGGCTGTGTTGAACAGCGAGGCTGGCACATTGCCCTGAATGCAGACCGTATCACCCAGAACTTCCTTGGCCCGGAACAGATCGGTTTGTTCGAATTTGTAAATCGCCTTGCCCTTGGGGATATCACCGATGGTTTCCAGCCGCTTGCCGCATTCGCCTTCCCAAAACACAAAAGGCACCAGATCGGCATCGATCAGATCAAAGATCATCTGGCGCAATTGGGGCCAGAAGAAGGTTTCGAACTGCTCGGGCGACATGAAGTTGTCCAGTCCCCAATGGAGCGGAATGAATACATGGTCGCCCGCCTTGCTTTCGCAGGCGGAAATGGCATCGCGGATAAGCAGGATGCGCGCCTTTTCCATGGCTTCCAGCAAAAGGTCCGGGCGCCGGTACATATCCAGCATGGCTTCCTTGGAGCCCCGGTAATAATCGGCAAACAGATCAAAGGGCGCGGTGGTTTGGGCGGCGAGAAACAAGGGATAACCGGCATCGGCCAGTTCGTCGGCCAGGGCCTGGGCGATTTCCAGCGCGCCGTCCAGCTCGCGCCCCGCCTCGGCCAATTGGCCAAAGGCCTCGGTCAGGCCCGCATTGCCGAAAGAACGCGCCGCCGAAACAATCTTAGTGTGATAAATCTGGCCAAATTTGGGAAAGGCTTCAAATCCCTTGAAGGCACCGGCGATGCGCGGCAGATATTTCTGCAGATAATAGCCGGTGGGATCGAAGATATAATCCTCATATTCATCGGCAGTCATGAATTCCTTATCCAGATACTGATAAGAAACATTTTCATCGACGCCGTGGCCGGGCCAAACAAGCGTCTTGAAATCCATCCGTTCCATGGCCGGCGCATGCATGAGCATGGGATTGGGTATCTGATAGAGGTCGGGCTGGAATTCCTGGATCAGGCGCCGGGTCACTTCGCGCATGGCCGGCGTGTCCTGCATGGCCTGGGCATAGGTGATGCCTGCTTGCCGGGCCGGCCAGAAACGCAGAGACAGATAAAAAGGAAGCCGGTCGGGTTGGCGCAACTGGATGGCGTCGCGCACCCGCTTTTCGCGGGCGGCGAATTCCGCCTTGCCGTCCAGCTCGCCTAGTTTGTGATCCATTCCTTACAACTCGAAACCGCATTCATTGCATTGAGCCCGAAGGAATCGGCGCCGGTATAGACCTTGATGGCATCGTCCACCTGCCCACCGCCGATCATGATCTTGACCTCATCGCGGAGCCCTGCCCCGCTGATGGCTCCCACCGTATCCTTCATGGAATCAAATGCCAGGGTCAGAAAGCCGCTCAGGCCCACCACCTCGGGCTTGTGTTCGCCGATGGCATCAATGAAGGCCTGGGGCGATACATCGACGCCCAGATCGATCACCTCGAAATCGTTTACTTCCAGCATGAAGGTGACGATGTTTTTGCCGATATCGTGCAAATCGCCATGCACGGTTCCGATAATTACCGTGCCGGCGGTCGCCTTCTTGCTTTCCTCGCCCTCATCAATGCGGGGTTTGACCTCGGCCGTGATCTGTTCGAGCATTTCACCGGCGAGAACCAGTTCGGGGATAAAATATTCCCCTTCTTCGAATTTCTTGCCGACGATATCCATGGCCGTGCGGCAGTGGGCCAGCACTTCCAGCGGATCGGTGCCCCCATCCATCATTTCGGTCGCCAGACGCAGCGCGGTATCTTCATCCATACCCGCCATGGCCTGGATTAATTCATTTTCACTATCGCTCATTTCGTTTGATCCCTCTCCTCGTAAAGCGCAGCACCGTGTTTGCCCGCCTTGCCGCGCAGCACCAAGCTAGGCCGTGGGCTCAATTGATTGCAACCAAATCCGTATAGCGGCGAGTTTGACCA
>CAZBQG010000112.1:0-13606 GCA_964493945.1 uncultured Rhodospirillaceae bacterium
CACCCATGAACATGCGCCTGGCCATGGGGCTTCTAGCCTTCCTCTGCATCGCCCTGGGTGTCTATCCCGCACCCCTTTATGCCATCCTGCCCTTCCCCGTCGATTATAGGCCCTATACGGCGCCCCATGTGCTGAACATGTTGCAGCTACTTCTTTTCTCGGGCCTAGCCTTTTTCATCGCCCTGCCGCTCATGAAGCGGACCCTGACCATCAGCCTGGATGTGGACTGGTTCTACCGGCGGGCGGGAACCCGCATTGTTCTGTGGTGCGCTGAGGCCACCAGCCGGGGCATTGAACTCGTTTTGGGCCGGTCCGTATCCGCCATGCGCACGGCCCGCAACCTGATGATTTACCATATGGGGCCCTGGGGCGTTCTGGGGCGCACCCCTGCCATGGGAAGCGCCGCCCTTGCGATTATCTCCGTGCTGGGGCTTTTCCTGCTAGCGTTTTACGTAAGCTGAAACCTGGCTTTTTACTTTTTCGGCTCCACTGCCTTGGGCGCCCAGGATTTGACGGCCACCGCCTTGCCGGTCTGGGAGCGCATCATCTTGGGCCGCACCACTTGTCCCACATCCGGCTGATCATAGGCTTTCTCAAATGATTTACGCATGGCGGCCAAGGTGATTTCGGTGCGGAGTTCTTTCTTCACCGCGGCCCGGTAGGCGGCGCTGCGTTTAACCATCCTTGCCAAATGATCGGCCGAATGATGGCCGAAGCGGTTCCAGATGGCATGGATGAATTCATCCACCTCTTCGGGCAGGACCATTTCCACCGACACGTCCGGGCGCCCTTTATGAAAAGTCTTGTAGATGGATGGTTCTATGGGGCCCAGTTCCTCGGCGACGAAAGTGCCGGGCATGAGCTTGCGTCCGGAAAAAGCGACGGTGTAATAGGCCTGGGACAGAAACAACAGATGTTGGAGCTTTTGGGGTGCCAGATATTCGCCCTGGTCCAGGGCCTTGTCCCAAAGCCAGCAGGCTACTTCAAAGACGCTGTCCACATCGGCGCGCATGCTTTTAATCCATTCCGGTTTGCATTCCCGAAGCGGAATATAATGCGTTCGGTAAAATCCGTTCAAGCCGTCAAAATGCAGCGGTTGCGAAATGCGGGCAAGTGCTGTAAATCCTTAGCTAACAGCGTGAGGCAGGAAGGGACTAAGTAATGTCAATTGCGACTAAAATGACCGTCAACGGGAAGGAAGTTTCCGGCGAAGTGGAAGGTCGTACTTTGCTGGTTCAGTTCATCCGTGAACATCTGGGCCTGACCGGCACCCATGTGGGGTGCGACACATCCCAATGCGGCGCCTGTACCATCAAAATGGATGGCCGGGCGATCAAATCCTGCACCATCCTGGCAGCCCATGCCAACGGTTCCGATATCACCACCATCGAAGGGCTGGCCGATGGCGATAAGTTGCACCCCATGCAGGAAGCCTTCCGCGAACACCACGCCCTGCAATGCGGCTTTTGCACCCCAGGCATGGTGATGAGCGCCATCGGCTTGGTGGAGGACAATCCAAGCCCGACCCCCGAAGAAGTGCGGCACGGGCTGGAAGGCAATATCTGCCGCTGCACCGGCTACCACAATATCGTCGAAGCCATCGTCGCCGGCGCCAAGGAAATGCAGGGGTAACGGAACATGCATGATTTTGAATATCACCGCGCCGCTTCGCTGGGCGACGCACAGGAAAAAATCTCAGCCGCCGATGACGGGCGCTTCCTGGCCGGCGGCATGACCCTGCTTCCGGTCCTCAAGCAACGCTTGGATAAGCCTTCAGATCTGGTTGATCTTGGCGATCTGGATGATCTCAGGGGTATTTCCGAAGAAGGCGGCGCCATTGTGATCAAGGCCATGACCGTTCATAACGCGGTCGCCACTTCGGATCTGGTCAAGGACAAGATTCCGGCCCTGGCCCAGCTCGCCGGTTCCATCGGCGATCCCATGGTCCGCAACCGGGGCACCATCGGTGGCTCGCTGGCCAACAGTGATCCGGCGGCCGATTATCCGGCAGCCGTATTGGGCCTGGGGGCGACGATCCACACCGACAAGCGCGAAATCGCCGGCGATGATTACTTTGTCGCCATGTTCGAGACGGCGCTGGAGGAAGGCGAAATCATCACCCATGTCTCCTTCCCCATTCCGGAGCAGGCTGATTATTCCCGTTTTCCCAATCCGGCATCGCGCTTTCCCATCGTTGCCGTCTTCGCCGCCAAAACGGCGGACGGGACGCGCATCGGGGTAACAGGAGCAGGCCCCAGCGCCTTCCGGGTGAGCGAGATGGAAGAAGCCCTGGCCGGCAGTTTCGATGCGAGCAAGATCGAGGGAATTACCTATCCCGATGATGATCTGAATTCGGACATTCATGCCAGCGCCGAATACCGTGCCCATCTGATCGGGGTCATGGCCAAGCGCGCCCTTGGCGGTTAAGGAGAATTCTTCGTCATTGAGGAGGCGTAGGTGACATGGCCGATCGTGACGAAGTTCTGGAACAAACCCGCGAATGGCAATCCGCCGGCAAATCCGTTGCCCTGGCGACGGTAATCAATACCTGGGGTTCGGCCCCGGTGCCGGTTGGCTCTCAACTCGCCGTCAATCTGGATAGCGCCTTCGTGGGTTCGGTGTCGGGCGGCTGTATCGAAGGATCAGTCGTCGGCGAGGCGCTCAATTGCATCGAGGACGGCAAGCCCCGCATTCTTGAATTCGGCGTAAGCGATGAACAGGCCTGGGAAGTGGGCCTGGCCTGCGGCGGTGATATCCGGGTTCATGTGGCCCGGGCACCGGAAGCCGAAATTCTGAGCCGCCTGGTGGATGAACGCCCCATCGCCCAGATCACCGATCTGGATACGGGCGAGACCTGCCTGGTAACCGGCGGCGAACAATCCGGCGGATTGAAGCTGGGCGATGAGGACCTGGAAACGGTTCGCAACGCTTTGCGGGATGATAAAAGCCGATCACTTAAAACCGGCACCCAGGGTGCCTTCGTCAAGGTCCATAACCCACCCCAGCGGCTTTTCCTGATCGGCGCCGTACATATTTCCCAGGCCCTGGTTCCCATGGCCCAACTGGCCGGCTTTCATGTGACGGTGATCGATCCCCGTGGCCCCTTCGCTACCGAGGCCCGTTTCCCGGATGTGGACCTGACCGAGGATTGGCCCGACGAGGCGCTTGAACGTCTTAAAATTGACAGCCGCTCGGCGGTTGTAGCCCTCACCCATGATCCCAAATTCGATGATCCGGGACTGGCCCAGGCATTGCGCTCGGATGCGTTTTACATTGGCGCCCTGGGTAGCCGGAAGACCCAAGCATCGAGGCGCGAGAGGCTAGACGAATTGGGTTTTGGCGAGGAGGATTTTAAACGCATCAATGGCCCGGTGGGCCTTGATCTGGGTGCTACCTCGCCAGCCGAAATCGCCGTATCCGTGCTGGCCGAGATGGTCGCCGCAAAACACGGCAAAAGCTTTAAATGAAATTCGGCCCCCTTCCCCTGTCGCAAGCGGAAGGAAGCATTCTGGCCCACACGACGCGCGTCCCCGGGCGGGTCATCAAAAAAGGCCGGCTGCTGGACGCCGATGATTTGGCCGAAATGCAAGAGGCCGGACTGAAAAGCCTGATCGTCGCCCGCCTGGAGGAGGATGATCTGGGCGAGGATGAGGCCGCCCTTGCCATCGCCCAGGCCCTGGCCGGATCAAATATCCGCGTCTCGCCGCCCTTCACCGGGCGCTGCAATCTTTTCGCAGAGGCCCATGGCGTACTGGATCTGGATCGCCGGCGGCTGGATGGTTTGAACGCTATCCATGAAGCCATCACCCTGGCCACCGCGCCGCTCTATGAAGTTGTGAGCCCGGGACAGATGATCTCCACGGTCAAGATTATCCCCTTCGCCGTAGGCCGGGAATGGGTCGAAGCGGCCAGCAAGGATGCGCAAAAAGGCGGCGCCCTGGTCAATGTGGCGGCATTTGGCGGGAGGCGGGTGGGCCTGATCCTGGCCCGCCTGCCGGGCATGAAGGAAAGCATCCTGGACAAAACTTTGGCGACGGTCGCCGGCCGCATCGAACAATTCGGCAGCCAATTGGTCAGCGAAATCCGTTGCAGCCATGAGCAAGGCGAGATGGCCGGTGCCATCACCCAATTAAGCGAAGCGTCCTGTGATCTCATCTTGCTGTTTGGCGCCTCGGCCACCGTCGACCGCCAGGATGTGGCCCCTGCCGCCGTCGTTCAGGCCGGCGGGCGGATCGATCATTTCGGCATGCCGGTGGATCCGGGAAATCTTTTGTTTTTGGGCGAAGTGGAGGCAAAGGCCGGGGCGGTGTCCGTGGTCGGTATGCCGGGATGCGCCCGCTCGCCCAAGCTGAACGGCTTCGATTGGGTCTTGTGGCGTCTTCTGGCCGGCCTGCCGGTGAGGCGCGAAAACATCACGGGGATGGGCGGCGGTGGGCTTTTGAAGGAAATCACCGAACGCGGCCTGCCGCGACTGGGCCAGGAGGTTGCGGAGAAAGAATCCGCGGCGCCCAATAAAATAGCCGGGCTTCTTTTGGCCGCCGGATCATCGAGGCGCATGGGAGCAGCCAATAAACTGATTTCAGAAGTAGAAGGCCAGCCCATGATCCGGCGCGTGGCCGGACGCATCCTGGAAGCCGGCATATCGCCCCTGATCGTGGTAACGGGCCACGACGGGGAAAAGATTGAAGACGCTCTTTCCGGCCTGCCAGTGCAATACCACCATAATTCCGATCATGATCAGGGTCTGTCGGCCTCGCTCCGGACCGGGCTGGACGGTCTTCCGCAGGGTTTGGATGGGGTGGTGGTTTGTCTCGGCGATATGCCGGAAGTCACCAGCCGGCAAATTGAAAACCTGGTTCAGGCATTCGATCCGCTTGAGGGGCGGTCCATCTGCGTGCCGGTCTTTGGCCGCAAAAGGGGCAATCCGGTCCTTTGGTCAAACCGCTTCTTCGCCGAAATGGCGTCACTGTCCGGTGATCTGGGTGCCCGCCAGCTTTTGGAAGAACATGGCGAGGAAGTCTGCGAAGTGACCGTCGAGGATGACGGCGTGCTGTTTGACGTGGACACGCCGGAACGGCTGGCCGAACTTACCCAGCGTCATGAAAAGACGGAATTATAGGCTGATATTAAGGTTTTCGCCGTTTACCGGGAGATCGTTGGTGATCACCTTGGCGGTAATTTCATAGCTGCTGGTCCCGGCCGCCACCACGGATTGGGGCGGGCCGCCGGCGGGCCCTCTGGGGCCGGACATGGCTTCTTCGGAGAAGGCGTCGACGAAAGCCAGGGTCGAGCCGACAAAGAGGCCTGAAAAATTCCTGGGCGTCTGGGAATCGGGCGCCTTGTCGGATTCACGGCGCATGCGGTTTTCGGCGGCAAAATTTTCAAAGCGGAAAGCGGCACCACCGCTGGTCACCATGCTTTGTTCGCCAAGTTCGGCCAGCGGCGCGGGATCAACCGTGGCCACCGGCCCGGCCGACGCAAATCGCCCACCCGTCGCCTGGAGCAGGGAAGGCGCTGCTATTCTTGGCACCAAAGCCATCTTATTTACCCACCTTTTCTTAAATGTAGCATAAAATGGCAAAAGTCAAGGTTTAAGGGGAATTAAGGGCTCTGAGGTCTGGTTCAAGCGCCGGAGGAAACTGATAACCCGGAACGCAGCACCAAAATCATACAAATTATTGTGCCCGCCTTGGGGGTAAATTTCCATTTCCGTGGGCTGGGGTGCCTGCTCAAACAAGGCACGTCCAAAACGTTCCGGGATGACGCGGTCTTGTGCGCCATGGAGAACCAGCAAGGGCGCTTTGAGCTGGCTAATCACCGCCTCGGCATCGAACTGGTCCAGAACCAGGTAGCGGGCCGGCACAAAGGGATAATGGCTGGCCGCCACCTTGCCGATGGAAGTATAGGGCGTTTCCAGCACCAGCCCGGCCAAATCCCGCCACGCCGCCAGCCTGATGGCCAGACCGGCCCCCAGGGATTCGCCATAAAGCACTGTTTTTCCAGGCGGAACCCCCTGCGCCTGAAGAAATTCCAGCGCCGCCTGCCCATCCCTCATCAAGCCTGTCTCCATGGGCGTGCCCGGATTGCCGCAATAGCCCCGGTAGCCGACGGCCAACAAGCCGAAACCCGCATCCAGATAGGCGCGGTATTTAAAGGCCCGGTCCCCCAAATGCCCACCATTGCCGTGAAAATAAACCAGACTGGGGGCGCCATCGTGGGCGGCCCGGTACCAGGCACCAAGCGTCAGGCCGTCCTCCGTGGCCAGATCCACCCAAGCCATTTCCGGCACCCCCGAAACAGCCGGATCGGGCCTGGAAGTGTCCGGGCGATACAAAAGGGCGCGCTGGAAGACGAACATCAACCCAACCAGCACGGCTTAGGCCAGGGCCAGCTTCCAAAGAATGCCGATCAAGCGCATGACCTCTATTCAAACAGCCTCAAATGGGCCAGCGGGCGGGCTTAAGCGGAACCGTCGATATCCCAGCTTCCATTCACTTTGCGGCAACCGCTGCCGCTCACTCGGCCCATTTTTTTTACCATAAGCGACGCTGGCATCGTAATCGCGGCAGAGCTTGCCCCGCTCTCCGGTATAGGATTGCCCGGGGGTTATGGTCCCGGCAGAGCCGGTCACCGGATTGACCCAGGTGACCAATTCGCCGTCCTCGGCCTGGGCCAGGGCGCGCTTGGTGGTGTTTGACAATAAGGCCCGGTCCGATGGATCCAGTTCATGGCCGAAATTGTAACCGGCCATCGCGCCCACCAAGGCGCCGACCCCAACCAGAACCCATTGTTTATTGCCGCCACCGAACTGGCTGGCCGTATAACCGCCCAGCAGGGCGCCAACACCGGTACCGGCGGCTTCACCCACGCTGACTCGGCCCGTACAGGCGGTGAGCAAAAGAGCGAAAACTGCAACCAGGATTTTCTTCATGGTTCCTATCCTTCAGGTCTGACCGCCACCCGTTTCGCGTGGTTCCACGTCAAACCGGGTGGAACCATAGCATAATTAAGGGCTTAAGGGAAATGGCGTCAGGGTTTGACGCAGGAGAAATTGGCTCTGGCCGGCGTGGTCAGAGGGCATTCAAGAAGATCCTGGTCACGGAATACGGCCCGTTTGCCGAATTTGGCGCATTCCACATTGGCCATCTGAAGCATGAATTGAGGCGTGGTGGACTGGCTGTTGTAACAGACTTGCACCAGAGAGCGGTCCTTCAGTTCCCGGCCAAAATTGGCTGACTTCCGGTTGAATTCATCTTTATCAAAAATATAAGGATCGGGACCACCGCAGGCGCCGAGGAAAAAGGCGCTGACGAGCAGGATGGCCGAAAATTTTAAGGAACCCTGGAGCATAGATCATTCTATAGCGGCAATTAAGGCCCCCGACAATGGCGCCGACGGGGCAGTCTTGCATTTGGGCACTGATTCAGGTGTAAAATTGGCCCATGACTTCCCGGCACCTTTTCTCTTTTCCAGCCTCATTCCTGATTTGGCCGGTCAGGCCAGTGTTTGGCGTGCTGGCGGTTTTGCTTTTGGCCGTGGCCGGAACGGGCCCTGCCCGGGCGGCCCAGCCGGTGGATCTGGATCTGGAACTGGTGCTGGCCATCGATGTTTCTCGTTCCATCGACGAGGTGGAAGCCCGCATGCAGCGCGAAGGCACGGCCGCCGCGCTGCGCGGCAAACAGGTTATTCAAGCCATCAAAGGTGGCATATTGGGCAAGATCGCCGTCGCCTATCTGGATTATTCCTCGTCGGATTACAACGAGGTGGTGGTCGATTGGCGGCTCATTGCATCTGAAAAGGACTCCCTGGACTTCGCCGCCCGCCTCAGTGCCGCACCCCTTACTTTAGGGCGGCGCACTTCCATTTCCGATGCCATCGAACAAGGTGTTCGGATGATCCAGGGAAATGATTTTCAAGGCACCCGGCGGATTATCGATATTTCGGGTGACGGCCCCAACAATGCGGGCATTCTGGTCAATGACGCCCGGAATGCGGCCAACAAATTGCGCATCACCATTAACGGCCTGCCGATCATCAATAACCGGCCCGGCTTCGGCAACCGGTTCAGCCTGACCGATCTGGACCGTTATTACCAAGGATGCGTCATTGGCGGCTTCGGCGCCTTCATGGTGATCGCCAAGGATTTCAAGGATTTCGCCCGCGCCATCCGGCGCAAACTAATATTTGAAATCGCCGGCGGCGGGCCGGTCAGACCGCCACGGCTTTTGCGCCGGGTGGCGGAAGGGCGGATTGGCGGCGGGGCCGGATATACCTATGCCAAGGGCTGCGATATCGGCGAAAGAATGTGGCAGGGTATCCGGGATTTCCCTTTCATTGATGATGGCGACAACTGATGAATGAAAAACAGGCCCAAACCCTGGCATTACAGGCTGCCGCCTATATTTTCGCCGACGAAAAGGCCCTCGACGGGCTGATGGCGGCCAGCGGCGCCGATGGGGATCAATTGCGCGCCGGAATGGCTGATCCCGCATTTCTGGCCGGGCTTCTGGATTATCTGTTGGGCAACGAGCCTTTGTTGCTTGAATTTTGCGAGGCCCAGGAAATCGCCCCCGGATTGCCGGCCCGCGCCCAGGCAGCATTGATGCCTATGGGTGAGCCCCTGGATTGATCGGGCGGGGTTTATGGGTATTATGGGCTATAGCCGGTAAGCTGGAAGTTTTGCGGGTCGGGGAAGCCGCCATGGAGCAAACCGCCAACATATTGGTCGTTGACGACGAGCCAGATATCCGTGAATTCCTCAAAGATTATCTGGAGATGCAGGGCTTTTCCGTGACCACCGCCGATAGTGGGGAGGAAATGCGCGAAGCCGTTGACAAAGCCGAATATGACTTGGCCATTCTGGATTTGATGATGCCCGGCGAGGACGGTTTATCGCTGACGCGTTTTTTACGGGAAAACACGGATATGGCGATCATCATTCTCACCGGGCGGGGCGACGAAATCGACCGCATTGTGGGCCTGGAGATGGGCGCCGACGATTACATGGCGAAACCCTTCAATTCCAGGGAATTGCTGGCGCGGGTGAAATCCGTCCTCCGGCGCGCCCTGGAAGCGCCCAAAAAGAGCGAAGGAGAAAAAGAGGGCCTCCAGCAATTCTCCGGTTGGAACTTCGACAAGCTGGCCCGGCGCCTTACCTCTCCGGATGGCGAGGATGTTCCCCTGACCACCATGGAATTCAATCTGCTCAGCGCCTTCACCGATCACCCAAATCACGTCATGGACCGGGACCGGCTGCTCGATCTTTTACAAAGCCGCAGTTGGGAACCCTATGACCGGAGCGTTGATGTTCTGGTGGGCAGGCTGCGCCAAAAGATCGAAAAAGACCCCAAGAAACCCGAACTGATCAAAACCGTGCGCGGCGCAGGATATGTGCTGGCGACCACCGTCGAGAAGATGGCATCGGGTTAAGCGGGAAAGTTGAAGCAAACCTCCACATCTTTCGGCGCATTATTTTCCGGATAAATCAACACCCGCAGCCGGGCAAGAGCACCTTCGCGGTTGAATTCCAGGGCCCGGCTTTCCAGCTTAACCCCATAGCTTGGCGAAATCCAGCAGGGGCGCTCCGTCGCCGTGAAACCCTGGATATCGGGGCAATGGAGCAAAAAACTTTTTTCACCAGCCCGCAAACGCCAAATTCCGTCTTCAAGGCGCTCTGGATCAACTCCCGGCGCCAAATGATAAGGCACGCTGAGACGGTGGCTGCCCTGGCCTTCGAAACGGTCTTCGATGGCCAGACGGTGATGCGCCCTGTCCAGGATCATCCGGCGCACCGGGCGCACAACGTGGCCCGAATAGGCCCCTTCGAAATAATCAAACTTTTCATCCACCCGCCAGAAGCGTGGCTCCGGCCTGGCAACCTCATGCAGGCGGAACAGCTCATTCGGCGCAACGAAGCGGTTCTGTTCGGCGCTGTCAATCTGGGGCGTATTATGGGCATTGGTGGCCCGCAACCTGTTCCGCCACCCGGGCGATGCGGTATAGACGAAACTTCCGCAATCGCTGAGCAGGGCCGTGTTGTCCAACACCAGATCGACCGACAGGCAATCATTATGTCCGTGCCCGCCCCTGCCCCCAAAGCCAACCGGCCCGCAATCAATGAACACCCGGTCTCCGGGCCCGGTCATAATATAGACGCCGCCTTCGGCAAACGCCCGCGAAGGGGCTGTGGGTTTACCCTCAATTCCAGATGCGGCGGGGGGGCCCGACAGCCAGAACAATTCGGGCGAGACGGGCGCCCCATCTCCTAGATAATTCCGGATCAAGGGGCCCAGATAATTATGATCCCCCACCGCCTGACCGCCGAAGGGCAGGACCCGCCCATCGTCGCCATCGCCCCACAGGGGTGCCGCCGCCTGGCCGGCCATATAGCTGTCCGCGAATTCACCCATGAGGGCCAGCCGCTCATCCATGGCGCCCGGCACCTCCATACCCAGTACCCGGCGATAGGCCATGGGCAGAAGGAAAAGTTCGGCAACCAGCCGGTGATAGAAAGTAGACGCCTCAAAATCCACGCCGTCAGGATGGGTTTGGCGGAACATTTCCCGCTCCAGCACACGCCAGCCTTGGGCCACCCAGGATGCCGGCTTGCCCCCTTCGCCAAAAAAGAGCCCAGCCACCACCAGCCCCGCCCCATCGGCCACGCAATGGTTTCCGTTGAGCCCAAAATCCTCCAGGTAACGGCTGACATAGACCCCGTGACGGTAAAGGCTGATCAGGAAATCATTACGGAAACTTTCATCCTGCCAGGCGGGCGCTTGGTGAAAGACATGAAAGAACCAGACCCAGACGAAAATCCGCATGGAGGCTTCCATGGCCGAAGTCCAGTTGACGCCCCTCCCATAGGGATTAGCCTTTATCCATTCTTCCAACAAGGCGCGGACGAATTCCGCATAGCGCGCTTCACCCTTCAGCAAATAGGCCTGACCGGCGGGAAGGGCCCATTGCAGGCGCGAAAATTCCCAGGGCAGCTTTACGTCACTTGGGCGGGAGAAATCATTAACGTCGATATCACGATGAAATTTATGCGGCCATGCCAGGCCGGTTTTAAAATCCTCCGGCCAGGGGAGCGGGCGGGAAAGCTGTACCGGCCCCGACCCCAGAAGATCGATCCGTCCCTCGATTGCGGCATCGGCCGCCGCCAGGATACGCTCCCCGTCGCCCGGGCAGTGGGTTTCATAAAGGGATGTATCCACGGGCCTGGTGAACCAGGGAGAAGGTCTTGCCCCCAAACGCTCCCACAAGCCGGCTTCATCCAAAGGCCCGGCGGGCGGCCCCTGAAACCGCTCCAGGAATGCTCTGCCCTCCATGGCGAGCCGGCGGGCCAACTCGCCTGGGGGCCGGCTGAGCCCCCGGCTTATCCTGTTCAGCCAAATCCCCGTCATGGCGTTCTCCATTGGGGCCCATTGCGGCACGGGCGCCATTGGTCAATGATGGCTCTTGATTTACCGCTGTACGAGGAAGATGACAATGGCACGTTTCTACCAACCGCCGATCGAGGGCTCGGCCGACAACCCCTTCCACCGCGACGAGACCGGCAAACTGATACGCCGTACCTATTGGCTGGAAATGGGAGATCCCACCGTGATCCTGGCCATGACCCAAGGCGTCGGGGCCAATCTGACGGCGGATGAAAAACGCGCCCATCTGGAAGATATCAAACGCGACCATCTGATCGAGGATATTTGCCAGGTCGAAATCCTCCCCCCCGATACCGAGGAACCGGGTCAATAAATTTGACCGGCGATCAAGAGAGCTGGGCGCGCCACCGCAAGGTCTGGCGCCTGGCCATACCCATCATTCTGGCCAATCTGTCCGTGCCGCTGCTGGGCGCGGTGGACACGGCCGTGCTGGGCCACCTGCCCCACCCCCGCTTTCTGGGCGGCGTGGCCCTGGCCAATTCCATGTTCCTGTTCATCTTTTGGGGGTTCGGTTTCCTGCGCATGGGAACCACGGGCCTGGCCGCCCAGGCCATGGGTAGCGATGACGGCGGGGAAACCAGGGCCGTCCTGGCCCGCGCCCTTTTGCTGGCTTTGTTTTTTGGTTTGATTCTCTGGCTCCTTCAATCTCCCCTCCTGGCACTCGCATTGGAGCTTTTCCAGGCAAGTCCGGAATCAGAAAGCGAAGCCGGCATCTATTTTCACATCCGCATCTGGAGCGCGCCCGCCGCACTGGCCAATTATTGCCTGCTGGGCTGGTTCATCGGGGTGCAGAACATGCGGGCCGCACTTATTTTACAGGTGCTGATGAACGGCATCAATATCGCGCTTGATCTTCTGTTCGTGGTGGGGCTGGGCATGGAAACCGCCGGGGTCGCCGCCGCCACCGCCATCGCCGAGGTGATGGCCGTCGCGGCGGGCCTGGTTTTGGTGCTCAAGGAACTGACCCATATGAGGGGCAGGCTGACGCGGAGCGCCATATTCGACCGGGCCCGGATCATGCGCATGCTGACCCTCAACCGGGATATCTTCATCCGCACATTTTTGTTGATTTTCGCCTTTGTCCTGTTCACTGCCGAAGGCGCCAAATTCGGTGACGGGACTTTGGCGGCCAACGCCGTCCTGTTGCAGTTTCAGTTTTTTCTGGCCTTCGGCCTGGATGGATTTGCCCATTCCGCCGAAGCCCTGGTCGGCAATGCCCTGGGCGCGGGTGACAGAAAGGAGCTGGCCGCCTGGGTCCGGGTCACGGGGTTATGGGCCTTGGTAGTGGCCCTGCTTTACGTGATCTTCTATCTGCTGGCCGGCAACCTGATCATCGATTTGCTCACCGGGTTAGAGGGCGTGCGCGAGGAGGCGCGGCAGTTCCTGCCTTGGGTGATAGCATCCCCTTTCCTTTCGGTCTGGTCTTATATGCTGGATGGTATTTTTATCGGCGCCACCCGCAGCCGGGAAATGCGCAATGCCATGATCGCCTCTGTGGCAATCTATGGGGCGAGCCTTTATCTGGCGCAGCCCGTATTGGGCAATCACGGCTTGTGGCTTTCGCTGATGGTATTGATGCTGGCCAGGGCCGCTACTCTGCTGGCTTATTATCCACGGATTTCGCGCGAAATTTAGAAACGGTATCCGTAACGCAAGCCAAAGCTCTCCAACCCTTCATTGCTCGAACAGAGCTTGGCGTTGGAGATATGATCCAGATGGAGCATGACCGAATGGGGCCCGCTGATGCGGTAGCCCAGGTCCAGGGACTCCCGGAACAGGATGGAGCAGCCCAGTTCCTTTTTATCCAATTTGGTGGTTCTGGTTTCGCCCGTGTGATAGGCGCCGCCCAGGGAAAAATTAAAAAATCCACTGCCCAGGAACTCCCAATCCCAGGTCAATCCCACATAGACCTGAGAGGTATCGCCGGCTGAATTCCAGGAGAAGCCGAAATGAGGGCGCGGCTTCCAGATCCCACTCAACAAATCCGGCGAGGGGAATAACAGCTCCATATTGGTATCGATCCCCCCTTCCTTGTTATGGGAAAAGGGTCCCTGATCATGAAGCAGGGCGCCTACCATGATTTCCGACACCATTTTATTTTCCCCGCCCTGACTGGGTTTGGCGGCGGTGATTCGGGGGCTTGGGCGGGGTTTTTGGGCTCTGGGCGC
>CAZBQG010000113.1:0-13584 GCA_964493945.1 uncultured Rhodospirillaceae bacterium
ATGCATGCAGCCGACGGGAACGAAGGTGCGTTTAACCTCGGGGTAGATGCCCGATTCCACATCCAAAACTTTCCGCCACTGAACCATGGGCGGCGTGGCGTTGGTGTGTTTGCACGCCGCCGTGCAGGTCTGACAGCCGACGCAGCGCCTGAGATCGGCGACCATCACCCAGCGGGTCATGAGGCACCTCCGATCCGCTTGACGCTGACCCTGGCCAGATCGGCGCCCGAGCCCGTATTATCCGTCGTCTCCATGAGCATGGGGATCAATGAATTGATGCTGGGCAGCTTGAAATCCTTGGCCAGCGGCGTCACCCAATGGTCGAACTGGCCGATCATCAATAATGTATCCGGCCGGATGCCCTGGCGCAGGACCGCATGGCCTTGGGTCTCGCCAACCGGCGAGCGGATTTCCACCAAATCCCCTTCCTCGATACCCATTTCCTGGGCGCGGCCCGTGTTCATGATCACGCCGCCATGGCCGGCCACATTGCCGGCCACCTCCTTGATCATCTGCACGCCCACATTGGCGCCCCATGAATATTGCATGGACCGGGACGTCAGGACCCAGAAGGGGTAATCATCGATGTCAATTTTGAAGCTGCTCTCATAGGCCCGCTCCCAGATGCCCGGGATATCATGCCAGGCGGGCATGGCCTGATATTCACTGAGCTGCTTGTCCCACCAAGTGATGTTCTTTTCATGGAGCCGGTTGCCCAACTCCGTGCCGATACGTAAAAGCTTTTCCTGGTAGGGCAGTTCGAAGCGCAGCCCCTGTTCGCGCATGGTGGCGAACAGATACCAATCCTTGCGGGGAAATTCGGAAACCCGGAAGCCGTGCTCGCGGTAATAATCCAGGCCGTCTGTTTCGGCGCCTTCGGTCACTTCGGCACTGGCCGCCCGGCAGGCCGCATCCCAGATTTCCTCGGGGCTATGGGCTACATCTTCGTCCAGGGTGAAATCGTAATTGTTGGTGCGGAAGGGCACGTTGGTGGCACCCTTGTTGATGAAGCTGTTATATTCCTTGAGAAGCCCGACCCGCTTGGCCAGTTCCGTGGTGATCCAGGTGATGTCGCGCACCTCGCCCGGCGGATCGACCATGGGTTGGCGCAACATGAAGCCCTGATAATCCCAGAACGCCTCGACGAATTTGGTGCCGCCGCAGCGCAATAGTTGCAGGCTTTCCAAATCCGTGCATTCGGGCAGCAGGATATCGGCCATATGGTTGGTTTCGTCACGGGTATAGGCGAAGCTGACGGTGAAGGGAAATGAGGCCGCTACCTTGGCCACCTTTTCGGTCTGCCAGAAGGAAATTACCGGATTGGTGCGGTAGGTGATCCACACATCGGGCACGGTCATTTTCGGCAGATGCTCCAATTCCCCATCGGCCTGGGTCATCCAACCCAGATGGGTGGGGCCCAAAGCCGGGCTCCAGGCCGAATTGCCCACCAACGGAACCAATGTGCTCCCGGCATGGCGCTGATCGGGCTGGGTGGACCAGTTCTCCTTGTCGGTGGGATTGGTTGGCTGATACATGAAGCCGTCCTCGCCCGGCTCGACGCTTTGGTTTCGGTTGCGGGCCGATTTATTGACCCGGACCGTGGTCCCCAGCGTGCCTCCCGGCACTTCCAGCGCACCCACAAGTGTTGCCAGCAAGGTCCGTCCCCAGCAACTTTCATAGCCGCCCCAGCCATTATTCACGGTCTTGCCCAGATTGACCGCGACCGGCCGGAAGGGCAGCATTTCTCCGTCTATTTCGATGGTCTGGCCGATACAGGCATGATCCAGAAATTCATTGGCGACGCGCCGGATCACATGGGCCGGTACGTCGCAGATTTCGGAGGCCCATTCTGGCGTATAGTCCTTGACGTGATCGCCGAGCATGGCGAAGGACGGCTTGCAGGCCACATCCTTGTGCTCCCAGCGATCCTCATCAGCGCCAAGCTCAATGCCCGAGACGCAAAATTCGCCGTCCAGGGCCGGATCCAGCCCGGGCGCATCAAAGGGCTGGATGGTTCCAGTGTTCAAATCCCACATGAGGGGCTTTTTGCTTTCCGGATCGCGCATGAAAAAGCCGCCGGGCGCCACCAGATAAGGCGACGAGGTATGATGCTTGAGAAAGTGGATATCCAGACGTTCCCGCGCATTTTCATGGAGCATGACCTGGATCATGGCGAACATGAAGGCGGGGTCGGTCTTGGTCTTGATGGGCACCCATTCATCGGAACAGGCGCCGGTGACTGACATATGAGGCTCTATCTGGACGCGGATCATGCCCCTGACCCTGGCATCGGCATGGCGTTTGACGCCGCAGACGCCACCGGCGGCTTCCACGTTATCGCCAAAGGAAACCACGTAATTGCAGATGGGCGTGTCCGGTGCGACGGTGAAGCCCCGATGCCAGTATTCGCCGTACAAATGTTCCGAATGGGTGCACTTCACCCCCTGCCCACTGCCCAGGGAAAAATCCGCTGGACCCCAGGCGGCGAGAAAAGCAGGAAACGTGCCCAAATATGAGACCGACGTGCCGCCCCCGCCGAAACTGGTGGCGATGCGCGGATAGCCGGACTCGTCCAACACGCCCTTGGCTCTGGCCTCTTTCAGCTTTCCGGCCACCGTATCCAGCGCCTCATCCCACGAAATGGGCACGAAGCCCGGATCCTGATCGCGGCCCTTTTCGGGGTTGGTCCGTTTCATGGGCGTGGTGATGCGGTTGGGATTATAGGTCTTTTGCACCAACCCGTAGGCCTTGACGCAGACCTTGCCGTCGCCTGGATGATAGGGCGCCAACTCGTGATGGGGGCTGACTTCGGTAGCCACGCCGTCCTCGATGCGCACATTCAGCACTTCGGGCCCGGCGACGCATTGATAGCAGGTCGTAGGGACGGTCCGGACTTCGCCCGGTTGATCCTTGGGCATTAAAAACTCCTCTGGACGCGCCACCTGGGCGCAATAGTCTGCTTATCAACAATATCGGTGCAGCGCCCGTCAATCTCAAGCGCATATTATCGTTTTAACCCATAAATTTGGGGGGTTGTTTATGAACCGGGACCGGGGAAGCCTTTTTCCAGGCCTTGCCAGCATTGCAGATAATCCGCCTGCAATTGGGGGCATTGGAGGGCATGTTGGGTGGGGTGGAAGAGACTGTAGCTCTCGAACATGAAGGCCAGCGTATCACCCTGATATTGGGGTTGGAGCCGGGCGCTGCTGGCCGCTTCGAAAACCTCCCGGTCCGGGCTATGGGCGCTCATGCAATTATGCAGGCTGGCGCCGCCCGGCACGAACCCGTCGGTCTTGGCGTCATAGGCGCCCCGCACCAGGCCCATGAATTTGCCCATCACATTGCGGTGGAAATAGGGCGGGCGGAAGGTGTCCTCACCGACCATCCAGCGGGGCGGGAATATAACAAAATCCAGATTGGCCCAGCCCGCCGTGTCCGTGGGCGAGGTCAGAACGGTAAAAATGGAAGGATCGGGATGGTCGAAACTGACCGTGCCTATGGTGTTGAAATTGGCCAAATCATATTTGTAAGGCACGTAATTGCCGTGCCAGGCGACCACATCCAGGGGCGAATGATCCAATTCCGCTTCCCACAGATTGCCGCCAAACTTACAAGTCAGCCGGCAGGGCCGCTCCTGTTCTTCATAGGCCGCGACGGGGCTCAGGAAATCCCGGGGATTGGCCAGACCATTGGCGCCAATGGGACCCAGGGAAGGCAGACGCAAGAGGGCGCCGTAATTTTCGCAGACATAACCCATTGCCTGCCCATCCGCCAACCCAACGGAAAATTTGATGCCCCGCTGAATGACCGCGATCTCGCCCGGCGCGACATTCATGATACCCATTTCGGTGGTCAGGATCAGGCTTCCGGATTGGGGAACGAACAGCATTTCGCCGTCCGCATTGTAGAAATAGCGATCCTCCATGGAGGCGTTGGCCGAATAGATATGCACCGCCAGCCCAGCCCCCACGGAGGCATCTCCGCCGCCGGCCAGGGTCGCCAGCCCGTCGATGAAGTCGGTATCCGGCGCGGGCGGCGGTGGCGGGCTCCAGCGCAACTGGTTGGGGGTTGGCGGCACTTCGTCAAAGGGCGAGCCCCGCCAAAGCCCATTGCCGATCTGGCTGAACGCCCCATGCAGAACAGAGGGCCGGATGCGGTAAAGCCAGCTGCGCCGGTTTTCGCTCCGGGGCGCGGTGAAGGCCGTGCCGTTAAGCTGTTCGGCGTAAAGCCCCATGGGCGCGCGCTGGGGCGAATTGAGCTTTTTGGGTAGGGCACCGGGCAATGCCTCGCTCATGGCTTCATTGCCGAAACCGGTCTGATAGGTCAAATTCTTTGGCGCTGGACTGTCCATAATATTCTCCTGGTAGATCGAATCTAACATATGGGATAATTCGCAAAGAAACCAAACGGGGATAGGAGGCCGGGGAAAATGACCGCCTACGAATTCGATCCCAGCCGCGCCATGCTGAAAGATCCCGACATGTTCCAGCGTTTCAAGGTTCCCGACGGGGGTGAGCCCCTGGCAGGCGCCGGACTGGCGCCGGATACGGATTTGATCACTATTGAATTGGGCGGCGAAGTGCGCGCCTTTACCGTGCGCCAAATGGCCTATTATCATCTAGCCCAGGGCCGGCTGGACGGCGAGCCCTATCTGGTTTCCTTCTGACCCGTCTGCCATAGCGGGGTCGGTCTGACGCCGGTGATCGAGGGCAAAGAATATCATTTCAGCGCCGGCGGGTTGTTCAATGGCTTGGTGCTTTTGATCGATGACGAGACCCGAACCTATTGGGACCATATCACCGGCGAGGCCGTCCATGGCCCCATGAAGGGCGCGGCGATGGAAGTCTTTTCTATAAACATGACCAACCTGGAAGCAGCCCTTAAAGATGATCCCCAAATGACATTGTCCAGAAAACCTGTGCACCTGTTTGCGCGCATTTTCGGCTTCATCCACCGCAACGCCTTCCGCCACGGCGGCTTCCTGCCGCCCCGCTTCCGGGGCACCATGGGCGAGGAAGACAAACGCCTTCCCCGCATGGCCCACGGGGTAGGCGTGGTCATCGGCGACGGGGCCCGCTTTTTCACCATGGATCAGATGAAAAATCCCATCAGCCTGGATTGGGGCGGGCGCCAAATGAATCTCAGCCTGAGCCCGGTGGACAAAGTGCCGGCAGCCATTTGGGAAGACGAAAGCCGGCCCTTCCAGCTCTTCACCCGCTGGTATGGGTTCTCCTATACCTATCCCGGCTGTGACATCTGGGGCGCGGAGGAAGGCAGTTGAGGGGCCTCTACGGATGGGCGGGACTGTTCTGCCTTTTAGGCTTTCTTTTGCCGGGCCCGGCCCAATCGCGGGACCAAAATCTGACTGGAAAATTTCTCATCGCTACCCGCCAATTGAATGATCGCAATTTCAGCCGCACGGTGGTCTTCATCTGCAACCATGATGAAAAAGGCGCGCTGGGGCTGGTTCTCAATCACCCCATGGGCCAGCTTCCTTTCTCTCAGCTTCTCAAGCAATTCGGCATCGAGGTCAAGGAGGACAGCAAAATCCCGGTGCGTTCGGGGGGGCCGGTGCAGCGCAATCTGGCGGTCATCCTCCATACCCCCGACGTGCTGGCCGGCGAGCCCCTTTGCAATACGGGCAAAGGTGCGATCACCGCCACCATCGACATGCTCAAACTTATGGCCCAGGACAAGGGGCCTAAATGGTCCAGGATCTTTTTCGGCTATTCAGGCTGGGGGGCCGGCCAGTTGGAGCGCGAAATACAGCAAAAATCCTGGGACACCATCCCCTGGAATGAAGAGCTGTTGTTCGACGAGGACACCAAGGGGATGTGGGAAAAGGCCAAACGCTTGCTGGGCGTGGAGCTCTAGGTTGACATTTCCCGGAATGCCGCTTCGACGGAGCGGGCATAGGCCGGCCCATTGCACAATGGCGAAGCGGTCAAACGCTCTCTCAAACCCTTGCGGAGCCCGGCGAGCCTTCCGGGGTCCAGTGCCAGGTCACGGGCGGCGATGATGTAATCTTTTTGGTTTGCGGCGGCCAGTTCTCCCAGCCCGGCCTGGCGGAGTAGGGCCCCGCCCACCCGGTCGACGAAATGGCGCCCGCAAAGGGCGATCACCGGCACGCCCATGGCCAGGGCCTCGAAACTGGTGGTGGCACCGTTGAAGGGGAAGGGATCGAGGGCGATATCCACCTGTTCGTAGAGCGCCAGATGGGATTGGCGTGGATCATCACCGGCCAGGAAAACCAGGCGTTCGGGGTCGATGTCCTGGGCCGCGAACCGGGCGCGCAGAAGGGTGGCCAGAACCTCATCACCCCAAAAATTCCGGTATTTGAGCATCAGTCTTGAATCCGGCACGGCAATCATTACGGCGGCCCATAATTGGATCACCCGGTCATTGATTTTTTCGGGCTTGTTGAAACAGCCGAAACTGACAAAACCGTTTTGAACCGACGGCGGCGGGCCGGGTACGGGAAAATCCACCGGCGGCTCGAACTGGTAAAACTGATCCAGGCGGTAAAGCTTCTCGGTAAAACGCTCCGGAGTGTCCTTGGGGTGGAGGTCATGATCGGTCAGCCAGTAATCCATCTCGTCCAGCCCGCTGGTGGCGCAATCATGGAAACTGACCTGAACGGGGGCCGGGCGGTAGGTGGCGACGAGGGGCCGGTTTGCATTGAAGCGCCCGGCCAGCAACACCAAAACATCAATGCCGTCCCCTTCGATCAGTCCGGCCAAAGCTTCGTCCGCCATTCCAGTACTATCGCGCCAATGATCGGCCAGGGACCGGAAGCGGGGGTTCATGGAATCATCCGGATCGTTTTCCCCGTAAAGAAATACTTCGAATGCATCCCGGTCATGATGGGCTAGGAGCGGCAAGATATTGCGCCCCACCGGATGGTCATGGAAATCGGATGACACATAACCGACCCGCAAGCGCCTCTCCCGGGCTGGCGTGAAGCTCCGCTGGCGGGACAAGTTCCTGCCATGACGCCGGCCCAATTCCCGGTGCCGGGCGAACAGCTCCTCCGATGACAGACCGGGACAATCCAAAAGTGCAATCTGAAGATTGCGCTCGGCCAAAATGGCACCTGCGTCCACCTCCAATGCCTGACCGAAGGCCCGGATAGCGCCCTCAATGTCACCGGTCCATTGGCGCGCCACCCCCAGATCATTGAGCGCCTTTCCATCGCCCGGCACCAGGCGGGCGCGTTTTTCATAGGCCTCCACGGCCCCCACCGGGCGGCCTGCCTTAAGCAATGCCTGGCCCAAATTAGCCAGGGCCGGAGTGCAATCTGGATGGAGTTTCAGGGTGCGCCGGGACCTGGCCTGGGCCTCATCATAACGTTCCACCCCGATCAGGGTATTGGCCAGGTTCAATTGGGCGGCAAGATTTCCGGGCTCGGCCTCCAGCGCCGCCCCATAGGCCAGCAATGCGGCCTCATGTTCGCCTTGATCATGAAGCGCATCGCCCAGGGGCCTGAGAACTTGAATATTGCCCAGATCCTGTTCCAGAACCCGGCGATAGAGGCCGACGGCCATTTCCAGCCGTCCCGCCCGGTGATGGGCAAATGCCTGTTCAAGTTCGCTTTCCGCAGCGGGATTGGGATGCAATCCGTCCATGGCCAAAGATTATGGGTATAGCCGGTTAAGGACGGGTAAAGAGGGATCAGGATTTTTTGCGCATATGAAGGGCTTCGCGGCGCCCGGAATAAAAGGCCGCGCCAAAAATTATGGAGGCGCCGACCCAGGTCCAGATATCGGGTATCTGGGTAAAAAAGAAATATCCGATCACCGACACAAATGGCAGGCGCAAAAACGAGACGGGCGAGACCAGGGAAGCCTCGGCCAGCACAAAAGACCTGGACAGGCACCATTGGGCGGCAAAGGAAAATGCGCCCAAAGCCAGCAGCCAAGGCCAGACCTCAAGGCTGGGCCAGACCCAATCGTAGAGCGCGCCGGGGATGGCGAAGGGAAGCTGCAGGGCAAAGCTGTAAAAAACAATCAAACTGGTGGAGTCGGTGCGCGACAATTTGCGGATCAATGTATCACTGACCCCAAAGCTGGCGGCGGCGGCCAGGGCCACCATCATGCCCAGATTGATTTCGACGAATCCGGGCCGGAGCACCACCAGCGTCCCCAAAAACCCGATCCCCGTCGCCCACCAGCGGTGAGGCCCCACCTTTTCGCCCAACAGAAACATGGCGAAGATGATGGTGAACAAGGGCAGGGTGAATTGAAGCGCCAGGGAATCGGCCAGCGGAATCAAAGTGACGGAATAAAAGGAGAGCGAAATTCCGGCATAGCCGGCCATATTGCGGATCAGATTGGTGCCCACCTGGGGCGTCTTGAAGACCGAAAACCCGCGGCGCAGCATGAAGGGCAGCAGCACCAAAGTCCCCATGAGCTGGCGCCAAAAGGTCTGTTCAAAGGCGTTTATGTCAACGGAGATATGGCGGACCAGCCCGATGGAGATGGAAAAGAACACGGAAGCCGCCGCCATCCACAGGATGCCCCCGATGGGCGATTGGGGTGGTCTCGCGTCGCCCCCCTCAGCCATGATCCAACACCTCAGGCACTAGCGTCCCTCCCCCCGCTCCGGGTCAAATTTTTATCAATATAGAAAAAATTGTGCCCAGTCTGGACGGTACTGCATTAGCCATGTAGCGGCAAGCGGGGGGGCGGGGTCTTCCCCGGTGCCGGTGTATGGGCTAGATTTGCCCGCTCCCATCAATTGCCAAGGACTTGTAGCCCGTGAAACCCACCTCCGCCCTGACCGGGCTTATCGCCCTCATAATGCTTTCGGCCTGCGATGAAGGTTCGGGGGTCACGCCCGGCTTCGTCAAGGGACCCATCGCCAAAAGCACCATCCAGTTCGCCCGCAGCCAAGGCGCCATATTGACCCAAATTCATGGCAAGGTTTTAGGCCTTCAAGATGCCGCCCTCCGGGAAAAGGTTCTGCCCCTCATTGCCGGTTCCCTCGGCCGTAAATTGTTCAAATTCACCATGCAGGCCGGGAGTGCCGGGGTGGGGGATGTGAGCTTTAGGATCGCCTTTGGCTATCCCAAGGGTGAGCAAAATGACCGGCTTTGCACGGACAAGATCCCTGAGCTTGCGCCGGAGGAAAAAGACATCACCGCCATCGGCGCCTTGTGCAACGACGGCGAGCTGTTGGCCGAGGCCAGTGGTGGATTATTGCTCCGGCGTTGACACTGAGGATATTTTCATGCCGTAGGCCAACGAAACCAACGATAGGGGATATCGTTGCGCCCGCTTTCCACAGCATCGCCGACATCTATGCATGAAAATGTCCGTTATCCTGGTTTTTTCGAGCCGGCCGTGATGACACTGCCGACTTGGGGCGGAACGGGAAGGTCTTTGTGACTTTCCATCAAATCGGTGAGCAGATTACGGGGTTCGTCGGGCAGGGAAACCACCTTGTGTCCGGATAGATCGACATGGATCGCCAGCACCTCCATGGTCGCCATCTGATAACCCTCTTTCGCGTGCAGCATGGTCTCGAAGAAGTGAAGCCGCTTCTCGTCGAAACCCAGAAGCTGAGCAGTCACTTCGACCAAGTCGCCAAGGCTTCCCTCACGCTGGTAACAGTGGTGCATTTCGACGGCGAAGGTGGTCTGGCCGGTTTCTTTGCGGTACGCCTCACCCAGCCCGACCAGCGGATAGAAAAGATGGGCGGCGGCGTTGAATATCAAGGAGTAAGAGGTGACGTTCATGAGGCCACTGTCGTCGACCCACTCTTGTCTGACCGGTTCCCGCCAAAGGGATAAGGGTGCCTCGAAACGCATGTCGTATCTCATTCAGCCGTCTTGAGACCACGCCGGAAGAGCTTTCCAGTTGGTCCGGTCGGCAAGGTATCACGAAAGTAAACGGCCTTTGGTAACAAATGCATCGGCAAAAGATCATTGTTGACGCAGTATTCCGATACTTCCCGTCCGGTCAACGCCGGATTCCTGCTCACCAAGTAAGCCTCTATTCTTTCACCCCAATTCTGATCCGGTTCGCCGACCACGGCGGCCAGCTGAACGTCCGGATGGAGGAGTAGAGCCGCTTCAATTTCTTCGGCATGAGCCTTGATGCCGCCGGAATTGATCCGGTTATCCAGCCGGCCCTTGACAAAAAGCAGACCCTCCTCGTCGAGGTATCCGAGATCTCCGCTTCGCCACCAACCATCGACAAATTTTTCCTGGTCGAGAGCGGCATCGCCAAAGTATGAAACGGCAAGCGATGCACTTTTGAGGGTGATCTCACCAACTTCGCCGGCCGCCAATTCAACTGAAATCGGGCCCTCGGGATCGACGATTTTCAAATGACCATTGGGGACTGGCCGGCCGGTTGATGCCGCTTGCCCTGGAACCGACAAAATGTCCGAGCCGGCCACAATTCCCGAAGCACATCCCCCTTCCGCAGCCAGATAGGAAGTCATGACATTTGGGCAGATATTCTGTTTCAAGGACTGAACCAGACTTTCAGATCCTGGTTCACCTGAAAAAAAAGCGGTTTTTAATTGAGTGAGATCGTATTTTTCCGGTTCCGCCGCCAACACCATTCGCCAAGCGGTCGGCACCAAGGGCGCCAAGGTTAATTTTTCCTGTTCGATGGTCTTGAGAAACAAAGCCGCATCAAAAATACCACCGAATAGAATTCTTCCCTGAATGGCAATAAATGGCAAAACGGTATGGATCCAAGCCGCAAATGATGGATTCATGACCACGATCGTGCTGCCGGATGAAGACCAGCAATCATAATTGTAGGGTCCGAATTGGGCCGTGGCCGCCAAGGTGCCTTGGCTATGAAGGACAAATTTGGGCCGACCGGTGGTGCCGGAGGAGAGCAGTATCAACGCGGCATCGCCGTTCGTCAGGCTCGGCAACTCAAACGGCCTGAAGGAATCCTCCGTGGCGGCGGCGATTGCCAGGTGAGACAGGTTGATGATCGCCGGGGCTGTGCCGCTGCCGGCAATCTCTTGGGCGCCGCCGATCAAATCAAAATCAGCAAATATGACCTTGGCTTGCAGGATGTCTACATTCGTCTTGTTTCGAACACGGGTTTCGCGGGTATGTAAACAACATGAAACGATCCCGCTCACCAGACAGGCGGACATGGCAATGGCGTGGGAAACCGAACTTTTACAAAGAAATGCTACAGTGTCACCTTTGTTCAGGCCCATGGAACTTAGGTTTGCCGCGACCGCATTGATGCTTTGCCAGAATTCGGCACCGGTGAGTTCCTGCTGATCGTCTTTTACAAATATGTTGGCTCCTTTCAAGGTGCAGGCATGCTCGATGATCGCGGCAATCGTTTGTTTGCCAGGCTGGGCCAGCTTCGGGTGTTTGTTCAATGGTGTTCGCTTTTCCATTACAGATTGCGGGCAATAATATACTTCATCACTTCGTTGGTGCCTGCATAGATACGGTGCACCCGCGCATCCGCCCAGGCACGGGCAATGGGATATTCCCACATATAGCCGTAACCGCCATGCAGTTGCAGGCACTCGTCCAATACCCGATCCGCCAATTCGGTTGACCATAGCTTGGCCTTGGCGGCGAGAACCGGAGAAAGCCCGTTCTCGGCGTGAAGTTCGATACATCGATCGACGAAGGGCCGGCCCGCCTCGACTTCCGCCGCCATCTCGGCAAGTTTAAATTGCGTGTTTTGAAAATCGAATACCGTTTGACCAAATGCCTCGCGTTGTTTCGTATATCCGATGGTTTGGTCCAGGGCCGTTTCGGCGAGCACGATGGAACGGACGGCAACAACCAACCGTTCCTGAGCCAGACCGTCAATCAACACTTCCCATCCCTTGTTGATTCCTCCGACGATATTGGCCGCAGGCACGCGAACATTGTCGAAAAATAATTCGGCCGTATCCTGGGCCTTGTTGCCGATCTTTTGCAGATTCCGTCCGCGGCTGACGCCCGGCAGCGACAGATCGAGCCAGAAGAGAGTCAGGCCCTTTGCACCAAGCGTGGGCTCCGTCTTCGCAGCAAGCAGAATAAAGTCGGCAATATGGCCGTTAGTGATGAAGGTCTTGGCGCCGTTGACGATAAATTCGTCGCCATCGGATTTTGCCGATGTTTTGATTTCCTTGAGATCGCTTCCGCCGCCGGGTTCGGTTAAACCGATCGCCGCAATAAACTCTCCCGTGGCCATTTTCGGCAACCATTCTTTCTTCTGTTCCTGGCTGCAAAATTTACTCAAAATCGGCGCGATGATGTAGGCGTGCATGTCCCAGGCCGGCGCCGCGACACCGTAATGACCCAGTTCCTCGATAACCACGGCGTCAAATAAGAAATCACCGCCTGACCCGCCATTTTCCTCGGCGATACTGGTGCCAAGCAATCCGACCTCACCGGCACGAAGCCATATCTCCCTTGGCGTTCGACCCAATTGCTCCCATGTGTCGTATTGTGGCAAAACTTCATCAACAAGGAACCGCGCAACGGTTGTGCGGAACATTTCGTGTTCCTCGGAGTATATGGCCCTGGGAATTTCCAACAGCATTTCATCTCCTCGAGTGTTTACCCTTTCAAGCCGCGCTCAACCCCGGTGCTCCAGCAGAAATTCTAACACGGTTTGGTTAAACAGGTCGGATTGCTCAAAATTGATCAGATGCCCCGCGTTGGGGATCACCTTGAACTTGCAATCCTTGATTTGCGCCGCCATCCCTTGGCCCAGACCCGGCTCGGTCAGGCTGTCATTCTCGCCATAGAGCAGCAGGGTGGGCACATGGATATTTTCAAGCTCCTCGGTCCGGTCGTACATGGTCGTCGCTTGGACGGTCTTGATGTAGCTTTCCTTGTGCAGCATCTCCATGCTTTTCACCAATCGCCCATATTGTTCTTCCGTTGCATGGGGTCCGATCAACGTCTTGGCGACGATCGGCGCGATGTCCTTGGGCTCCTTGCCATCTTCCACCAGCGGTTTGCAGCGCAGATCGACAAACCGTTGTTTTTCCGCGTCGGTGAAATTCTTGAAACCTGAAAATGTTGAGACCAGGGTTAGCGTCTTCACCCGTTCGGGAAACAGGGCGAAAAAATCCTGGGCAATTCGGCCACCCATGGAAAGCCCGCTAATATGTGCCTTTTCGACGCCGAAATGGTCGAGCAGGCGTACGAGGTCGCGCGAGAAATCACTAAAATCAAGCGGTCCCACATAATCATCACTGTCGCCGTAACCGCGCGCGTCCCAGGCGACCGTGTGAAAGTATTTGGAAAAAACCTCAACTTGTTCGGTCCAATTGGTCCGGTTGCCACCGATGCCGTGCAGCAGAATCAAAAATTCGCCTTCGCCTGCCTGGTCAATCGCTATCGCCGGGTGATCCAATATGCGTTCGGCCTTAATCCTGCCCACAACAATATCCTCTCGGTTTCATCCACTAGCGCTGACATATGATGTTGACGAGTGCTTGACGCCGTTCCTTGCGCACGACGTCGAGCGCGCGCTTCAGGGCGCCGGGCAGCTCCTCGGGCTTCTCGATGCGTTCGCCATGGCCGTCGAAGGCCCGCACGATCTCCTCGAATCGCGGCGGTGGACCCATGCTGACCATTGGGAAGTTTTCGGT
>CAZBQG010000114.1:0-13454 GCA_964493945.1 uncultured Rhodospirillaceae bacterium
CAGGCCGGTCATGCACTAACATTCAACCTGGACCACTCAATGGGGGCCGACCATCAGGGCTAAGAGGATAACATTACCCCCGATCAAAGGGCTTAAACGTAGTTAACGCCAAAGGTTATACACGTTTTGAGAATATATAATCGTGTGATCACTGATCTGATTATACCCCTGGCCATTAAACTCAATACCCCTGTTTTATTTCCGGGGGGGATTGCAAGCTCAATTAATCCCTACCGGGATGGTCAAGGAGGCGTCCCGCCCCCTTAACAAACCCCCTAGCCATCGTGCCGTTGGATTGCGAAGGGGAAGAAAAGGAAGAGAGAACAGAAAGAAAGAGAGAACAGAAAGAATAGAGAGAACAGAAAGAAAGAGAAGTGGCTTGGCATGATCAGGCAGGCCTGATCATTCATGATTGTGGAGCAGCCGCCACCGCGTCAAGTAGCCACTCGCAAGGACTCGCTGGGCCACTTGACACGGATGTCTGTTGAGTTCAATCGGATGCGAATGTAGGTATTGCAGGATCAATCTTGCCTAGAGGCTTGCCATGACCAACAAGACCATCACCCGTCCAGATCTAGTTGAAGCCATTCGCCAGGAGGTCGGTTTGTCCCAAGCCGAATGTGGTGAGCTTCTTGAGGCTACCTTGGACAAGATCACTGATAGCCTGGTCAAAGGCGATCCAGTCAAGATCACAGGTTTTGCCAGCTTCTCATTACGTCACAAGAAAGAGCGTATTGGGCGTAATCCTAGGACTGGAGTGGGGGCTACGATCCTTCCTCGAACTGTGGTGGTTTTCACCGCGTCCAATATGCTCAAAGACCTGATGAACCAGCAGGAATAGGCGGGCAACAATGGACAATTCAGCCCACCTTGTACCTCCATGTCTCACAGTATTTAGTAGAGAAATAGTAGAGAATTTGCCGATCTGGCAGGTTGGTATGGTGCTAACCCATTGAAAAGCTTGGTATCCCCAAGGGGAGTCGAACCCCTGTTTTCGGCGTGAGAGGCCGATGTCCTAGGCCACTAGACGATGGGGACATGCAGCCGGCGGAACTTAGCGTGAAGCAGGCGGCCCGATCAAGCGGCTTTAATCAGTTTGGGTGATTTCCAAAGCCTCTTCCATGAAACCATCCCCCTCCAGCCGGTGGGCCTTGATATCATCGGCCTTCCCATCAGTCAGGGAAACAATCAGCCAGATCAGATCGGGCTCCATGGCCCGCTCCAGATCATAATCAGATGGCTGGGCCGGGTGGTTCGGGTGGGAATGGTAATGGCCGATCAGGCTTTCATCCGTTCCCCTGATCTGGCGCATGAGATCGAAACGTATTTGGGGGTCCACCTCGAAGCGGTCCGTGGCGCGCTCGTTAAGGATATTGGGGCTGGGGACAAGGCGGGTTACCTGTACGGACCCGCCCTCATCCGGTCTGCCTACCAGCAGCCCGCAGCATTCTTCCGGGCAGGCCTCCTCGGCCAATTGCCGGATGCGCGCCGCCAGCCCGGACGGGATGCGGATCAATTACCGCCGCCGCCGCCGCCGATGGAAAAGCGCTTCAGGAGCGCGCCGCTTTCCATATCGATAATGAGGATGGATTGGCTTTGGTCTTTTTTTCTGACATGCAAGATCAGCCGGTTGCCGGAAGTCTCCATGTGGGCAATCTCGGCCCCGGTTGGAAGGTCTATGAAGTCGGTTCCCGCCGGGCCCGCCGCTTTTTTAGGGCCCGTGACATCCTGTGCGCCGCCAAAAAACTTGAAAGACGGATCGGTGGATTTCTTATAGAGGCCGAAAGCGATTATGATCGCGCCTCCGATGATCAGAAACCCCAGCCCCACGACCAGAGACACCAATGCCTTGTTTGCCTGCATGAATTTTGGATCCGATCGGTTATGACAGAAGATGCAAGCCCTACCACGCAACCGGGCGAACGGCTGACCCTGACCATTGCCCAGGGTGAGGCCGGCGGACGGCTGGACAAGGTGTTGAGCCAATCCTTCCCGGCCCATTCCAGGACCAGGATCAAAGCCCTGATCGAGGCCGGCAAGGTCACCCTCGAGGGTCGGACAGTAACCGAGCCCTCCTGGCGGGTCAAACCGGGTGAGGCCTGGGTGATCACGGTTCCACCGACGGTGGCGGCCAAGCCCGCCGCCCAGTTCATGGAACTTAAGGTGGTTTATGAAGACGATCAGCTTATCGTCATCGACAAGCCAGCCGGCCTGGTGGTTCATCCCGCGCCCGGTAATCCGGACCGCACTTTGGTCAACGCCCTCATCGCCCATTGCGGGCCAAGCCTGTCGGGGCTGGGCGGCGAAGCCAGGCCCGGTATCGTGCATCGGCTGGATAAGGACACGTCAGGGCTCATGGTCGCCGCCAAAAACGATCTCGCCCACCGCCATCTCGCCGCCCAATTCGCCGCCCATTCTCTGGAGCGAGCCTATCAGGCCGTGGTCTGGGGCATTCCCGCCAAAAAGACCCAATCCATATCCGGAAATATCGGACGCGATCCCCGCAACCGGAAAAAGATGGCCGTCGTCAAGCGGGGCGGCAAGCCGGCCACCACTCATTACAAGCTTCTCAGGTTGCTGGGCAGTGCGGCTAGCCTGCTGGAATGCCGCCTGGAAACCGGCCGGACCCACCAGATCCGGGTTCATCTGGCCTCCATCGGCCACCCGGTCATGGGTGATCCCCAATATGGCCGAGCCAGAAAGAACAGAAAGCTGGCGGCTCCGGATCAAAACCTTAAATTGGTGGAAAGCCGCCTGGGGCGCCAGGCGCTGCACGCTTTTTTGATCGGTTTCACCCATCCCGCTAGCGGCGAACGGCTTATATTTCAGAGCGAATTACCAAATGATATCAATGAATTGTTGGGTGATTCCTCTGTTTGATACAAAATATTACTCGTTGATACACGCCGTTTATTGACACACGGAGCCCTTGTGTTCATTGTGACGGTGGGTGGAGTTTTTTTGACCTGTTATTGCGATTGATTGTTAATATCAAAAAAGGGATTAATATTATGGCCGTCCAGACCGTCAGTCCGATGATCACCCCCGAGGCGAATTTTTCCCGTTATCTTCAGGACATCCGTCAATTTCCCATGCTCAGCCACGAGCTGGAAATCGATCTTTCCAGGCGCTGGCGCGATGACGAAGATCAGGAGGCTGCCCATCAATTGGTCAACAGTCATCTGCGTCTGGCGGCCAAGATCGCCATGGGCTATCGCGGCTACGGGCTGAATATGGGCGAGCTGGTTTCTGAAGGAAATGTGGGCCTGATGCAAGCGGTCAAGCGGTTCGATCCGGAGCGCGGCTTCCGTCTGTCCACCTATGCCATGTGGTGGATCCGGGCGACCATTCAGGAATATATCCTCCATTCCTGGTCTTTGGTGAAACTGGGCACGACGGCCTCGCAAAAGAAGCTTTTTTTCAATCTGCGCAAGCTCAAGGCCCAGATGAACGCCATTGACGATGGCGATATGATGCCCGAACAGGTTGCCGAAATCGCCCGCAAGCTCAAAGTCTCCGAAGGTGATGTGGTGATGATGAACCGGCGCATGGCCAAGGCCGATAGTTCCCTGAATGTGCCGGTCCGCGACGAAGGCGACATGGAATGGCAGGATTGGCTGGTCGATGAGACGGAAGATCAGGAAAGCCGCCTGGGCCATAACGAAGAGCTGGATAACCGCCGCGTACTTCTGGACGCCGCCATGGGCGGGCTGAAGGACCGGGAACGCCACATATTGTCGGAACGGCGCCTGAAAGATCAGCCGCTGACTCTGGAAGCGCTGAGCCAGAAATACGGAATTTCCCGGGAAAGGGTGCGCCAGATAGAGGTTAGCGCCTTTGAAAAGCTGCAAAAATCTATGAAAAATGCAGCGATTGGACAACGCCTGGCCAGTTGAGCCACGCGCAGCTCTTGAGGAAATGCCGCCGCCTTATTGAGGCGGCGGTTTTTTTTTATGCTTCTTCCGGCTCCTCTTCCGTCTCGGCAACGGTTATGTCGGTTCCCCAAACCTTGACCAGCTCGCGCTGCCTGGCCCTGAGATCGGCTATTCTGTGCTGGGCGATCACGGTCATGAAGGCAACGATTAATGAGGGCAAAAATATGTAAAGGGCCATGCCGACCCCTGCTGATCCATACATGATGGCCATGTTGAAAGGATCGGCGGAAATGATTTCCCAGGCCTGGGCCACATTATTTTTTCCCGTCCACAGTTCCAACAATGACGGAAACACACCTGAGAAATTCAAGGCGCCAAGGCAATAGGCGGAATATTTCTGGGGCGTGCGGTCAATCCAAAAGGCGACCAGGGTGGGCAGCATTCCGAACAGAAACAACATGACCAATCCAGGGAAGACTGCCAAAAGGCAGGCAAGGGCAAACGCCCAGAGGAGCCATTTGTAAACACCGCCGGCGCTCAGATGCTGTTGGGGCTGGTCCTGCATTGGCTGTGCCGCCCGTCCCTATATCAGCATCAAGGCAACGATAAACAAACTGAGCATAACGGCGGTGATGGCCGTGGCTTTCTTGCCTTTCTCATCCGCCGCCCTTGAACCGGAGGCCATTTCCTGTTCGATTTCATTGATTTCCATTTCGGCGTCCTGGAATTCCTCAATCGCCTGCATATGTTCATGGGCATCGACTGCTTTCTTCTCCGCATTATCAAGCAGATCGAGGATGGCGGTCAGGCTTCCCCGGCGAACCAGGCGGGGCATTTCGCTTTCTATCACCTGGCGCGTGAGCCGGCTTTTATAGAGGGTCACCGCCGGCCCGATCAGCCCGCCAATCCATTTGGCAACCCCATAAAGGGACTCGATCTTGTATTTGTTTTGCAGGATGGCCAACAGGCGCAGCGACCCCAGGATGGATACCGCTTCGTTCGTATCCGCAATTTCGGCAAGGTTCCGTTCAATAACGGCGGTCTGAGCTTTCAGGCGCCGTTCCGACAATATGTCGCGTTCCCGGTCCTTGTGGTGGGCAACGATAAAAGCCGCGATATGGCGGTCGATGGGACTCTTTTTCGTATCGACACGTTTTTCCGCATTTTCCAGGGCGGGCAGCAAAAGTTCCAAATCGTCGACCAGATCAACGGCAATGGTGGGGCTGGCGCAAGGGACGCCCTTGTTCAATTCATAAAGGCATCTTTCCAGACCAAAACCGGGCGCTGCATTGCGCAGATAATCTTTGATCCCGGAGAAACTTTTATCATCGGTCATATGGCCTGGCAGTCCCTGATTTTGCAGGGTAAACCAATTATCCGCGATGTTGCGGTTGATGGCTTCGACGAAAATTTTGGTGTCGCCCTTACGCAGCAGCTCGACCGCCAACCAGGGTCCAAGCCCTTTGGGAAAGAAGGATAAACTCTTATATCTGATGGGCGCTCCCGGATCCATGAGCATGAGCACCCTGGCCAGCAAAATGTCATTGGCAATGGTTTTATCGCTTTGAAAGGCATCGATTTCCACAATGCTTTGCTCGACGGCGTGCGCCATTTCCTTTTCTTCCAGGCCCCGTTCCAGCCATTGATCCAGGGTATGATCCCGGATCAATTTCAGGGCACCGTCCGGTTTCATGTTCATGGCATGGGCCAGGGTACGGGAGAAATAATGTTCCTCGCCGCCAAATTTCAGCGGCCTGGGGGCTTTGGAAATCGCCTTGCTGGACAGGGTGGATAGCCGTTGGCCACTGATCCAATGTTCCAACTCCTCGAAATCCCAGCGTTCCTCCTGGTCATCGTTCAGCAAGCCGCGCAGGGCATCGAGATAGGTCACCGATATCTGCGTCTTGCCGGCAAGGGCCATGAAGGAAGTCTGTGCGATCTTGGTCGCGATCAGTTGATGGTCATCCAGATTACCGGTCGGATTGCGCCCGAGAATAAGAAAAACCAGCATCACGCCCAGGGAATAAAAGTCATCCATCTTTGACGCTTCGCCGCGGCCGGCCCGGTTGGCCATGCCCCGTTCGATGGTCTCGAAGACGGTTGGCTGATCAAACCCCGATGGAACGCTGACGAATTCGCCGAGGACCACGCTTTGGCGATCGGCATCCAGGAAAAACACATTGTCATGGCGGATCGCGCCATGGGCGATGGAACGGAAGGACAATTGCTGCAATCCGCCGGCAACACCCTCGACGATCAGGCGGATGATGTCCGCCTTGCGGTGGGAGCTTAATTCCATGGTGGTGATGACGCCGGCCCGCCCTCCCAGCGGTCTTTGCAGGACCAGAATCTGACAGCGCTGTCCCAATAAGGGCCAATCCACGGCCCCTTCATCCAATAGATCAAGTGTGCCCGGTATTTCCTCCCCGACGATTTGCTTGATCACATCCGTGCGGATGGGCATTCCCGGAATGCAGACCAGGGCGAAGATGGCTCTGGTCGGCTCCAGCCGGTCCGCGGCCTCGAAGGCTCGGGCCGATGGCGGATCCAGATCGTGCAAAGGCTTGGCGGGATGGATATCAAATCGGTCATTTAGCAGAATCGGTTCCGCGTTGGCCAGCGGCCGGTCCGGCGGGAGGGATATGGCGCCTTTTACCTGAGGCAGCCCAATGTTGATTTCTTCTTCCCCCGCCTCATCTGGTCCGGCCTCCGCCCCATTGGTTTGGGCCTCCGCCCCATTGGGTTGGGGCTCCGGCCGTGGCGGAGCGCCCTCCGGTTTTGCTTCTTCCGCGGGGGCCGGCTCATCCCTGGGCGGCGTGGCCGGGCCATCCGGGGCAGGCGGCGGGGCGGCTCCGTCTCCGTCTCCGGGCGCCGGCGCGTTCGTGTCATCTTTCGTTTCGGTGGATATATCCGCCATCTGCCGTGGGGTGTTTCTCGGTTAAGGGACAGGACTGAGGCTTGGGCTTAACTTTATACCAAAACGCATAAATAACCACCCCTAGTGATCATTCAACCGGCCAGGGGTTCCACTGGGGTTCCGGCCTTGGTAGGGCTGGCTAATCGGCGAAAGGATCGCGCACCAGAATGGTGTCATCCCGTTCGGGGCTGGTTGAAAGCAGGCCGACGGGGGCCTCGATCAGTTCCTCAATGCGGCGGATATATTTTATGGCCGTCGCCGGAAGATCGGCCCATGAACGGGCACCCTGCGTGCTTTCGGACCAGCCCTCCAGAACCTCTAATTCAGGTTCCACCTGATCTTGGCGGGTGATCGAGGCGGGCAGGTGATCGAGCCGCTCGCCTTCGCACCGGTAAGAGGTGCAGACCTTGAGCTCCGCCATGCCATCCAGCACGTCCAGCTTGGTCAGCGCGATCCCGTTGATGCCGCCGACTTTGATGGCTTGGCGCACAAGGACAGCGTCAAACCATCCGCAGCGCCGTTTGCGCCCGGTCACCGTGCCGAATTCATTTCCCCGCTCGCCCAGCAACTGGCCGATCTCGTCATCCAATTCGGTCGGGAACGGGCCGGAGCCCACCCGCGTGGTATAGGCCTTGGTAATGCCTAGCACGTAATCCACCGCCCCCGGACCGATACCGCAGCCCACCGCCGCCTGACCGGCCACGGTGTTGGACGAAGTAACGAAGGGATAGGTTCCGTGATCAATATCCAGCATAGCACCCTGGGCGCCTTCGAACAGAATGCGCTTGCCCGATTTCCGGGCCTGATCCAGGCGGGTCCAGACCGACCCGGCATAGGGCAGAATTTTTGGCGCCACCTCCAAAAGCAGATCGCGCAACTCCCGGCCGTCCAGTTCCGGCTCTCCAAAGCCACGCCGGAGCGCGTTATGGTGCAACAGCAATTGATCGATCCGGCCGGTTAAACTGTCACCGTCAGCCAAATCACCGACGCGGAGCGCCCGGCGTCCCACCTTGTCCTCATAGGCCGGGCCGATGCCGCGCCCGGTGGTTCCGATCTTGGCACCGGCCAGGGCCGCCTCGCGGGCCTGATCCAACTGGCCGTGCAGGGGAAGAATAAGCGTGGCGTTTTCGGCAATCAACAGATTACCCGGCGTTACCTCAATGCCCAGAGCGCGCAGGGTATCGATTTCCGTCAGCAGGGCCCAGGGGTCCAGCACGACGCCGTTGCCGATGACCGACAATTTTCCGCCCCTAACGATCCCCGAAGGCAGGAGGCTCAGCTTATAGGTGACATCGTCGATGACCAGCGTATGCCCGGCATTATGCCCACCCTGAAAACGGACGACGATATCGGCCCGCTCCGATAGCCAATCGACGATCTTTCCTTTTCCTTCATCGCCCCATTGGGCGCCGACGACAGCAACATTGGCCATTCAGGAACCCTCTCCCTCCGCGCCATCAATTTGGCGTATCCCGTTTTCTGTCAGAATATGGGTGCAGCCGATGCGCCGAGCTTCTTCATCCCCGCCATCCTCCAGCGCCATGACGGCTATCCAGCCCTGGGCGCGCAATTCATCCGCCTTTTCCCGGGGCGTGCCCTGGGGGAGAAATAATCTGTCCTCCTTTTCCGGATGGGGCACGGCATGGGCAACGCAATCCAGGAAAAAGGTAATGCCGGTGGCCGGTTCCCGCTCCGTGTTGCCGTTTTCCATACCCGCCAGATAGCGCCCCCCCCGGCCCAATTCCTGGTTCAGCCCCAAGGAAAAGAAAGTGAATGTGATGCCCGTATGATATTCATAACCCCTGAGTTCAACCGGATCGACGGTCAGTTTCAGATCCGGCACCGCCTCACCCAAAAGCTCTATCACCTGTGCCAGATGGGTGATTTCGCCCCGAACTATCTCCGGCAGATCAAGTGCCTGAAGTGCCTCCAAGGCCCCCTTGGCCGGCCCCACGACGCTTAGCAGGCCGCCAAACAAAACCGCCGCCCTGCCACCCAGAGCGGCAATAACCTGGCCATCCTTGCGGTCAAGGGCGGCGCGCAATTTCCCGTCGCCGCGTGAAATATCCATGCACAACTCGCCGGCAAGCATCTTGACCAGCAAGGGCATGCCCAGATCGACCGACAAATCCCGAACCCCCATCGAAATAAGCGCATGGGCGGCCATGGTGATGATTTCTGCATCCGCGCTGGGCGAGGGCGAGCCGATCAATTCGGCGCCCACCTGGCTGAATTGCCGCTCGGGCCTGAGACTGGATCCCTTGACCCGCAATACCTGTCCCGCATAGCTGAGGCGCAAGGGGCGGGGATCGTCGGACAGGCGTGTGGTGGCGATGCGCGCCACCTGTAGCGTCATATCCGGGCGCACCCCCAGCATGCGCTGGGATACGGGATCCATCAGGCGGAACGTCTGCGCCGCCGTCGCCTGACCCGAACCGCTGATCAGATTTTCCTCAAACTCGATCAGGGGCGGCTTGACCCGTTGATAGCCGAACCGGCGGAAACAATCCATCAGCCCTTCGGTCACGCGGGATTCAAAGCTGGCCTCCGGCGGCAAAAGATCGGCCAATCCGGCGGGCAGCAGTCCGGCATGAGTGGTTTCATTCATTTCTTTTTCCGGATTCTCCGCCACTCGGGACGTAAAGGAACCAACTCCCTGACCGCCCTCACTTGAGGGTGATCGACCGCCGTTTAACGGTCTTGCCCAACTCCCCGACAATAGCCGGGATCATGGACTTTACAAGTTCAAACCCGCTGGACCGGGTGAGGTTGGCCGAGGCCAGCCCCTGCCAATGGCGCCCACTGCCCTTGCGGTCCACGGTCAGCTCGATCTGATATTTGGACGGCACCACATCGCCCGGCTGGCGCCCTTCGTTGAAGACGCCGCCTCTGTTGGTTTCATACAGATTGAGCATGACGGAGGCATCCTCGCCGCCATGCCTTCCGCCATGGCCTTGCACTTCCACGAATGTGCGGCGCTCATCCGGCGTATAATTGCCAATGGTATCGCGCATCTCAAAGGACAGAACCAGGGCAGCGTTCTTGTCGATGCGAAAGCCCCTATCCTTCAGGGCCTGTTCGATGTCCTTGGCCAATTCCATATTTTCGGTGGAATTGTCCCAACTCTTGACCGCCAAGGCCGCACGGTCCGCGATTGGCTGATAAGATTGCGCGCTGATCAGCCAATCGCCTGCCTTGCCCTGACCGGTGTCAAGGGCGGATATGAACCCGGCCAGCGTCAAAATTGCTACGAATTTCCCCATTTTTCCTCGCCCATCCGCTCCGCCTGATGAAATCCGGGCTTATTTTGCCACCTAAATGGCATGTGCTCAATAAAAAGCCAGGGCCCTCATTTCGATGCTTTCGCGGGGCGCCGCATCCACCGGGCTGGTGGGATCGGTGAAGGCGGTATGGGTGGTGAACCAGACCCCGGCGTCCGGGTCCGAATCAAAGACCTTGAAGACCATGGCTTCGTTCCGGGTCATGCGCGGAAAATAATACCAAACATGATCTCCGTGATGGGAAATGTGCAGGGTCTCCGCCGTCCGGTCCCGGTAGCGCCGCTCATTGCGGATAAAGCCGGTCTCCGGAATGGTGCGCCCGTCGCACATGGCCAGGGGATCGGACTCAATCACATTGGCGATGGACCGCCAGGTCTGCATGATGGCAAAGCGCCCGTTAAGCGCCTCCTGGGCCTCGCCGTCGGGGAGGAAATCCAGCACCCGCTGGGCCGCCGATCGCTCCGTATAATCATTATGCACGCCCTTGGCCAGCCCCCGGATCCAGCCCTCCTCCTGGCGTTCCTCTATCGCTGTGCGGATGGTGTGATCGAACACCAGGACATGGGCGGCACCACTGTAATCTTTGATCAGCTTTTCGGTCTCGGCGTGATAGACGCACTTGAGCTCGCCCTCGTCATAGAAATTCTGAACCGCCGAGTTGTGGGGCGCCAACACGAACCCATGGGTCTGCAAATCAAAGGGCTCCGCCACGTTCCGCCCATTATGAATGCGCATCTGGCGCTCTTCGTAAGACGGAATATGTTCCTTATGGGCTTCTTCCGGCCAATCCACATAGCGCACGGGGGTTTGCCCGTCATCGACGATATAATTGAGCCCGGCTTCGACATAATCCTCTGCGGGGGACAGTCCGGCAGCCTCTCCCATGGCGCGCCTCCTCAAATATTTATCCCCCCGGAACGCCGGGGATTGTAATTGGCTTTCAAGGATTTGCCTAGTTTAGCCTTGGATCGGCGGGGGAATTATGGCAATGCAAGCGCGACATGAACATCCGCGAATCCCACTTTCAGGCGGGCCCCGAACGCCTTTTCGCCAAAACCATCGGCGAGCCCGCCAGCCATGACCGGCCCCTGGTCTTTCTACATGGCGGAGTGGGCTGCACCGCCATGTGGCGCAGTTTCCCCGAAATGCTCTGCGCCCGGGCCGGGCTGCCGGGGCTTGTTTATGACCGGCTGGGTTATGGCGAATCCGGTCCCATCAACGAAAACCAGGAAACGGAAGGCGCAAGTTTTCGCAACCGGGACGCCAGCGAAGCCCTGCCCAAGGTCCTGGACGCCTTCAACATCAAAACCGCCATCCTCATCGGCCACAGCGAAGGCGGTGCCATCGCCCTTCTGGCCGCTGCCGCCCATCCCGAAAGAATAAAGGCGGTCATCGGCATCGCGCCCCAAATCGTCGTCCATAAGCGGGCCGTCGAGGGAACCTTGCAGATCAATGAGGATTACCAAAAGGGCGTGCTGCGCCAGGGCCTGATAAAATATCACGGCGAAAAATTCGATCATACGTTCGCCCGCTGGGTCCATGGCTGGACCGGCCCGGAAGGGTTGGAATGGAACACGCGTGAAGAGCTTGCCGCCATCACCTGCCCGGTCCTGGCGCTGACCGGCGAAGAGGACGAGCATGGCTTTGCTGAGAATATGGCGGAGCTGAAGCTGTGCGTGACGGCGCCCCTGGGGACGCACCTGCTGCCCGGCGCCCAGCACCACCCGCAGGACGAAACGCCCGATCTGGTGGCGGAGCATGTGTTGAGGTTTCTGGATGGGCTTTAGAGGGGGGGAGTGAAAAGATTAGAACAATAACTTAACAAGTGATACAGTTTCCACAGCCTAAAAGGGGGAGCTACATTATGACACTAGAGGAAGAAATCAAACAGTTCGGCTTGGACCGGGGTGCCGAGCAAGTCGGCATTGCGTCCGTCGCGGATATAAATAAATTTGCTCCGAAAGGCCATCGGCCGGATGATCACCTCCTCGGAGCCAAGAGCGTGATCGTATTCAACGGGCATGTATCGCTCAAAGGCGCCTGGCGTGCCCCCGACCACCGGTCACATTTCGCCAACCGGAGTTTCGCGCGCGCCCGCGACGGCGTTGCCATGGCCGCCGCCCAGTACATCGAAAACAAGTATGGCTACTATTCGATCGCGGCAGTCCCGTTCCAAAGCGGCTTTAACCCTGGCCTCAGTCAAAAGCTTTGCGCCGAGATGGCAGGTTTGGGCACCCGCTCCCTGGCGGCCTCAATCCTGGTGAACCATGAAATAGGCATGTTGAGCATTTCGACCTGCCTTACCACCATGGAGCTGGAAGCCGACGGCCCGATGGCAGAACCAATCTGTCCTCACCCATCTTGCGTGAAAATGTATGAGAAAGAGCAGACGACCCCTTGTCTGGATACCTGTCCCGAATGTCTTTCGGGAGAGATCGAGGACGGGCGGATAAAATGGATGAGGTATGATCGGCGAATCTGTTCCACCCGGGCTCAGACCCATAGCACGGGTTCTCTCATGAGGACATTGGTTGAAGGGGTTAAAGAGCCGGACGAGGAGGCGAGGCGAAGCATCCTGTTGGGAAGCTTCTACCGGTCGGTCATTGGTGCGAGTTCCGCGGGTCAAACCATGGGTCAATGCAGCGAGTGCCTGAGGAATTGCCCCGTCTGCATAAAGGCTCGAAGTCTAAAACCCAAAAATGCCAAGCTGGAAACGCAAACAGCTTAGTCGGATAAAAATCGCCGTGGGGAGATTGCTCGATGCCTAAATATATTTCACCGGAGCTTTACGAAAAATACAAGCATCAGATTCTGGAGATGAGTTGCGCCATTCAGGTTTATGAAGGAACCGTGGCGGTAAGGGATTCACACAGCCTCACTGACCAGGAAATAGCCGATAAGCTGGGCTTGGATGTGGAGGATGTAACCGAGATTCGGTGCATAGCCGAGATAGACACATTGCCTGCCGATACCTGGATGAAGTCGGATAATTGGAAGCGGGAAAAAACAAATAAATTTTTCGCCAAGCGAGGGTCTGGAGGAAAGTGATCCCCTCACCGCCAAAACTACACAAGACACAGTGTCAAGAGTTCCCGCGGGCGCTTAAGCCGAGGAAAACTCTTTACACTGTGGCGGCTACTCCATAATCGCGCCCGGCCGGAAGCCTCCTTCCGGCCATGCCAAGCCCCTTCTTCTTACCCCCCTCAAGCCTTAAGCGGCGGCTCGCCGTCGGGCATTTCCTTAAAGCAATTGAGCAAGCGCGCGGCCAAGCGCGCGGCCAGGTCTTGCAATGCCACATCCAATGACTTGACCCCGGTTTCAGGAAAGCTAGAGCGTTTCATGATTTATCGGAATCGGGTTTAGGATTCCCATAGGCGTCGA
>CAZBQG010000115.1:0-13249 GCA_964493945.1 uncultured Rhodospirillaceae bacterium
CAAACTACTGCAAAAATGCCGGTTATGCTTCCGTCAAAACTTGAAACACTCTAGTTGATAGAATAGGCCGATCATGTTCGAATGGCTGAACCTACATGTGGCGTCCCTGGTGGTGGTGGCCCTTATTATTGGTGCCATGGCCTGCTATGGCGGGCTGGTTACGCGCCAGCTTTACAAGCATATGGAACGGAATGAGGCCGAGGATTTTCTGGCCAGGCTTTTTCCCATCTATTCCCGCACCGGCGCCATATTCTGCCTGATCGCGGCTGCACCTCTGTTGCCCGGGCGCAGCTATGAGGTGGAGATAGGTATCCTGATGGGGGTGTCGGCGGCATTTTTGATTGGCGCCAGCATTCTGTCTCCGGCCATAAATAAAGCCCGCGAAGTGGGGGATGAGGGCCGTTTCTCCAAACTCCATATGGCCGGCGATGTTCTCCAGCTTGCCCAGTTTATCGCCATCGCAATTGTTCTGATCCGTCTTGCCCAGTAGGGTATAATAGGAGCGAAACAAAGGAGGCATAGCCATGTCGGAAATGGATTTGAGCCCGGAAGAGCGGAAACGCCAATGGGTTGAAATTTCGGTGATCTCGGAAGAAGAATTTGACCGCCAACAGGCGGAAAACAGGGCGCGTCAGGCCAACCTGCCGGGCGTCGGCGCCGTTGCACCCGATTTCGAGCTGGAAATTCACGATGGTGGCCGCAAGGGCACGGGGGAAATGGTCAAGCTTTCCGCCTTGCGCGGCAAGCCGGTGGCCCTGGCCTTCGGGTCATATACATGACCGCCTTTTCGTAAACAGGCCGTGCGCCTGAACGAAATCTACCAGACCTACAAAGACAGAGCGGCGATCTATGTGATCTATATCCGCGAAGCCCATCCGGCCGATGGATGGCAGGTGCATGCCAATTTGGATGAGGACATCATCTATGACGAACCGGTGGTCATGGCGGAAAGATGCGAAATGGCCGGCGCTTGTCATGACTATATGAAGCTGGAAGTTCCCTTCCTGGTCGATGATATGGACAATCAGGCAGACGAGGGCTTCATCGCCAAACCCTTGCGCCTGTTCGTTCTGGATGAAAACGGCGTGGTTACCTATGTGGGCGGACCGGGTCCGGCCCATTACCATCTGGAAGATTGGGCCGAAGCGATCAAGGCCCAGACCGAGGCCATGGCCGCCGAGTGATCAAAGGGAGCGGCGCTGTTGTGTGACGGTGGCGCCGCTGTCTTTCAGCAACAGCGGGGTGCGATGGAAATCCGTCCTTCTTCTTGAGGATTGATCTCCTTGCCCACGGGGCGGAACAGCCGGTTGTGGGGGACGGTCAGCTTGTAAAGCCGGGCCGCATTGCCCCCCAAAATCAGATTAAGGTCGTCCTGCACGATATCCAGATTGTTAAGCTGCTTCAGGCTCCAGCCCCACATATCCACCTGATGGCGGACCAGTTTTTGTTTGCGGTTCTGCACGGCATCGGCCGGCGGTTTGTGGCCGATCTGGGAATGGAAGGGGATGGACGCCCCCCAATCCGTGCCCCAGATGAGTTTCTCCGGGCCGATATTGGGGTCGATCAGGGCCTTCCAATAGAGATCCGACCACCAGAAGCCGCATTCCAGATAGACATTGTCATGGGCGGCGGCGACGAGCAGGCATTCTTCGTAAAATATTTCCGAACGCCCACCCTGGATGCCCGCATGATTGATGACGATGGGCACGTCTTTATATTCATGGGCAAGATCGGTGACCCACATGGGATGGAGGGTTTCGGGCCAATGGTGGTGGGTCATGGGATAGCCCATGGTCGATCCGGAATGGACCTGGGCTACGGTCTGGTGCTTGCGGGCCACATCGAAGATGACGCGCAATTCGTCCATGCGCTCGGTCTGGCCCAGGGTCTTGCGCCGGGCGCTGTTAGACGGCATGCCCTCGCCGATGCCGACGAACTTGCCGGTGGACAGCAATTCATCCAATTCCTTGGCGGCGGCCTCGGCGGTCCATTCCTCTTCGCCGGTCATGGCCTTCATGCCCGTTTCCTTGGCCCCGGCAACGGCGACGAACTTGTCCGGATATTTTTCGACCAGCTCGATATTCATCTCGTTGGACATGCCGAAGGCGGGCAGCAGCACGCACATATCGACCCGGTAGGTATCCATGTCGAACAAAAGCCGGGGCGAATTGTCATAGGCTTCCAACTGCCGGATGACGCCGGACAGATCGCCATATTTGGCGCCTTCCGAGCCGCTCTGGATTTTCTTGCTCAGGCCCGGCCCGGCGGCGAAGCGTTGGGAATGGACGTGGGTATCAACAATAAACCGGCCGATTTTCATACCATCTCCCTGGATGCAATTTGTTGTCAGCACCGTTCTCCTGGCATCTATACGCTGATGGGCGCCTGGGCGCAACGGGGTTAGTTGACCTTTCAACGATTGCTTCCCAAGGGCAATTCCCTCCGGGCCCGTGAAGGGCTAGAATGGTTCTATGATATCACTCGCGAAAGGTGATGGAAGTGGCCGCCGGCCCGGCTTCAGCGCCATTTCGGCGGGGCGCTGGCTGGCCTATGGGCTGCTTGCATTGCTTTTCACCCTGGGCAGTGCTTTGGGCCTGGCCGTGCATTTCCGCATTCCCTTGCTGGAGATGGGCCTGAGCGGTCAATTGGCTGATCTGGGACTGAAGGAGGCCGAATTTTCCGTCACCCGGGTTGGTCTGGGTGGCGCGCGCCTGGAAAATATCCGGCTTGGTCTGGATTTAAAGGCGAAAAGCATCGTTCTGACATACAGCCCTTCGGGCCTGGCCGGTGGAAGGCTTGCCCGCATGGTGATCGACGGTCTGGAGCTTGATATCAGCCAACCCGATGCGGGCGCCTTGGGTGTTTTGCGCCAAAGACCCACCGGCAACGGCAGCGGTTTTGCCCTGCCGCCCATTGCCCTCAGCCGCGCCAGACTTAAAGCCTCCCGGCCGGAAGGGAGCCTGGAAGTCCAATTCGGCGGAGAGCTGATGGAGGATCTGTCGGGCGTTTTCCGGGCCGTCCTTGAAGCTTCGGCGGAACCGGTGGCGGGCCATCATCTTAAATTTAAGCAGGCCAGGATTTCGCTGGACCTGGGCACGGGCGCCAAAAGCGCCAAATTCACCCTGGCCGGCGCCAACCTGCTGGACGAGGCGGAAGGCGCCCCATTCGTCACTCCTCTGGCTATTTCGGGTGATGGTGATGTGGATGGCAGGAAAGTCACCATCCGGATCGGTGTCAGAGATAAAAGCCGCAAGCTTCACCTGACGGTAAGGGGAGACCTGGATGGGTCCAGGGAGCGGGCCCAGATGGAGCTTTTCTTTCCGGCCCTGGCTTTTGCCAGGGACGGGTTCCAGCCCGCTGATCTGGTGCCCCTGGCCGATCCCGGCGTTCCCGTCGAAGGGCGTCTGTCGGGCAAGGGACGCCTGGAATGGCGGGCCGGTGCCTTGCGGGTCCAGGCCCAATTCCGGGCCGAGGCGTTGGGCGTGGATTTGGGAGAAATCGCGCTGCGGGATGGCTGGGCCAGCCTCAGTCTGGGGCTGGGCCAGGACCGGGCCGTGCCCCGCCTCAGGATCGAAGGAGGACGGGTCATATTGGCGCGGGGTGCGGACCGCTTCCGCCTCAGCCGGCTGGAAGGGTTTCTCAGTTTGGGCAAACAAACGCCCGGCCGGGTAGGTTTCAACCTGCGCGGCGCCCGCCTCACCCATCAGGCTGCCCAGCCCTGGTTCACGCCCCTAACCCTCGGCGGTGAGGGCAGCCTGACGGATGAGGAACTGCGCGCACAGGCGAGGGTCAGCGCTGCTGGCGGGAAGGCAAAAATACGGCTTCAGGGGGAGCACAAGTTTACCGGCGGCGAGGGCAGTCTCAGCGCCCGCCTGGCCCGGTTTGGGTTTGTGCCGGGCGGCCCCCAGCCCGCCGGCATGCTTCCGTTCCTGACCATGCTGGAAGAGGTTTCAGGCGGCGTTGCCGGGCGGCTGGATTTGAAATGGGGACCGGAACCGGTCTCGGGCACGGCGTCGCTTGATCTCAATGACTTGTCATTCAAAATTGACCGGACCAGCGTTGCCGGGCTTAAGGGCAGGTTGAACCTGGATGGGCTTTTCCCGCCCCGCCTGAGTGCCCTGCAAAAATTCCAGGCGGGAAGCATCACTAGCCTGCTCACCCTCAAAGAGCCCCGCCTCGCATTTCGCCTGGTGCCGGGCCCGGAGGGGGAAGAGGACGCACTTCTGATTGAGCGGGCGGAAGGCGGGCTGGCGGGCGGACGCCTGATCATCGACAAAGCGAAGATCGGCGGGGCGGCTCAGGATGGGCGTCTGGATTTGCGCCTGGAACGGGTCGATCTGGCGCCGCTCCTGGCGCTCCTGAACCTGGAGGGCGTTTCTGCCACGGGCCGGTTGAGTGGCACCCTGCCGCTGCGTATGAAGGGCAGCAAAGTCAGCGTCGATGGCGGCGGACTGGCCGCTCTGGGGCCGGGAACGCTGAGCTTCCGTTCCCCCAAGGCCAAACAGGCCCTGGCCGCCGGCGGCGCCCAGGCGGCGCTTTTGCTGAATGTTCTGGAGGATTTCCGCTACAAAAGGCTGAGCCTGAAAATCAAAAATGGGGCGGAGGGCCAAGTGGTGGTCCAACTGGGTACGGAAGGACATAATCCGGCGGTGCGGGACGGGCATCCCTTCATTCTCAACATCAATCTGACGGGCGATCTGGACCGGCTTGCCGGCACCGTGATGGAGGTTTACCGCTTGTCCGGCCAGGCCCTTCAGGCTACCCTCGGGGCCGCGCGCTGATCGAGACTTGGCTGACAAAAGGGTTGGACGCGGTGAAGTGCAAAGCCACAAGCAAATTGATCATTTTGGCCCTGGCGGCGGGTGCTCTCGCCGCCTGCACCCCCACCGTCAAAGTGGAAGCGCCGCGTGAGCCCATCACCATCAATCTCAATATCAAGCTCGACGCCAATGTGCGCCTCCAGTTGGAGGAAAAGGCCAAGACCGATATCAAAAGCAACCCGGATGTTTTCTGAGGTGATCATGAATTTTTCCCCTTTGCGCCCTGCGGTAATCCTGGTTCTGATCCTTGGCCTGCTGGCCGTTACCGGCGCTCCGCCTGCTCTGGCCCAATCCTTGAACACGCTACGCGCCTCGGGTGCCGTCGGCGAGGGCTTCGACGGCTATGCCAGGGCCCGCAAGCCAGGTGCCGGCGCCCAGGTTGAGGCCATCAATTCCAAGCGCCGCTCCATCTATGCCAAGCGGGCCGGTGAACAGGGCACCACCGCCGATCAGGTGGGCCGGGTCTATGCCCGCCAGATCCTTTCGGGCGCGCCACCCGGCACCTGGTTCTTGCAGGAATCCGGCGACTGGACGAAAAAATAATTTCTTTTGCCTTATCCCCGGGTTCCACAGGGCTGTGGATCGAATCTGGCTAGCCGGGCGGCAGGTGTCTGGGTAAGGTGCATCTGAATCCGACAGAGAAGGTGGCCCGCAAGGAAAGCCGGACCGACAGGGTTTAATCAGAGTTCCCAGGGACCCTTCGGGTATGAAGGAAGACTGATTTGAAACGGCCCACCGGGTAACCGGGGGGCCGTTTCTTTATGTGCGGGGTGCCGGGGTCAGAATCCCATATGCTTGGAAAATAGGCAGCAGGTTCTTTCCGCCCGCCCGGCGGCCCGAATTCAGTCAACTAGTATGAGTGCAATATCCGGGAAGATGACCACCAGTGCCAGAACGATCAGCATGGTCAGGGCGAAGGGGGCGGCACCCCAGAAGACATCGTTTACGCTGATCCTTGGGTCTTGCAGATTATTATGGATGACGAAACAGGCAATGCCCAAGGGCGGGGTCAAAAGGCCGATTTCGACGCCGATGATGGTGATCACGCCGAACCAGACCAGCCCGTTGGTCTCAACGCCCGCGCCCTCCATGGCGATCATCACGGGCACCGCCAGGGGCACGGTGATAAGCATGATGGAGCCCGCATCCAGGATCGTCCCCATGGCCACAATGATGGCCAGATAGATGATGATCAAGGCGGTGAATCCCAGACCTGAATTCTCGATCATGACCTCCAACGCATCGGGAATGCCGGTGACGGCGATCATCCTGGCGTAAATATGGGCGCCGATGAGCAGGAAACTGATGGCCGCCGTCACATGGCCGGTCTCAACCAGCACATGCCAGAATTTGGACCAGGTCAGGGTGCGCCGGGCCAGGGCCAGAAGAAGCGCACCCATGGCTCCCACCCCGCCGGCCTCGGTGGCCGTGAAAACCCCACCATAGATGCCGCCCAGCACGACGATGATGAGCCCTACGATGGGCGCGATCTTAAGGGTCAATTCGCCCAACGACATAATGGGCTGTTCCGTCAAATGGTTGCCTTCCTCGGTAAAGACCTTGGACGGATAGCGATGCGCCATGAGGGCGATGAGCAGGGAATAAGCGATGGCCAGAACGATCCCCGGGACAATGCCGGCGATGAACAGATCACCGATGGAGGTCTCGGCGATGATGCCGAACAGGATAAGCAACAGGCTGGGCGGGATGAGCATGCCCAGGACAGAGCTTCCGGCCACCACGCCGACGGCGAAGCGCTTGTGGTATCCGAGGCGCAGCATCTCGGGCACCGCTACTTTGGTGAACACAGAGGCCGATGCGATGGAGGTGCCGGTGACGGCGGCGAATACGGCGTTGGCGAAGACGGTGGCAGTGCCGAGACCACCCTTGATGCGCCGGAAAAGCTGGTTGGCCACCTCGTAGGTTTCGCGCCCCACATCGGAAATACTGACCAGCAGCCCCATCAGCACAAACAGAGGAATGACGCCGAATTCGTAGCGCTGCAGGCTGTCGGAAGCCGCCAGGGAGAGCATTTTGCCGGCGACCTCGGCCGAATCCCGCAAAAGCCAGATGCAGACGAAAGAAAGCCCGGCTAGTGCGATGGCCACATGGACACCCAGATAGACCAGAACCAGCATGAGGATGACGGAAAGTGCGCCGACGCCGATATCGCTCAGGCTGTCGAGAATACCCAATTGCAGGGCGATGACGATCAGGATAACTGTGCCCAGTATATAGGCAAAGGGCATGTATTTTTTGGCCTCTGGCAGGTCGCCCAGGATGCGTAGATCGCGCCGGAAATGAAGCAGGAATTGTATCCCGCACACGGCCGCACCAAGCAGGATCATCGCTTTGACCGGCCATTCGGGAACGGTGAAGTCGCCCGCCGTCCCCAGATAGGATTGGGATTCCCAGGCTTTTCCGAACAGGGGATAGGAATAAAAGAAGAGAATCCCCATGGAAACCGCGCCGCCCAGATGGAAGGCGGCCTCGAAGGCGTTACCGATGGCCGGGCGCTTCGATAACAGCCGGCTGATCAGCACTTCGTTGCGGATCATGCGGCCCAATTTCAGCGCATCGGCCAATTGCAGAAATACGATGGAGACGATGGACATCGACACCATCAGAGGCACGCCGGTGACCGGCCTGTCGAACAGAAAGCGCAAAAACACATCGGTGTTGATCAGCAGCATGATGCCGAAAATCCACACCGTGCCGACGGCGTTCAGCCCGGAAGTAAGCCTGCCAAAAAGCCTCCCAGCCACCCCCTGCCTGCCCCCTCCGGCTTGTGGTGCCGGAGGGGGGGAGCCAGGAGAGGAAGCCGCCTCGGCCTGCTCTGCCACAACGGGGGTCTACCTGATCGCGGCTAGCGGTTCCAGTGACGGATCACGTTGGGGTTCACCTTGCACACCTCGTCCATATAGACCTTGACGATCTTGCGTGCGGGCAGGCCTTTGGGCTCCAGCCGGGCTGGCGGCCAACATGGCGGCCCCGCCCAAGAGACCGAGCATCAAGGCTCCACCCTGGCATTTTAGCAAATTGGGCATTTCAACTTCCTCCCCACTGGATTTTGGTTAATGAATTCAAAAACTGAATTACCGATAGGATTGAGCTTAGGCAATTTTGTAACTAGTGTCCATTATCTAAAGGACCCGAAAAAGCAAAATGAAGGAGAACAGGCGAATGAGTGAAGCTCTGGTCAAGCCGTCAACCTTTTCCCACGGCACCCTGGAATGCCGCAGTCTCAAGGAATCCAGACTCTTTTATGAGGAATTTCTGGGCCTGGAAACCGTTCGCCATGTGGAGGGGCCGGTCATCATGGCTCGCGCCAAGGGTGGGGGATGCACCGTGGTTTGCGTCGAGGTGGGCGACCGGGTGCGCGAGCAGCGCTACTTTAATCACTGGGGCATCGATGTTGAGACCCAGGAAGAAGTGGATGACGCCCACGCCAAGGCCGTCGAGTTTAAGGATAAATACGGGCTGCAAAAAATCCAGGATCCGAAAATGACCCATGGAGATTACAGCTTCTATTTCATGGACCGGGACGGCAACTGGTGGGAAATACAGTGCATCGTGGAAAACACTTATGATGAAAACTTCGCCCGCGGCGACTTGGTGCCTACTTAAAAATATCTGATGGAGTTTTAAGCGCCGTCCGAGCCTACCCGTTCGGGCGGCGCCAGGCTGGGCTTGCCGCCGGGGCCGGGCTGGATGCGCAGGATATTGGCGATCATATCGTCACCCTCGATCACCTTGATGAGAAAAATCTCGTCATGGGCCTCGGTCCCCTCGGCCTCATCCGGATCCATGCCCGGCTTGGCGATCCAGGCCGCATCGATGCGCACCTGGCGGCCCAGCTTTTGCTCCGCGCATTGGTGATTGACCAGCTCGTCAAAGGCTTGTTTCTCGGCGATACCGTCAAAGCCGTCGCTTTTGAACATGGTGCCCGCCCCGTCCGCCCCGAGACCAGCGGCGAAATGGGCCGGCGCCTGACCATTGGCGAAATCCTCCGCTGTTCGGGTGGTCCAATATTCCAGAACCTGCTCCATACTTTCGGCACCCTGGCCCGCATATTGGGCGGTGCGCACCGAATAGGTGCCGGCCACTTCGGCGATCTCTTCGGCGTTGGCCTTGGCCCATTCATCCATTTCCGCCTGCACGGAGGCGAGCCCGCCGGCTTTCTTTTCATAAAGAGCGGCGGCCTTTTGGTGATCCTTGCGGGCCGATCTGGCATAGAGCGCTGCCTGATTGGCTTCGGTGCAAAGCTTGTCCGGCCCGTCCAGCTTCTCGATCAGCCCGGCGACCATCAAAAGATAAAGGCTCTCGGCCTCTTCCATTTCCTCGGCGTCAGGTTCCACCATGCCTTCGAAGGAGGCTTCGAAGATGCGTTTGAAATCCTGTGATGCGCTCAGCGCGAAATACCAGGCCCGGTCCTTGACCCGTTCCGTCGCCGTATCGACCAGGGGCTGCAACTGGACGGGTAACATTTTATAAGCCGACCTGCCGGCCGAAATAGATCGTCCCTTGACCATGGCTGTTTCCTCCGCTTCCTCATTCCTCAATGGTCTCCCTCATATAGTACCTGGACGCCACCGGGAAAAGGGGGGTGGCGTTTCCTTGATCGCATTACATGGATGCAATAGGCTTTGCACGGATCAGACAGAAGCGGGAACGGACATGACTCAGTTGCGGAAAATTGATTACGGCGTGCCGACCGAGGAGAGCGGCGTCACCTTCCAGCAGGCCCTGTCGGACGCCGCCTGAAACGGTATGACGGACGCTATCCCAGAGGATCTGGTACGCATTGAGCGATCAGGCTCCATCGCCACCGTGGTCCTCAACCGCCCGGACAAGCTCAACGCCCTCAACCGGGCCATGTGGATTTTGGTGGCCGAGCGCTTTGCCGAGTTGGACGCGGACGAGAATTTGCGCTGCGTCATCCTGCGGGGTGCGGGCGATAAGGCCATGGGCCCCGGCGCCGACATTAGCGAATTCGCCGATTACCGGGCCGATAGCCACCAGGGCGCCGAATATGGCGCATTGATGCACAGTGCTATGGGCGCCATCCGCGCCTGCCGCCATCCGGTTCTGGCTATGATCAAGGGGCTTTGCGTGGGCGGCGCGCTGGAACTTGCCCTCATGTGTGATCTCAGAATATGCGGATCGGATTCGCGTTTTGGCGTTCCCATCAACCGTTTGGGTCTGGTCATGGCTTATCCGGAAATCCAGGCACTGCTGGGGGCCGTGGCGCCCGCCGTCGCTCTGGAAATCCTCCTGGAAGGGAAGGTCTTCGATGCGTCGGAGGCATTGTCCAAAGGACTGGTCAACCGCATGGTGGCGCCGGGTGACGTAGAGAGCGAAACCCTGGCAACGGCGGAACGCATTGCCCAGGGCGCGCCCCTGGTCAACCGCTGGCACAAGAAATTCATCTGGCGCGTCGCATCGGGCGAGGCCATAAGCGCCGAGGACGAGACCGAAGGCTTCGCCTGTTTCGACACCGAGGATTACAAATCCGGCGTCGCCGCCTTCCTGGCCAAAACCAAACCAAATTTCGAAGGACATTGAGATGGCTGACGAGGATACAGAAGGCTTGCTGGACGGCGTCCGCGTTCTGGAAATGAGCCACGTCATGGCGGCACCGTCCTGTGGGCTTTTGCTGGCCGATATGGGGGCCGATGTGATCAAGGTGGAACGCCTGCCCGATGGCGATCAGGTGCGCCGCTCGGCCCCCCATATGGATGGCCGCTCCGCCCCCTTCGCCATGATGAGCCGCAACAAGCGTGGCATCGCCATAAATCCGAGAAGCGATGAGGGGCGCCGCACTATGTTACTCCTGATGGAGGGTTCGGACGTTTTTTTGGAGAATTACCGCCCTGGGGCCATGACCCATTACGGGCTGGGCTATGATCAGGTGAAGGACACCATGCCCCGGCTTATTTATTGCTCCATTTCGGGCTTTGGCCAGACCGGCCCCTATGGCGATCAGGGGGGCTTCGATCTGGTGGCCCAGGGGATGAGCGGCATCATGAGCTTTACCGGCGAAGGGCTGGGCCGCCCGCCGGTGAAAGTGGGCGCGCCGCTGACCGACATCACGGCAGGCGCCCTGGCCGCTCTGGGCATCCTGGGCGCATTGTTTAAGCGCGGCATCAACGGGCGGGGCCAGCGGGTGGACACCTCTTTGTTCGAAGCCGGCATCATGCACACCTATTGGCAGACGGCGATCTATCTGGCCGGCGGCGGCATCGCCCAGGCCATGGGCACGGCCCATCCCCTCATGGCGCCCTATCAGGCCTTTCCCACATCGGATGGCTGGGTCATCGTGGGTGCGGCCAATCAGAAACTGTGGCTCCAGTTCATCGAATGTCTGGGCGTGCCCCATTTGGCCGATGACGATCGCTTTCAAGAACCCGCCGGGCGGCTGGCCAATCTGGAAGCGCTGAACGAAAATCTGTTCCAGGCCACCCGCAACTTCACCAGCGCTCAGTTGCAGGAAAAGTTGTTGGAAGTGGGCATCCCGGCGGGCCCGGTTCTGGATGTAGCCCAGATGGTCGACGACCCCCAGACCCAGGCCCGTGAAATGATCCGCCGGGCGGGTGGTACTCACGACGCCCCCATGCTGGTCATCGGCCATCCGGTCAAATATTCCGGCGCCCAAACCCCCATCAAACGCCCCGCGCCCGTTCTGGGCCAGCACACCGAAGAGGTGCTCACCGAGGCTGGCTTCGAGGCGGACGAGATCAAGCGCCTGGCCAAGGACGGCGACATATTGCTGGGCGAGGATCCGGGAGAGACGGGTTAGCTGTCTTTTTTGGGCGCTGCCTGAAACGGCACATTGCATTTATCTAATCTGTTGATTTAATGGAATATTATTGACTCGTTCGGTAAAAACCTGAATTAATAAGGGGCTGACCCTAGCTTTTTTTTTGGGATATGGATGGCAATTACTGGGAAATTTTAAGTAATCCTGTCCGAGGTTATATGTGGATTTTTGAACAGGGAGATCAGGAAGGAAAGGGCTATTGGTCCAAGGATTTTGACCGTCCTGACACCAAGAAGTAACCGGTTTTAATAACAATAAGGCCAAGACAAACGAAACATATAGGAGATTAAAATGTCTGAATTGAGCACAGCGCTAGTCGTCGGTGTCGGGGAAGGGCTTGGTGCATCTCTTTGCCGACGTTTTGCCGCAGCTGGTCACCCCATTGCTATGGCTGCCCGTAATACCACAAAACTAACTCCATTGGTCGAGGAAATTCAAAATGCTGGCGGAACGGCTATGGCATTCAACGCCGACGCCACAAAAGAAGAGGATGTGGTCCATCTATTTGCAAGCGTTGAAGCTGACATGGGACAGGTGGAAATTGTTATATTCAACGTCGGTGCTTTACGATATTTGGCGAGCATTTTGGATATGCCTACCAAAGAATTTCAAAATGCGTGGCGCACATCATGTTTGGGTGGTATGATCGTCGGCAGAGAAGCTGCTCGCCTCATGGTGCCACGTAGTCGCGGTACCATACAGTTTACAGGCGGCATACCCAGTCGGAGAGCTGAAGCTAAACAAGCTGCTTTTGCGGTCGGTATGTTCGGGCTTAGGGCTGTTGCACAGAGCATGGCACGAGAATTGGCTCCGAAAGGAATTCACGTTTCCCATTTCGTCGTCGAGGGCATGATCGATAACCAGTTCATTCGAAAATTGGTACCTGAGAAGGCTGCAGAGGAAGATGGGCTGATTTCGACAGAAGCATTGGCCGATTTATATTATCAAATCCACCGACAACCAAAAAGTTGCTGGACTTTCGAAGCTGATCTCCGACCTTGGCAAAGCCCATTCTAAGTCAGTTTGAATCTTTTGGGTTAGGACCCAAGTTGCTACATAGTTAACGCCGTTCTAGGGTCAGAACTCATTAACCATTAATTGATTCGATGGTCTGGAACTTAATAATAGGAGTTTCAGGTTATGAGTTGTTTATTTTGGCTATCAGATCAACAGTGGGAACTGATCGGACCGCATTTGCCGTACCGGGCGGCAGGCAAGCGGCGCGAGGATGACCGGCGGATCATCAGCGGCATCATCCATGTGCTTCAGTCTGATTGCCGCTGGCGGGACTGCCCACCGGAATACGGTCCCTCGACAACGGTCTACAATCGCTATAACCGTTGGTCTCAGAAAGGCATCTGGCAGTATATGTTTGCCGAACTGACGGTGGTGTTGGCTGGGGCGCCGGGGCAGGTATCTATCGACAGTTCTCATGTTAAGGCACACCGCTCGGCCGCCGGTGGAAAAGGGGAGCTTCTGCTCAGGCAATTGGTCTCACCAAAGGAGGCCGAAACACCAAGGTCCACGCCATAAGTGACGAGTATTGCCGTCCTCTGGCCTTCTACCTGACGCCGGCGCGCCACATCCGCGCGGCCTTGCTCAAGAGCGA
>CAZBQG010000116.1:0-12854 GCA_964493945.1 uncultured Rhodospirillaceae bacterium
AAAGCATCATCAAGTGAAATCCTGAATGAATAATTAATGGGTCCTGAGCCTAGCTTTTGCTCATTTGGATCGAACGGTGTTCCAGGGCCCTGGCTTAGCGTCGTCAGTGGCAATGCGAGGATGGAGAAAGCTAAAAAAGGTGGCAGTTCGTGACATGAACAAATGATAGCAAAACCCTGAATCGCGTAGCACAGCAAAAAAGGATGAAGGAAATCTAGCAAACCCAGCCCGGCAATCAGCGTGCCACCCCCGACAACGTCTATCAAGGGCAAGCGGGCTGCGCCCGTCTCCATTTGGTCGACCTTTGACAGCCGCCGCCGGGCGCGGCTTTGAGGTTGTTGGTCGGCTCAGAAGAATGGTCGTGTTTCTGGTCTTTCAAAGAATATTTTTTTTGGCCGGTTTGAAAGAAGGCCATTTTTCTGGCCCGGCCTGATCACGCTAAGCCTCCGGCGGGCGCTTTCTGTCAAGGGTCACCCACAGGGTGATCCCCGGAGGCGGCGCGTAGCGCCCTTTACTGAAAGTGACCGATGGAGGCACCCTCAGTCCAGGACGGACCTACTTTCTTCCCAAGCGCCACCGCTTGAATCGGTAGAGATTAATTAACCATTGGCCGCCCATAATGCTCTGCAAGGAGAAGGCCCCCATGAAAAGATATCTGACTATCTTCCTTCTGGCCGTGCTCACCATTATTGGTCTGCCCCGCCCCCCTGGGCAAAGCTTCGATCTGGACTATCAACGATGCGGGAATGACAGCATCGTTCCCCAAGTCATGATCGAAGCCTGCACCCGGCAAATTCAGTCGGGCCGGCGCAAGGGCGCGGATTTGGCCGTCGATTTTTATAGCCGTGGCCTCGCCTATTCCGATGCAGGCCACCCCGATCGGGCGATCCGGGATTATGATCAAGCCATCCGTCTGGATGGAAAGCTCGCCCGTGCCTACAATAACCGAGGCTATGAGTTGTATAAAAAAGGCCAACTCGACCTTGCTCTCCGGGATTTTAATCAGGCCATCCGCCTGGACCCCAGGGATGCAACAGCCCACAGCAACTGGGGTCAGGTCATTTCTATAAAAGGTGATCCCAGTTCCGCATTAATATGGTTCGATCTGGCCCTCATTTTTGATCCGGAATATTGCGGAGCCCTGGGAAACAGAGGTGTGGCTTATGAAAAACTTGGCCAGCGCAAGGAGGCCCTGAAAGATTTCAAAAAGATGAAAGAGCTTTGTGCCCGGGCACCCTGGCTGACCAAAAAATTACGGGAATATGACGCGGTCAGATGGGATCAATCCCTCCGCCGTGAGCGCAAGCCAGGGTGAGCCCTCTCTTGCTTAAACCAGCCCAGGATTTGCGCGCCGGGGATGGTATATAGTTCCCCCATGACAGCCGACCAAAAGCCCCGGCCCGTTCTTGTTATCACCGGCCCGACGGCCAGCGGCAAATCTCGACTGGCGCTGGATGCGGCGGAGGAATTCCGGGGTACGGTGATCAATGCCGATTCCATGCAGCTCTATGAGGAGCTGGCCATCCTTACCGCCCGGCCCATGCCCAATGAGCAGCGCGGCCTGCCCCACAAGCTTTATGGCGTCTGCAAGGCGTCCGAGCCCTGTTCGGTGGGCGCCTGGCTGGATATGGCCTGGGAAGAAATCGCCAGTGCCTGGGATGAAGACCGCCTGCCCATGATGGTGGGCGGCACTGGATTGTATTTGAAGGCGCTGATGGAGGGCTTAAGCCCCATCCCGGAGGTGCCGCAAGCCATCCGCCAAAATGCAAGAGCACTGCATGCCGAGATCGGCGGGGCCGCCTTCCATACCCGTCTGGCGGAGCGCGACCCTCTCAGTGGAGAGCGTCTGGAGCCCGGCGACAGCCAACGGCTGATCCGCGCCTGGGAGGTGTTGGAAGCGACGGGGCGCAGTTTGCCCGATTGGCAAACGGACGCCCCTCTGGCGCCGCCCCTGGCGGCCCGGTTCGGGGTTATTGTACTTGATCCGCCCCGCCCTGAATTGCGCGACGCCATCGACCGCCGGGTGGCCCGCATGGTGGAGGCCGGCGCCCTTGAAGAGGTGGGGGCACTTTTGGCGCTGGGGCTCGATCCCGAATTGCCGGCCATGAAGGCGCTGGGCGCGGCCCTATTGGGTGAACTTATTCAGGCTGGGGCCGGCGAGGCGGAAACCAACAAGGCCATCATCGCCCTGGTCACGGCTACCCGGAGATATGCCAAACGCCAATCCACCTGGAACCGGGGACAGATTATTAACGCTGAGCGTATTTCTGCGCAATATTCGGAAAGCTTATCCAAAAGAATCTTTTCGATTATTCGCAATTTGCTGTTGACGATGAAATAATTTTGCATTAGCTTCCGCCTCCATCGCGTCATGGCATGGCTTGGAACCAGACCCTTCAGGCCTTGTTCTGGCGCGGTTCTTTTCCGTGCCCCGCCTGGGTGGGCCGGATTTACATATTCAGAAACGGCATCCCCCAACGGGTTAGCTCCCAATGGAGGATAATTAAGGAGTGAGGAACATGGTGGCCCGGCAGTTAACCGGGGCGGAGATTATTATAAAAGCGCTGACCGATCAGGGTGTCGATGTGGTTTTCGGCTTCCCCGGCGGCGTTACTTTGCCCCTATATGAAAAGCTCTATCAACAGCAGAAGCTGCGCCACATTCTGGTCAGCCATGAACAGGGCGCAATGCATGCCGCCGAAGGCTATGCCCGCTCCACCGGCAAGCCGGGGGTTGTGATGGTAACCTCGGGGCCAGGGGCGACGAATACGGTAACCGGGTTGGTGGATGCCCTGATGGACAGTATCCCTCTGGTCTGCCTGACGGGTCAGGTGACCAGCGAACTGATTGGTAACGATGCCTTCCAGGAAGCCGATACATCAGGCATCACCCGCCAGGCGACCAAGCATAATTATCTGGTTCGCCACACAGACGACCTGCCCCGCGTCCTGCACGAAGCCTTCCATGTGGCGACCCATGGAAGGCCGGGTCCGGTTCTGGTGGATATCCCCAAGGATGTGATCCTGGGCGAAGCACCCTATCTGACCCCCAAGAAGGTGCAGAACAAGACCTATAATCCGCAAACGGTGCCGGATAAGGCAGGGATCGAGGAAGCCATCAACCTGCTGGCGGTGGCCAAGCGGCCGATCATCTATGCCGGCGGCGGGATCATCAATTCGGGTCCCCGGGCCTCCAAACTGCTAGGCGATCTGGTTCACCAGACGGGGTATCCCTGCACCCTGACCTTGATGGCCCTTGGCGCCTTGCCGGCATCCGATAAGTGCTATGTCGGCATGCCCGGCATGCATGGCACCTACGAGGCCAACATGGCCATGCATGATTGCGATGTCATGCTCAACATCGCCGCCCGGTTCGACGACCGGGTGACCGGCCGGCTCGATGGGTTCGCCCCCAATGCGCGGAAGATCCACGCAGATATCGATCCGTCCTCCATCAACAAGAATGTGGCCGTGGATGTGCCCATCATCGGCGATGCGGCGGAGGTTCTGGAAGCTCTGTTTGGGGCATGGAAGGCGAGAAAGGCCAAACCCGACGCAACAGCGCTGAAAAAATGGTGGAAGCAGATCGATGGCTGGCGGGGGCGGAAATGTCTGGCCTATGAAATGGGCGAGGAGATAATCAAATCCCAATATGCCCTGGAAAGGCTCAATGCCCGCCTCAAGAAGGAAAACGCCTATGTGACGACCGATGTGGGCCAGCACCAGATGTGGGCGGCACAGTATCTGGGTCAGGAAGCGCCCAACCGCTGGATGACCTCCGGTGGGCTGGGGACCATGGGCTATGGCGTGCCGGCGGCCATGGGCGTGCAGGTGGCCCATCCGGAGGCCAAAGTGGTCTGCATCACCTCGGAAGGCTCGTTGATGATGAACGTACAGGAATTGCTGACCATCAGCCGTAACGGGTTCCCGGTTAAGATCCTCAACCTGAACAACAGCGTGCTGGGCATGATCCGCCAATGGCAAGGACTGTTTTACGGCAAGCTCTATTCCCACTCCAACCTGGAGCGGGGGCCGGATTTCCTCAAATTGGCCGAGTCATTTGGCCTCACGGGGTTGACCGCGGAGCATCCGGACCAAGTGGATGATGCGCTGGATGAAATGATGAAGACCGATGGCCCCGTCCTGCTTACCATGCGGGTCGACAAGGACGAAAATGTCTTCCCCATGATTCCGGCAGGCGCGGCGCACAACGAAATAGACTTTGGCCCTAATGGATAAGGTGGGGTCCCAATGGATAAGGTGGATACAGTGACAGAAGAACAAAAAAACAACGGAGAAGTCGTCCACACTTTTTCCGTCATCGTCGATAACGAAGCGGGCGTTCTGGCCCGGGTCATCGGTCTGTTTTCGGGCCGGGGATACAATATCGAAAGCCTGACGGTGGCCGAAATCGATGCCGACGAAAAGCGCTCCAGGATCACCATCGTGACGTCCGGGACGCTTATGACCATCCGCCAGATCCGGGCGCAACTCGACCGTCTGGTGCCGGTCCACAGCGTCGCTGACCTGACCGAGGACGGGCCGTCGGTGGAGCGTGAACTGGCCTTGATCAAGGTCCAGGGATCGGGCGAGGCACGGGTCGAAAGTCTGCGCATCGCCGATATCTTCCGCGCCCATGTGGTGGACAGCTCCAATCAGTCCTTCGTTTTTGAGATTGTCGGCAGCACGGAAAAGCTGGACGCCTTCATCGAGCTCATGGCACCCTTGGGGCTCATCGATATCGCGCGCACCGGCGTCGTGGCCATCGCGCGTGGCCCGCAAGGGATGTGAATACTGAACTTAATTTTTTGGTACTGAGTGTTAGGGGACGGAAATATGCGCGTTTTCTATGATCGCGACGCAGACGTTAATTTGATCAAATCCAAGAAAGTGGCCATCGTCGGTTATGGCAGCCAGGGCCACGCCCATGCGCTCAATCTGCGCGACAGCGGGGTCAAGGATATCGCCGTGGCACTGCGCCCGGGTTCGGGCTCCATCGCCAAGGCCGAAGGCGAAAAGCTGAAAGTCATGACGCCCGCCGAGGCAGCCGCCTGGGCCGATGTGCTGATGATCCTAGCGCCTGATGAATTGCAGGCCGAATTGTTTGAAGACCATCTCCGGGATAATCTGAAAGACGGCTCAGCCATCGCTTTTGCTCATGGCCTTGCCATTCATTTCCGCCTGATCGAACCCAGCCCCGAACTGAACGTGTTCATGATCGCGCCCAAGGGGCCTGGCCATACGGTGCGTTCCGAATATGTGCGGGGTGCCGGCGTGCCTTGCCTGGTGGCCGTCAATCAGGATCCCTCTGGCTCGACCATGGATCTGGGCCTGTCTTATGCATCGGCCGTCGGCGCCGGGCGTTCGGGCATCATCGAGACCACCTTTCGCGAGGAATGCGAGACCGATCTGTTCGGCGAACAAAGCGTGCTTTGCGGTGGCCTCACCTCGCTCATCATGGCCGGATATGAGACTTTGGTGGAGGCCGGCTACGCGCCTGAAATGGCGTATTTCGAATGTCTCCACGAGGTCAAGCTGATCGTCGATCTTATGTATGAGGGCGGCATTGCAAATATGCGCTATTCCATCTCCAACACGGCCGAATATGGCGATTATATGAGCGGCCCCCGGGTCATTGATGCGGGCGTGAAGGCGCGCATGAAGGCCGTTCTTGACGACATCCAGTCGGGCAAATTCGTCAAGGGCTGGATGCTTGAAAACAAGGCGGGCGCGCCGCAGTTCAAGGCCATGCGCCGCCGCGCGGGCGAACATGACGTGGAAAAAGTGGGAAAAAAACTGCGCGCCATGATGCCCTGGATCGGCCAAAACGCCCTGGTCGACAAGTCCAAAAACTGAGTCCGGCAGGCCCAATTCCCGGCATCCTCCGGTGGCTGAAATGGCACCGGAAGCACCGGGCTGGACTTTATTTTTCGAATCTGATTATTAAATCTTAACTTTTCAGGGACTTAGAGTATAATCGAGCCCGATTTGTTATAATTAAGTGTTTTGAGTGGACGGCAATGGAAATTCAACCGCGAGGAAATTGGCGGATGGCCCGGGGTGGCCGCCTGACCGGCAAGTCCCGGCGGTTTTGGGTGCCCGTTGGCCATGACCGGGAGTTGCGACTTAGGCGCCCCTGAACGCGCCTCTTGATTGAGGATGCGCTCAGGGGAATTAATGCCCTAAGTCTTTGTAATTCCAGTTGAAAGGTCCAAAATAATGAACGCCGAAGAGAGCCCGGAAAGGATCACCATTTTCGATACCACCTTGCGCGACGGCGAGCAATCGCCCGGTGCCTCCATGAACCTGCCCGAAAAGCTGCGCATCGCCGAATTGCTGGCCGAGATGGGCGTCGATGTCATCGAAGCAGGCTTTCCCATCGCCTCCAATGGTGATTTCGAAGCGGCCAATGAAATTGCCAAAAATGTGAAAGGCTCCATCATTTGCGGTCTGGCCAGGGCTGGGCGCGAGGATATTGAACGTTGCGCCGAAGCGATCAAGCCGGCCGAGAGAAACCGCATCCACACCTTCATCTCCACCAGTCCGCTGCACATGCTGCACAAACTTCAGATGAAGCCCGAAGAGGTTCTGGATGCCGTCATCGACAGCGTCAGCCGGGCACGCAATTTCACCGATGATGTGGAATGGTCGTGCGAGGACGGATCGCGCTCCGAGGCGGATTTCCTCTGCCGTTGCGTGGAAGCCGCCATCGATGCGGGGGCGGGAACCATCAATGTGCCGGACACCGTCGGCTATGCCGTGCCCGATGAATTTGCGGCGCTCATCTACATGCTGACCAACCGGGTGCCCAATATGGACAAGGTGGTGATTTCGGTTCACTGCCACAATGATTTAGGGCTGGCGGTGGCCAATTCTCTGGCCGCCATCCAGGCCGGTGCCCGCCAGATTGAATGCACCATCAACGGCTTGGGCGAGCGGGCGGGCAACGCGGCCATGGAGGAAATCGTCATGGCGCTGCGTACGCGCCAGGACAAGATGCCCTTCACCACCGGGATTACCACAGAAAATATCACCAAGGCTTCGCGGCTGGTGTCCACGGTTACCGGCTTCACGGTGCAGCCCAACAAGGCCATCGTCGGCGCCAATGCCTTTGCCCATGAAGCGGGCATCCATCAGGACGGCGTGCTCAAGCTGGCCGCCACCTACGAGATCATGACCCCCGAATCGGTCGGTTTGAGCGAATCCAAGCTGGTTCTCGGCAAACATTCGGGCAGTCATGCGTTCCGCGAAAAATTGAAGGAATTGGGTTACGATCTCGGCGACAATGCGGTCCGTGACATCTTCCGGCGCTTCAAGGATCTGGCCGATGTGAAAAAAGAGGTGTTCGATGAGGACATCATCGCCTTGATCGATGAAACCCTGGTGCGCACCAATGACCGGATCAAACTGGTTTCCCTGCAGGTTGTCTGTGGCACCAGAACGCCAGAGGCGGTTCTGGAACTGGAGATCGACGGCGAGACGCAAAAAATAGAGGCCACCGGCGACGGCCCGGTCGACGCCGCCTTCAACGGCGTCAAGCAACTGTTCCCCCACAAGGCCCGCCTGCAGCTTTATCAGGTGCATGCGGTCACCCAGGGAACCGATGCCCAGGCCGAAGTCACGGTGCGCCTGGATGAAGACGGCAAGATGGTCAATGGCCAAGGTGCCGACACCGATACCATGGTCGCCTCGACCAAGGCCTATATCAACGCGCTGAATAAATTACTGGTAAAAAGAGAGAAAACGGCGCCCGCGGCCCTTAGCGCCTAGGGGCTGCGGCGTGGTCAGAAAGGTACGGTAAAATTCTATGTTGTCGCGAATATTTGGATTTCTGTCCGCCGACATGGCGATCGATCTGGGAACGGCCAACACGCTGGTTTACGTGAAGGGCAAGAATATTGTCCTGAACGAGCCTTCCGTCGTTGCCATCGCCGAAACCAACGGCAAGAAGCAAGTGCTGGCGGTGGGCGATGAAGCCAAGCAGATGCTGGGCCGAACGCCGGGCAATATCAAGGCCATCCGGCCGCTCCGCGACGGGGTCATCGCCGATTTCGATATCGCCGAGGACATGATCAAATATTTCATCCGGAAGGTGCATAACCGGCGCACTTTCACGGCACCCATGATCGTTGTCTGCGTGCCGTCGGGCTCGACGGCGGTGGAACGGCGCGCCATTCAGGATTCGGCCGAGGCCGCCGGTGCCAGGCGCGTTTACCTGATCGAGGAACCCATGGCCGCGGCCATCGGCGCCGGCTTGCCGGTGACCGAACCGACGGGTTCCATGGTCGTTGATATCGGCGGCGGCACGACGGAAGTGGCGGTGCTTTCGCTGGGCGGTATCGTCTATGCCCGTTCCGTGCGCATGGGCGGCGACAAGATGAACGAAGCGATCATCGCCTATATCCGGCGCAACCATAACCTCCTGGTCGGTGAAGGAAGCGCCGAGCGCATCAAGGAGGAAATAGGTTCCGCCTGCCCGCCCGAGGATGCCGAGGGGCGGACCATGGAAATCAAGGGACGGGACCTGATGAACGGCGTACCCAAGGAAATGGTGATCAGCGAACGCCAGATCGCGGAAAGCCTGGCCGAACCGGTCAGCGCCATCATCGAGGCGGTGAAGGGTGCCCTTGAGCATACAGAGCCCGAGCTGGCCGCCGATATCGTCGATAAGGGCATCGTTCTGACCGGCGGCGGGGCTTTGCTGACCAATATGGATTATTTGCTGCGCTATGCAACGGGGCTGCCGGTGTCGATTGCCGACAATCCCCTGTCCTGCGTGGCACTGGGCACGGGGCGTGCCCTTGAGGAAATGAAAAAGCTCAAGCACGTCCTGCAGACCATGTATTGAGAAAGTGAACGGCGGGTATTGAGTATTGAGAAGTTGAACGGCGGGTAGGGAATTGGAGCAACGTCCGGGAACATTGCTGCGCATAGCGGCGCCCCTGAAAAGTTTTGTTCAGCGCGGGACTTATCTGGCTCTTGTGCTGGCTGCGTTCGGCCTGATGCTGATCGGCAAGACCGACGCGATCATGGTCGACCGCCTGCGGGCCGAGGTGACGGATGCGGTTGCCCCCATCCTGGAAGCCCTTTCCAGACCCATCACCACGGTTTCCAAAGGGGTGGATAATTTTCGCGAACTGTCGGTGTTGCGCGATGAAAATTTGCGGCTGCGCCAGGAAAACACCCATCTTCTGCAATGGCAGACGGCGGCCCGCAAGTTGGGAACGGAAAATCTGTCGCTCCGGGCCATGCTTGGTTTCGTGCCTGATCCCGACGCCAAATTCATCACCGCCCGGGTGATCGCCGATACCGGCGGCGCCTTCGCCCATACCTTCATCCTCAATGCCGGATCCAGGGCCGGCGTCACCAAGGGCCAGGCAGTAATCAGTCATGGCGGTCTGGTGGGGCGCGTGGCGGAAGTCGGCAAGCGGTCGTCCCGCGTCCTTTTGGTAACGGATTTAAACTCGCGCATTCCCGTCCTGGTCGAACCGGGCCGGGCCAGGGCGATTATGGCCGGCAACAATTCGGACCGCCCCAGACTTATCCACCTTGCGCCGGGGGCCCGTATCTCGCTCTCCAACCGGGTCGTTACCTCCGGTCATGGCGGCGCCTTCCCGCCCGGGCTGCCCGTCGGGATTGTCGCTTCGGTCAGCGACGGGGGCGTGTCCGTGCAGCCTATTTTGGACCGTTTCCGCCTGGAATTCGTGCGCGCCGTCGATTTCAGCCTGGCGACCACGGTGGAAAGCACCAATAACCAGCCGAATAAAGGGAAGCAGAAAAAATGAGCGCGGGGTTCTGGCGCAGGCTCGATCAATGGGCCAGGAACCTTACCCCGGTTGGTTTGACCCTGGTGCTGATCTTGCTGGGCGTGCTGCCCATCCATGTTCCCGGCTATTCCCAGGTGGCGCCGGTTATGGCCATCATGTCGGTCTATCATTGGGCCATTTACCGCCCCCAGCTCCTGCCCGTCCTGGCCGTCTTTTTGCTGGGCCTGATGCAGGATTTGTTGAGCGGCGCCCCGGCCGGGCTGAACGCTCTGGTCATGCTGACGGTTTACGGCACCGTCGCCTGGCAGCGGCGGTTCCTGGTGGGGAAATCCTTTTTCATCTACTGGTTCGGCTTCGCCCTGATCGGGCTTGGCGCTTCGGTTGAAAGCTGGCTGATCGCTTCGGTGTGGAATCTCAGCTTCATGGGTTTGCGCATCCTGTTCTTCCAATATGTCCTGGCTCTCGGCTTTTTCCCGGTGATTGCCTGGATTCTCCTTCATTGGCAGCGGGCCTTCCTGCAACAGGAATAACATGCATCGTGACGGCGACCTATTTGAGGTTTTCAGCCGGCGGTCGCTCCTGCTGACCGGCAGCAAGGTCACCCTTTTTTCCCTGCTCGCCGGGCGCATGTATTACCTGCAGGTTATCGAGGCGGACCGTTTCGCCACATTGGCCGATGAAAACCGTATCAGCCTCCGGCTGCTGGCCCCGTCGCGGGGCCGCATTCTGGATCGCTTCGGAAAGCCCATGGCCGTGAACCGGCGCAACTACCGGGTTCTGCTCATGCCCGAAGACACCCCGGACCCGGTGCTCACCCTGACCCTGTTGAAGAGAATCATCCCGTTTACGGATCATGACCGCCAAAGGGTCCTGCGGGAGGTCAAGCGGGGACGGAAGTTCCTGCCGGTCATCGTGCGCGAGGGGCTGAGCTGGCCCGAGGTGTCGCGCATCGAAGTAAATTCACCCGATCTCGCAGGCGTCAACATCGATGTGGGGGAGAGCCGCTATTATCCCGACCCCAAGGTATCGGCGCCGGTTCTGGGCTATGTGGCGGCGGCTTCGGAAAAAGACCTGACCGGTGATCCCTTGCTTGAGCTGCCCGGTTTCCGCATCGGCAAGGCGGGCATGGAAAAGATCCATGACGGCGCCTTGCGTGGGCGCAAAGGCACCAAGCATGTGGAAGTCAATGCGCTTGGCCGCACCATCCGGGAGCTGGAACGCCAGCCGGGTCAGCCGGGCAAGGATATATGGCTGACCATTGATCATGAATTGCAGAAATTCACCGCCGAAAGGCTGGGCGGGGAATCGGCTTCGGCCGTGGCCATGGATGTGCATACCGGCGAGGTTCTGGCGCTGGTCTCCACGCCTGGCTTCGATCCCAACAGTTTCAACCGCGGCCTGTCCGCCTCCGAATGGCGGTCCTTGATTTCCAACCCCCGCAAGCCGCTCCACAACAAGGCGGTCGCCGGGCAATATGCGCCGGGCTCTACTTTCAAGATGGCCGTCGCCCTTGCCGCCCTGGAGAAAGGCGTGATAACGCCTTCCACTCAGGTCTTTTGCTCCGGCAAAACCAAGCTGGGAGACACCGTCTTTCATTGCTGGAAACGCACCGGCCACGGGCTGGTCGATCTGCGGAAGGGCATCACCCAGTCTTGCGATATTTTCTTCTACGAAACCGCCAAGCGCACGGGGATAGACCGGATCAGCGCCATGGCCAGGAAATTGGGTATGGGCAACCGGCTGAAGATCGATCTGCCGGGTGAAAAAAATGGTCTGATGCCTAGCCGGGCCTGGAAAAAGGCGAATAAGGGCGTGCCCTGGCAGCAAGGCGAAACCCTGCTGGCCGGGATCGGGCAGGGATTCCTTTTGGTCACGCCGCTGCAACTGGCGGTCATGACCGCCCGGCTGGTCAATGGCGGCTATGCCGTCGAGCCCAGATTGACCCACCAGATCATCTCGGCCGACGGATCGCAGGCCAGTCCTGTCGATGTGCCCGAATTCCCCCTGATCGGGGTAGAAGTGGACCGCCTCGAGTGGATCAAATCGGCCATGGCCGGGGTGGTCAATGTGCCGGGTGGGACTGCCTTCCGCTCGCGCATCAAGGAGGCCGGCTTTGAGATGGGGGGCAAGACCGGCACCGTGCAGGTGCGCCGGATCAGTGAGGCGGAGCGGGAAAAGGGGGTAAGAAAGAACCGGAACCGGGCCTGGATCGAACGCGATCACGCCCTGTTCGTGGGGTTTGCGCCCGTCGATGCACCCCGTTATGCCGTGGCCGTGGTGGTCGAGCATGGCGGCGGCGGTTCCAGCACGGCAGCGCCCATTGCGCGGGACATCTTGCTAAAGGTGCAGCGGCGCGATCCATCCCGGCGCCGCGCGAATGAAGGAATCGCCGCCAATCCGGACGCACCAGGGGGCTGATTTATGGCTTTTTCACCTGGCAGTCAGCCGGAGATGACCCTCGGCCAGAAATTCTGGAATATCAATTGGCTCTTTGTGCTTTTGGTGGTGCTCACAGCATCGGTCGGATTCGCCTTACTTTATTCGGCGGCCAATGGCAGCTTCACGCCCTGGGCTTCGCGCCAGATGATCCGCTTCGCCGTGGGATTGGTGGTCATGCTTTGCGTTGCCGTGATCCATATCCGTATTTGGCTGCGCTACGCCTATGTGATCTATGCCTTTGGGCTGGTCTTGCTGGGCGTGGTCGAAGTTGCCGGCACTACCGGCATGGGCGCCCGGCGCTGGATAAATCTGGGAGTCATCAACGTGCAGCCTTCGGAAATCGCCAAGATCGCGGTGATCTTGGTTCTGGCGCGCTATTTCTACGCCGCCCGCATAGAGGATGTGCGCCGCCTGACCTATATGTTCTTCCCCGCCCTGCTGATCGCGGCACCGGCCTATCTGGTGCTGCGCCAGCCCGATCTGGGGACGGCCATTTTGATCATCGCCGGCGGGGTCGCGCTCTTTTACCTGGTCGGCGTGCCCAATTGGATATTCACTACCCTGGGCCTGGCCGGGGTGGCGTCGCTTTATCCGCTTTGGACCTTCTTCATGCACGATTACCAAAAGCGGCGGCTGTTTACCTATTTGA
>CAZBQG010000116.1:12864-13212 GCA_964493945.1 uncultured Rhodospirillaceae bacterium
TTGAATCCGGGAAGTGATCCCCTGGGGGCCGGCTATCATATCCTGCAATCCAAGATCGCGCTGGGCTCGGGCGGGATTTTTGGCAAGGGATTTTTGCAAGGCACCCAAAGCCATCTGAGTTTTCTGCCGGAAATGCAGACCGATTTTATCTTCACCATGCTGGCCGAGGAATTCGGTATGGTTGGCGGGCTGCTCCTTCTGGCCCTCTATCTTTTGATCATATTCCTGGGCTTTGCCATCGCCCGGCGCAGCCGCAATCAGTTTGGGCGGCTTCTGGCCATGGGAATTACGGCCACATTCTTCTTAAATGTGTTTGTCAATATCGCCATGGTCATGGGGGTCCTGCCG
>CAZBQG010000117.1:0-13206 GCA_964493945.1 uncultured Rhodospirillaceae bacterium
GACGCCTATGGGAATCCTAAACCCGATTCCGATAAATCATGAAACGCTCTAGCGGCGCTTCTATCTCCCAGATGACCGAGCGCCGAGACGCTAAGCATCCAGGCGTTCCAGGTATCGAAGGTCCGGAGGCTTTTCCGCGCAAAATCCAAGGCATCCTGGTAATTCTTTGAATAGAGACTTGAGACAGCAAACACGAGGGTCCATATACCCATGCTCGGATCCGACGGGCTCAACCTTATGGCCATCTCCAAATGCTCAATTCCCTGCTCGCAGTGGCCGGAATGGACCAGCAGGCGACCAAGAATGGCGTGGGCCAGTGCATAACTTGGATTGATCTGAATTGCTTTTTCTATCTCTTCGATGGCCAGTACGGGCTAGCAATTTTGAGTGTAAGCCCAACCCAGGGCGTGATGAGCAAATGGGTCCTTGTCATCCAACGCAACCGCCCGGCCGCACCGGTACCCGCCGCCGGCAAATTTCTGTCGACGGGAACCCTGAGGAAAGGCGCCGGTTTGCCGCCATGGGGGCGCGGATGCTAAAAGATGGCTTAAGCCGTCAATCAGAGGGGGAAGAGAACAGAATGGCCGTTCGGTTTAGGAAGATCGGCAAGCTCATGATCGCCAACCGGAGCGAAATCGCCATCCGTGTCATGCGGGCGGCGGCCGAGCTTGGTATCTCCACGGTTGCCATCTATTCCCAGGAAGACCGCTACGCGCTGCATCGCTACAAGGCCGACGAAAGCTATCTGGTGGGCAAGGGCAAACGCCCCATTGAGGCCTATCTGGATATCGAGGATATCATCCGTATCGCCAGCGAGGCGGGCGCCCAGGCCATACATCCCGGTTACGGTTTCCTGTCCGAGAACCCGGAGCTGGTGGATGCCTGCGATGAGGCGGGAATCCAGTTCGTCGGCCCCACGGCGCAAACCATCCGCCAGCTTGGCAACAAAGTTCGGGCGCGCAAACTGGCCGTCCGGGCGGGCGTGCCAGTCATACCCGCCACAAATCCCCTGCCCAAGGACGATGCGAAGGTCACAGCCTTGGCTCAGAAGATCGGCTATCCGATCATGGTCAAGGCCATCTGGGGCGGCGGCGGGCGGGGCATGCGGGTGGTGGAGAGCAAAAGTGAGCTCATCGCCTCCGTCAACGCAGCCCGCAGCGAGGCCGAAGCCGCCTTTGGCAACGGCGCGGTCTATCTGGAAAAGCTGGTGCGCAATGCGCGCCATATGGAAGTTCAGATTCTGGGCGACGAAAGCGGCAATCTGATCCATCTCCATGAGCGGGACTGCACGGTTCAGCGGCGCCACCAGAAGGTCATTGAGCGGGCGCCGGCGGTCTATCTGGATGAGGAGGGGCGGGCGGAACTTTGCGCCGAAGCGCTTAAAATAGGCGCCGCCACCGGGTACCGGGGCGCGGGCACGGTGGAATTCCTCCAGGATGTGGAGACGGATGCCATCTATTTCATCGAGGTCAATCCCCGCATCCAGGTGGAACATACGGTCACGGAGTGGATCACCGGCGTCGATTTGATCCAGGCCCAGATCCGCATCGCCGAGGGTGCGGAGATCGGCACCCCGGAAAGCGGCATACCCAAACAGGACGCCATCCCCCTTTACGGCCATGCCATCCAGTGCCGGGTGACGACGGAGGATCCGGAGAACAATTTCACCCCCGATTACGGAAGGCTCTCGGCCTATCGCAGTGCATCCGGTTTTGGCGTCAGGCTGGATGCGGGGACCGCCTTCGCCGGCGCCCTGATTACACAATTTTATGATTCCCTTCTGGTCAAGGTGACCACTTGGGCGCCCGAGGCCCATGTGGCGGCGTCCCGTATGGACCGGGCGCTCCGCGAGTTCCGTATCCGGGGCGTGACCACCAATCTTAATTTCCTGGAAACCGTCATCAATCACCCGAAGTTCCTGAAGGCTGATTACACGACGGATTTCATCGATACGACGCCCGAGTTGCTTAATTTCCGTGCCCGCCGGGACCGGGCGACGCGGCTTTTGAATTTCATCGCCAACGTCATCGTCAATGGCAACGAAGAGGTCAAGGGCAGCCCGCTGCCGGCCCATGCGGCGCCCCCCACCCTGCTCCATACCCCGGCGGGCGATCCGCCGGTGGGCAGCAAACAGTTGCTGGACAAGCTGGGGCCCGAAGGGTTCGCCCGCTGGATGGTGGATCAAGACCGGGTGCTGATCACCGATACGACCATGCGCGATGCCCACCAATCCCTGCTGGCGACGCGGGTGCGGTCCAAGGACCTGGTGGATATTGCCGAGGCTTACGCCCATTTCCTGCCCCAGATGTTTTCCGTCGAATGCTGGGGGGGCGCCACCTTCGATGTGGCCATGCGCTTCCTCAATGAATGCCCCTGGGAGCGGCTGGAAGAGTTGCGAGCCCGCATGCCCAACCTGTTGACCCAGATGCTGCTCCGGGCCTCCAACGGGGTGGGCTATACCAATTATCCCGACAATGTGGTGCGCCATTTCGTGGGTCAGGCGGCGGAGGCGGGCATCGATATCTTCCGCGTGTTCGATTCGCTCAACTGGGTGGAAAATATGCGCGTCGCCATGGATGCGGTGCTGGAGCATGGCGCGCTTTGCGAGGCGGCGATTTGTTATACCGGCGACATCACCAATCCAGCGCGGACTAAATATGATCTCAAATATTATGTGAAGCTGGCCAAGGAACTTAAACGGGCCGGCGCGCATATTTTGGGCATCAAGGATATGGCCGGGCTTTGCAAGCCGGAAGCCGCGCGCATTCTTGTCGGCGCCCTGAAAGATGCCACCGGCTTGCCCATTCATTTCCACACCCACGACACCAGCGGCATCTCGGCGGCCAGCGTCTTGGCGGCGGTCGAGGCCGGCGTCGATGCGGTGGATGCGGCCATGGATTCCATGAGCGGTCTTACCTCGCAGCCCAATCTGGGGGCGATCGCCGCAGCCCTCAGCCAGGGGGAGTGGGATACGGGACTGGACGAACAGGCGCTTAGGCGCGTCTCCACCTATTGGGAGCAGGTGCGCACACTGTATTCCGGTTTTGAATCCGATATTCGCGCCGGCACGTCGGATGTCTATAACCATGAGATTCCGGGCGGCCAATATACCAATCTGCGCCAGCAGGCCCGCGCCATGGGGATCGAGCGCCGCTGGCCCGAGGTGGCCCGGACCTATGCCAGCGTGAACGAAATGTTCGGCGATGTCATCAAGGTAACCCCGACATCGAAGGTAGTGGGCGATATGACGCTCTTGATGATCTCGTCCAACATTACGCCCGGACAGTTGGCCGATCCGGCGGTGGAAATCGCCTTTCCCGAAAGCGTGATTTCATTTTTCAGGGGCGAGATCGGCCAGCCGCCGGGAGGCTTTCCCAAGGCGTTGCAGAAAAAAATACTCAAGCGCCGCCGGCCGTTGCGCAAACGCCCGGGCGCCGGCATGAAGCCGGTCAACCTCAAAACCCAGCGCCACCGGGCCGAAAGCCGGGCCGGGCGCCATATCACGGAACGGGAATTCGCATCATATCTCATGTATCCCCAGGTGTTCGTGGATTACGCCAGCCACCACCGCGCCCACGGCAATGTTTCGCACTTGCCCACCCAGGTCTTCTTTTACGGCATGGTGCCGGGCGACGAGATCGCCGTCGAGATTGAGCGGGGCAAGACTTTGATCATTCGCTTTTTGGCCCTGGGCGATGCCAACGAGGCTGGCCGGCGCACCGTCTTTTTTGAACTCAACGGCCAGCCGCGCTCGGTACGCATCGCCGACCAAACCCAGGAAGCGGCCCATCCCGCCAACCGGGTGGCCGAAACCGGCAACCCGGATCATGTGGCGGCTCCCATGCCCGGCATGATCATCTCCGTGGTCGTCGAGCCGGGCCAGAAAGTAAAGCGCGGCGACACTTTGATGTCCATCGAGACCATGAAGATGGAAACCGCCCTCACCGCCGAGCGGAACGGCACCATCGCCGAAGTGATCGCCCGCATCGGTGATCAGGTCAATGCGAAGGATTTACTGACCGTCTTCGAGAGTTGAGGATTGGCCCAGCAGGAGAACGAATTCGAAGATTGAACCACGCAACCAACAAAAGGAGGGGGTAATGAAATTCGGATTATTCGGAGGCGCGGTCGCCAAGCGGGGCAATGAAACGGCCGACAGCCAGGGATATGGCGGGCTGATCGATCTGGTGGTGGAGGCCGAGGATTTGGGCTTTCACAGCGTCTTTCTGGTGGAACATCATTTCACCGGCATCGGCCAGGTATCGGCTTCGATCAATCTGCTGACCTATATGGCGGCCCGCACCCACAAAATCCGGCTGGGCACGGCGGTGACTATCTTGACATGGCACAATCCGGTGCTGGTCGCCGAACAGGCGGCGACGCTTGATCTGCTTTCCAACGGACGTCTGGATTTCGGCATCGGGCGGGGCTACCGGGATACGGAATTCGATTGCTTCTGCATTCCCAAGGATGAGGCCATGGAGCGCTATCAGGAAGCGCTGGATCTTATATTGCAATCCTGGCAATCCGACGAACGCTTCAGCCATGATGGCAAATATTGGCGCTTCAAGGATATCGTCGTCGAGCCACCCTGTATTCAGCGGCCCCATCCGCCCCTTTGGTCGGGCTCGGGCACGGATGAGTCCATCGCCAGGACGGCCAAGCTCGGCTACAACGTCTTGTTCGATAACTTCGCCACCTTCGAGCGCACGGAAGAGCGGCTCCAGGTCTGGCAGGCGGCCTGCAAGGAAGCCGGGCGTGATTATGATCCCATGCATGTGGGATTGTCCCGGGCCATGGTGCTGACCGAAAACCAGACCCAGACCGAGCAGGCCCTGGAACTCAGGCGTCAGAACGTAACCAAGCTTTATTCCGCCTTCGGCTCCCTGCCGGGCGTCATGATGCAGCCCAATAGCTATGACGATCCCAATACGGCGACCGAGGATGCGTCGCTCATCGGCGCGCCCGACGAAGTCATCGCCAAACTCAAGCGGCTCGAAAAAATGGGCTACGGATATATCCTGTTTCTCATTCCCAATAATGCCGACATGCTCCGGCTGTTCGCCAGGGAGGTCATGCCCGCCTTTGAGGAGTAGGCGGGCCTATCTGCCTAATTGACGCCAACGGGTTTCGAATTCCTGCTTGGTCCGGAAGCCGTCTGAATTGCCATCGATTTTCGGGAATGCCCGGGGATTGCCCCTGTATTCGGCCCGGCTCAGTTTTCCATCCCCGTTGCGGTCGGAATTGGCGATGATCCGGCTGGCCGTGCGCCCCGTGGGGCCGATCAGTTTGCCCCCCACCAGCGCTTAAAATTTTAGCGGGCAAGGGATAGGATTTGGGATCGATCAAATTCAGCCGGAAGACCCGCTGGGCATTTTCAAAGGCGACCTTGCGGGCGACGGCGGGGAGTAAAAATAGCAGGCGCAGAATCCTGGTGGCGGGTTTGATGTTTTGCGGCAGGCTCATATTGGTCACCCGCGGCTGCTATCATTTCAAGCATGGCCTTGCCCGCATTTCCCTTGTTATGGTTCCAGCGGTTGGCCGCGATGATATGCTGATGCATGGAGAATGTCAGCGCCGTTGAAGGGCAGTAGCGGCCAAGCTTTTGGATGATGGCGCACATCTCCGAATGGCTGACGCCGCCGCCGCCGAGCTCCACCGGCACCATGGCTGAATAGAATTTAAGGCGTTTCAGGTCCTTTGTGTTTTCATGAATGAAATTGTCCGTTTCGCTATTTTCCTTTGACCTCTCGGCAAAGCTGGGGCCGATCTCGTCGATCAATTCCAGAAAATTCTTCGTAGTTACCTGCATATCCATTGGTCTCTCCTTTCATTTGATAAGGGGACTATGGCGCCGGCACCAATCCAATTATACTATAAAATATGTAGTAAGATTTGGGGGCGGGATAGACAGGGGAGTTGCGCATGAAACGGAAAAGCGAATATGGCCAGTTTTGCCCCATCGCCATGACGGCGCAAATACTGACCGCCAAATGGATGCCCCTGGTGGTGCGCGAACTGCTCTGCGGCAGCCACCGGTTCAGCGATCTGCAGAAGGGCTTGCCGCTTATTTCCCCCACATTACTGTCCACCCGGCTGAGCGAATTGGAAGCTTCGGGGCTGGTTAAAAGGACACCCGCCCCCAGCGGCAGGGGCCATCAATATTCTCTGACCCAGGCCGGCGAGGAGCTCAGGCCGATCATCAACATGTATGGCTTTTGGGCCGAGAAATGGCTGAAGAAGGAATATACGGACGAGGAGCTGGACACCGCATTATTGATGTGGGACATACGCCGCAATGTGGATGGCGGCGTCTTTCCCGACGACCGTAGAGCTGTGGTGCAGTTCGAGCTATCGGGCATAAAAAAAGGGCAGCGTCTTTGGTGGCTTCTGTTCGAGCGGGGCGAGGCCGATCTCTGCCTGAAAGATCCCGGCCACGGCGTGGATTTGCTGGTCGGATCCCCGCTCCGCACGCTTACCGAAGTATGGATGGGCCGGCGGCCCCTAACCGAAGCGGTCAAATCGGAAGCCATCAGGCTGGAAGGGTCCCGCCAGGAAATCAGAAATTTTTCCAAATGGTTTACCCTCAATTTTTTCGCCCACAACCAAGCATGATTGGGCCACAGGACCAAAATCAATCTCATAGGTAATCAGGAACCGTCATGACTTATTTGTTGCTCCATCCAGAGGAAATCCAGGACCTTGTCAGCATGGCGGAAGCCATTGAGGCGATTGAAAAGGGATATGCCGGCGGCCATGAATTCCCGGTCATCAATGCACCCCGCAGGCGCGTCCATTCACCCGCCGGTGTGCGCATCAGCAATTTCCCGGGCGGCGTCCATGGCATGGGGGTTATTGGTGCCGCCGTGCGCGCCGAGCGCGTCGTGCAGGATGGGGATAATCAGCATTACGCCTTCCGGGAACACCCGGTGCATGTGCTTAACGATTCCAATACGGGTGAGCTGTTGTCCATCGTCATCGGCGAGCCGGTCGAAAAGACGCTGGGTTATACTTCTTTGGTGGCCCTTCGCACGGCGGCCACCTCGGGCGTCGGTTTCAAATATATGGTGCGCGAAAATGCGGAAACGGTTGGCTTGTTTGGATCGGCGGGTCAGGCGGCGAACCAGCTTCTGGCGCTCAAATGCACAAGGCCCAATATCCGCTGGGTCCGGGTTTACAGCCGCGACCCTGAAAACCGGAAGGCTTTCGCCAATAAATATGGCCCTCAATTCGAGCTCGACATCTCACCCGTGTCCTCGGTCGAAGAGGTCATCAAGGGCGCCGATGTGGTGCTTTGCGCGACAAGCACCAATGTGGAACTGTTCGATGGCGACCTGCTGGAGCCGGGCCAGCATGTGACGGGGATCATCGGTGGCAATATTCAATTGGTGGAAGGCGGCTTCCGCAAAAAAGTGCGGCGCGAAATCGATAACCGCACGGTAGAGCGGGCCGATGTGGTAGTTACCAATTTACTGGAATCGGTGATTTCGGAAAAACAGGGCGACCTCTATGAACCCATCGAGCAAGGCATCATCGCCATCGAAGATATTGCCGAACTGGGCGAACTGGCCCTCGGTCTGAAAAAAGGCCGCAATAACGAAAGCGAGATCACCTATCATAAGAACAACAACGGCACGGCGGCGGCCGAAATCGCCATTGCCATGCTGGTCTATGAAAAGGCAAAGGCGGCGGGCCGGGGCGCCGAGATTGACCTTATCTCCGCCGAGGAACTGAATAAACAGGATTAGCCAAATGAAAATACGCGCCATCAGAGTACACAAAACCGGGGCCCCGTCGGTCATGAAATGGGACCGGATCGAGCTCGCCGGTCCCGGCCCGGAACAGGTGCTGATCCGCCACACGGCCATCGGCTTCAATCTGATCGAGACCTATATCCGCAAAGGTCTTTTCCCCGTTCCCACCTTGCCGGTGGGCCTGGGGGCCGAGGGGGTGGGCGTGATCGAGGCGGTGGGACGCCGCGGCAAGGGTTTCAAGCCCGGTCAGCGAGTAGCCTATTGCAGTGGAGACCTGTCCGATGCCTATAGCGAGGCCCGGCTGAGGGGCACCGATGGGCTGATCAAACTGCCCGCCTGGCTGGATGACCGGACGGCGGCGGCGCTTTTGGCCAAGGGCGAGACCGTCCAGTTCCTGTTCAACAGTACCCACAAATTGAAAAAAGGTGAGCGTATTCTTTTCCATGCGGCGGCCGGTGGCATCGGGCTGATCGCCTGCCAATGGGCCAGGGATGTGGGAGCGCGCATGATCGGCGTGGTGAGCAGCGAGGCCAAGGCCCGGCTCGCCAAACGCCATGGCTGTAAACATGTGATCGTCACATCCGGCCAGAACATCACCGAAGAGGTCATGCGCATCACCAAGGGCGAAGGCGTCGATGTGGTCTATGATTCCATCGGCAAGGATTTCTGGGAAGACAGTCTGCAAAGCGTCAAACCGCTGGGCCTGGTGGTCAGCTTTGGCAGCGCATCGGGCATGCCGCCGCCCGTCGATCTGGCGCTTAAGGGCAGAGAAAAATCAGCCTTTTTCACCCGCGCAAGCAAGAACAATTACATCACCAGCGATGAAATCCGCCAGAGCAGCGCCAGAGCCCTTTTCCGCATGATAAAAAAAGGTGCGATCAAGCCGGTGATCGGTCAGACTTATGCCTTAAAAGACGCCGCCAAGGCGCACCGGGATGCGGAAGCAAGGCGCACCACCGGATCAACCTTGCTGATCCCTTAATTTTTGCCGGACTTCTTCTTGAACCAGGCATCCTCATCCTCGAAGCGTGCCGCATTCCAGCCGAGCGCCGCCTTGAACCCATCTTTCTCCCGGATGCTTTCGAACTCGGCAATCTCGGGGGACGAATCCGCACTGGCCAGGGTGATTGCTTCGAGCTCCATGGAGCGCTCAATAACCTGGCGCACCCCCATCAGTTCATAAGACATATTGACCAGCTTCTTGTTGTATTCGACGGTGGTGGCGGGAAGTTTGGCGATGGTCAGCGCCTGGCGTTCCACCGCCACGTCCAGCTCATCAGCCGGCACCACCTGGTTCACCAGATCCAGGCGTTTGGCTTCAGCCGCATCGAACAGGTTGCCCGTAAAAAGCATTTCCTTGGCCTTGGTCATGCCGATCACCCAGGGCCAGACCGCCGGGATATAGGGGCCGCCCATGCGTATTTCAGGTGCGCCGAATTTGGCGTCTTCCGAACAAATCCGAAGATCGCAAAAGGTTGCAGTGGCCAGGCCTCCTGCAATGCAGAAACCCTGTATCTGGGCAATGATGGGTTTGGGATTGTTCCAAAACACATCCCACCAGGCGGTCGCGCCGAACCCCTTGCCCTTGAGAAACCGCTCCCGCCATTCCAGCGCATTGAGCTTGGGCCCGGCGGTGATGTCAAAGCCCGCACTGAAGGCACGCCCCGCCGCCTTGAGCACGATCACCCGGATTTCACTGTCCTCCCAACCGGCATCCTCCAGGGCGTCTCGCACTTCGAGCTGCAGGTCGTTTGAGAGCGCATTCAGCTTTTCGGGCCGGTTCAGCGTGACAGTGGCAATGGGGCCGTTTTTTTCATATTTAATGTTTTCGTAGCTCATGTTTTTTCCTTTTAATACTCAGTCTAACCAGGGACCGGATTACCATCCGGTTACGCGGGCCAGCAAATTGCCGCAATCCTCCGGTAGCCGGTCACCGCGCCAGGCGACATGCTGATCGGGGCGGATAAGGGCCAAATCACACTCGTACAATTGACGGGCCTCCGGCATCTTAACCCGCAAGGTCTTGAACGGGATATGTCTGTCGGCGGCGGCTTCCGCCATGACATTTATATGGTGATCGCCGTTAAAATGGAGCAGGGTAAAGCCGCCTCCCAGATGATCGAAGAGCGAGCTGTGATCGGGATAAAACAAATGGGGCGCCCGGCCGCAGGGGCTGGCACTGGGCCGGTAAGTCATTGGGTCGTCCTTGGGAGGCACCGTCCCGTCCGGCTGGATGACCGGGGAGCCGTCATAGCGCGCCCCTTGCTGAATGCCCAGACAGGCGAATTCCGGGACAAGGTCCAGGAGGGGTTGTTCCAGCGCCGCCCGCGCCCCATCACCCGCCGAACCTGCCTATATTGCCGTCGCACCAGGGCTGGTCCGCCACCCACTGGATGGCCTGGCAGATATCGAGCACGGTCCGGGCATCCGAATTGATATTGCCGAAAAACCGTCGGACCCGAACGAGCCCCGGATATTGACGATGATGAAGGCGTAGCCCCGCCGGACATAAAAATTGAAATCACTGGCCTCGATGAAGGCCCTGGCATAGCCGTTGCCTTCGGGGATCATGGCCATGGACTGGGCCGCCTTGGGATAGGGATGAACGGCCAGGATGGCGGGGAATTTCCCACCTTCATCGGGCCTGAAAATATCCGAATCCAAAGTAATGCCGTCATCCACTGGAATACGCACATCACGGTGGATGCTTATTTCGTATTGCCGCCCAGAAGTCTGCCAATCGGTCGAAAACATGGACCACTCCCCCTCCGCTTACTTTACATCCCTGCCCCCAACATACCCAGCACGCGCCCGGTGATCTGACCGGCACCGGGCTGGGCCAGGGGCTCCAGCGAACGGGCCAGCGGGATGGGCAGGTCCGGGGCGCCCAGCCTTTCCACCGGCGCGTCCAGATCATCGAAAGCATCCTTGCCGATCATGGAGGCCACTTCACCGGTCACCCCGAAATTTTCATGGCCCAAATCCACCACCAGGGCGCGGGATGTCTTTTTGACCGAGGCGATAATGGTTTCACGGTCGAGCGGCACCAGGCTTCTCACATCCACCACTTCGGCGCTGATGCCCCGCTCTTCCAGAGCCCCGGCAGCGGCAAGGGCCGGTTGCAATGCGGCACCAATGGTGATCAAGCTCACATCCCTTCCGTCCCGTTTGATTTCGGCCTTGCCGATGGGAAGGGAATAATCCTCCTCGGGCACCGGGCCGCTTATATTGTAGCTGTTGCGGTTTTCAAAAAAGACTGCCGGGTCATGATCGCGCAGCGCCGCCTTGATCAGCCCCTTGGCGTCATAAGGCGTCGCCGGCATGACCAGCTTGAGCTCCGGCACATGGGCCAGCCAGGCATGCAGGCTTTGGGAATGCTGGGGGCCCAGATTGCTGCCGACGCCGGCGGCGGTGCGCAAGACCAAAGGCACGCCCATGCTCCCCGCCGACATATAGCGGAGCTTGGCCGCCTGATTGACCAGTTGGTCCATGACCAGGGTGATGAAATCGCCGAACATTATTTCCACCAGGGGCCGCAATCCTGTCATGGTGGCGCCGACGGCGGTGCCCAGGATGGCCGCTTCCGAGATGGGCGTGTCGATCACCCTTGTTTGCCCAAATTCCGCCAACAGTCCTTCGGTCTGGCCGAAGACACCTCCCGCCGCCCCCACATCCTCACCCAGGATCACCACCCGGGGATCGGCGCGCATCTCCTCGGCCAGCCCCTCCAGGATGGCGGATTTGAAAGTTAACTGGCGCTCATCCGGCATGAAAAAGATGCTCGTTCATGGTGATGGGATCGGGATCGGGCTCGGCCCTGGCCGCCTGGGCGGCTGCGTTGATTTCCGCTTCAATTTCCTGGCGTATTTGGGCCAGCTCCTCCTCGCTTTCGCCGTCCTCCATCAACTTCCGGCCCAGATTTTCGATGGGGTCCCGCTCCCGCCAGGCTTTGTCTTCATCGCTGTCCTTATAGGTCTGGGCATCGCCCGCATGATGGCCCGTATAGCGCCAGGTATCACAGACCAGAAAGCTGGGGCCTTCGCCCGCGCGGGCGCGCTTTGCGGCTTTTTCCGCCTGGGCCTTGACCGCCAACACATCCATGCCGTCCACCTCCACCGAGGGGATATTGAACACTTCTGCCCGGACCGTAATTGAATCCCCGGCGGTGACCTCGTCGGTGCGGGTGAATTCGCCGTAATGATTGTTCTCGCAGACATAGATCACCGGCAGGGACCAGATGGCCGCAAGGTTCACGCATTCGGGAACGATGCCCTGGTTCATGGCCCCGTCACCAAAGAAGCTCACCCCGATGCCTGTTTTTCCCAGGGTCTTTTGGGTGAGTGCCGCACCCGTCGCCAGGGGCACGCCGACGACGACGATGCCGTTGGTCCCCAGATTGCCGTTGGCCGGATCGAAGATATGCATGCTCCCGCCCCGCCCCTGGCCATAGCCGGCGGCCCGGCCCAGGATTTCAGCAAACAGGCGTGCGGGATCGGCGCCCCTTGCCAGGCAATGGCCGTGCCCCCGGTGATGACTGGCGATAAAATCCTCAGGGCCCAAGACAGCCGCCACGCCGGCGGCCACCGCCTCCTGGCCAGAATATAAATGCACCAAGCCCGGCACCAAGCCGGTACGGCTCATGCTCCGCACCGTCTCCTCGAAGGCCCGGATTTTGACCATTTCTGCGTAAAGCTGCTTCATCCGCCCAATGCTACAGGGCGAAGCGGGTTTTGACCACGGGGGCCGTTTGGCCTTGGTTAATTCCCCTGCTGACGGCGGGAAATCAGTCCTTCGAAGAAAGCGTCGACTCGGTTTCTGATCCAGGCTTCGGCAATAACATGGCGGATGGGTTGGGCTTGACTGTCATCTCAACCGGCCGACGCAACACACGCGTTAAAACTCTCAGCTGGTGTTTCAAATTTCAATGTCTTTCTGGGCCGTTCGTTTAACTGACGGGCTATCTTGTTTAGATAAGCCTGCGAGTGCACGGACAGGTCGGTTCCCTTTGGAAAGTATTGTCTGAGTAGTCGGTTACCCAGGAGCGCAGAATTTCACCATACGTCTTGTTAAGAACACACTTTTCTGTTTCTTCGCCGTATCAGCCAATCTTGTCGCGATTGGTCAATATCAATCGTTCTTCGGAATCAAAAATTGAAAATGTGCTGAAAGGCTGTGAATGGCAGCAACCAACCGATTCTGTGCCTTGGCGAGTTCATGTTCACGGACGAGCAAAACCCGTTCTTTGGGAGGTTTCTCACTATTTCCGATCTTCGGCTGGACAGGCATAAACAGGAGTTCCCCGAAATGAAATTAATTCTTAATCATATTAAGGTTTTCTGATCGGTTCCAAGCTAAATTGAGAGCAATTATTAACCTCGATAACACGCATTACCAGCCAAGGGTCACGGTAGGGAAGCGGGTTTCCCCGCTCCCCCCGCGCAGATCCCGGCGT
>CAZBQG010000118.1:0-13171 GCA_964493945.1 uncultured Rhodospirillaceae bacterium
CAGAGTGAATCACAAATCAGGTAATCAAGCGAGGTAAATGGGGGCGTCCAGATTCTGATGAGTTTGGGCTTCTGCCTCATCCAGGTCGACCCGGTCAAGCTTGAACACAAGCTCGTCTCCTTCCTCAATGGCGAGCTGTGCGTTGACGCCTAGATTCATGATCACCTGATGCAGTTGGGTCGGATCGGCGAACACGGGTGGGCACCCGTCATCGACCTCATGATTGAGCTTCCTGGTGGACGGCATGGAAATGCGGATCGGGTTCATGCATTCCTTGATGATGTCCTGGAGCTTGACGGGCTGGTACTTTTGTTCGGTCTGGCGGCTGAAGGTAAGCAATTGCTGAATGGTTTCCTTGGCCCGCTCGGAGGCCTTCTTGATGATCATCAGATCCTGGTGGATTTGGTTGTTGGCGGGCACTTCCTCAAGGCGAATTCCAGGCTTCCGAAAATGGGGGTGAGGATATTGTTGAGATCGTGGGCTATGCCGCCGGCGAGCGTGCCCACGGTCTCCATTTTCTGCGCTTGCAGGAGCTGGGCTTCCAGATGCTTTTGTTGGGTGATATCGGTCCTCATAACCAGGGTCCCGTCGTCGGAAGTCCGGTACTGATTGACCTGTACCCATCTTCCGTCATCCAGCTGATACTCCAAAACGCCTTGTTTGGAGCGGTGCAGCGCCAGGCGTTTCTGAATCCAGGCTTCGGGATCTTCCTTCACACCGACGATGTGGGAATTTTCCGTGTTAGAGCGGACGATTTCCTCAAAAGTACTGCCGATTTTGAACATTTCGTCCTCTGTCGGATCATATCCATGATAGGCCGCATTGCTCAGGACCAGCCGGTCTTCCGAGTCGTAAAGATCAAACTGCCGGAAATGCTGTTGATCGCATCCATTAATCTGGTCTGCGTGGTTTCCAGTGCTTCCTCCTCCCGCTTGCGTTCGGTGATGTCGGAGAGAAAACAAAGCGTGCTGCCGTCGGCCAACTTATTTTCACGCAAATGAAGCCACCGGCCATTGCGAAGCATTTCGGCTTCGATGGATTGCTTCTCGTGGTTTTTCATGTGCTCAGAGACCCATGCCTCTTCGCGCCCCTTGGCCATTGGAACCTCGCCGCTCATGGCGCGTTCGCGGGAAAATTCCTCATAAGTCATCTCCGGCCGGAGCAGATCGCTGGTTGATGGCATGAGCTCCTGGTAGCCCCCGTTGGTCATGACAAAGTGGTCATCGGCGTCCCAAAGAATAATGCCTTCGGGCGCCACATCCAGGGTCTGAATAAATCGGATATGGCTTTCTTCCGCCTGTTTTTTTTCGGTAACGTCGGTGCGGATCACCAGGGTTCCGCCGTCATGGGTTTCAAACTCATCGATTTGGACCCACCGGCCTTTGGCGTTGACTACTTGGGGGACGCCTTTTCTATCCCGGTGCTGGGCAAAACGATTCTGGATCCACGCTTCTGGCCGGTCTCCGGCCACAGGCAGAAGGCCCCGTTCCACCGCCTGGCGCAGGATGGATTCGAAGCTCGAACCCAGGACAAATAGATCATCCATTTCCGGATCAAAATGCCGGTTGCCTGTACTGCTGAGGACCAACCGGTCCTCTGCATCGTAAAGATCAACGCCGCCAAAAATACTGTCGAAAGCGTCCACCATTCTGGCCTGCGCCGTTTTCAGCTCCTCCTCGGCTTGTTTGCGCTTGGTGATGTCACTAAAGAAAGTGATCATGGAGCCATCGGGCAGGCGGCTGTCCCGAATGAGAAACCACCTATCGTCCCTGAAATATTCGTTTTCCTGGGGATCCTCCCGGTGGGATCTGACCCGCTCGGCTTCCCAGTCGCTTTCCCGGCCAATGGCTTCCGGAACTTCTCCGCTTTCGGCCCGTCCCTGGGCATATTCTTCAAAAGTCTGCCCGGCGTACATTAAATCAGCGCCGCTCGGAAACAACTTCTTGTAGACCTTGTTGAAGGTGACAACCCGGTCCTCGGGGTCCCAGAGAATAATACCCTCCGGGATATCATCCAGGCCATTCACCTGGCTGAAACCGAAAGACGCCCCCATATTGACGAAGGCCATCCCGGCAACTGCCAGGCCGCCACCCAAAAAAGCCAGGACAACGGACCAATTGAGCCAGAATCTTGACGTCTTGGCGCTCATAATCCGGATACCATCTCAGTGCTGTTCCTTGAATTTTTCCGTTGCCGCCACGAGGGCGGAGCGGATGGACGGCTCCAGGGCCGAATGACCAGCCTTTGGGACGATCACATAATCCGCTTCGGGCCAGGCCAAGGCCAGCGCATCGGCCGTCCCGATGGGGCAGACCATGTCGTAGCGGCCCTGCACCAGCACCGCTGGAAGATGGCGGATACGGTCCAGATTGCCGAAGAAATAATCCTCCGGGAGGAACATTTTATTGGCGAAATAATGCACTTCGATGCGCGCCAGGGCGAGGGCCGTGGGGCCGGTCTGGGCCATCAACCCGCCACCACCACCGCCATGGGTGCTGGGCAGGAGGGTCGAGCAGGCGCCCTCGAAGCGGCTCCATTGGCGGGCGGCGGGGGCATGGACGGCCGGATTATTATGGGTCAGGCGGGCGTGATAATTGGCCAGCGGATCAGCCCGCTCGGCCTCCGGCAAAAATTCTATAAAGGTGCGCCAGGCTTCGGGGAAGACCCGGGCCACACCGCCCATGAACCAATCAAGCTCCAAATCCCTGCACAGGAAGATGCCGCGCAGGATCAGCCCCGTCACCCGTTCGGGATGGGTTATGGCATAGGCCAGACCCAGCGACGATCCCCACGAGCCGCCGAACAAAAGCCATTTTCCGATGCCCAGTTGGCGACGCAGTTTTTCCATATCCTCGATCAGGTCCTGGGTGGTGTTGTCACTGATCTCGCCGAAGGGCTTTGACTTGCCCGCCCCGCGCTGATCGAAGAGGATGATGCGGTAATGATCCGGGTCAAAAAAACGGCGGTAGGTGGGCGCGGTTCCGGCCCCCGGTCCGCCATGCAAGAACGCCACCGGCTGACCCACCGGGTTGCCCGATACTTCCCAATACATGCGATGTTTTCCGTCCAGATCGAGCATGCCGGAAGTTTGGGGTTTGATATCGGGAAACAATTGATATTTGCTGTCAGTCACGTCCATGAGGTTTTCTCGAACTCCAATCGCATTACCAGTGAGCTCATGCATGATAACCGATTCTTCCCGCTGGCAAGAGTGCGGCTGTTATCCGGGCTCGCCTTTTTATTCATATTGGCCCTTGGCGTCCAGGCGGGAGCGGCGAAACTAAAACCGGGCGGCTGGATTAATGTCACCCGGGTGGTGGATGGCGACACGGTTGAATTCAGCCCGCTCACCGATGGCGCAACGGAAGTCCGGCTGGTCGGCATTCAGGCGCCCAAATTGCCCCTGGGCCGGAAAGGGTTCCGCAAATGGCCCCTGGCCGACCAATCCAAACTGGCCCTTCAGCGCCTCAGCGCCGGGCGCCAGCTCCGCCTCTCCTATGGGGGAAGGCGCATGGACCGTCATGGCCGCTTGCTGGCCCATCTGCACGACGGGAAGGGAACCTGGATACAGGGCGAGATGCTGAAAAAGGGTATGGCCAGGGTTTACAGTTTTGCCGACAACCGGGCGGTGGTGGGGGACATGTTGGCTCTGGAGGGCAAAGCCAGGGGTGCCCGGCGGGGCCTGTGGGCCCATTCTTTTTATCAGGTGCGGGATCAGGCCAAGGCCGGGCGGTTCATCGGCGGCTTTCAACTCATCGAAGGCCGGGTGCTGGATGTGGCCGTGGTGCGGGGCCGGGCTTACCTTAATTTCGGGGCCAATTGGCGCACCGATTTCACCATATCCCTGAACAAAAAAGCGCTGCGCATCTTCCGCCGGGCGAAGTTGGATTTGTCAAGCCTGAAGGGGCAACGGGTGCGGGTTCGCGGCTGGATCAAATCCTATAACGGACCTATGATCGGGGCCAGCCATCCGGAACAGATCGAGGTGCTTGGCAAATGAAAAGGCGGTGGAGGATTTTGTGGGCGGGCCTGTTGATCGCGGGTTCCCTGGGACTTGGCGGCTGCGCGGTAAATCCGGCCACCGGTGAGCAGAATTTTACTGGATTCATGTCGCCGGCCGATGAATTGAAAATCGGCCAGATCGAACATCCCAAGATCCTCAAACAATTCGGCGGCGCCTATAATGATCCCAATATCACCGGCTATGTGAACAAAATCGGTCGCGCCCTGGCCGCCAATTCCGAATTGCCCAATCTCCGTTTTACATTCACCGTGCTCAATTCGGAACAGGTCAACGCCTTCGCTCTGCCCGGCGGTTATGTTTATGTGACCCGGGGCCTTATGGCGCTGGCCGGATCGGAAGCCGAACTGGCCGGCGTCATGGCCCACGAAATTGGCCATGTCACGGCGCGTCATACGGCGCAACGTTATAGCCGGGGGGTGGCCATTGGCCTGGGTGCGGCAATTCTGGGGGCGGTGGTGAATGCCCCAGGTGTTGGTGACCTGACCAATCTTGGGGCCAATCTCTATATCAGTTCTTTTTCCCGCGAACAGGAATTCCAGGCAGATATGCTGGGCGTGCGCTATCTGACGCGTAGCGGCTATGAGGTGGACGCCATGGCCGGCTTTCTGACCAAAATGGCGGGCCATAAGAAACTGGAAGATAATCTGCACCGCAAAAAAGGCGCCCCCGCCGAGGCGGATTTCTTCTCCACACATCCGCGCACCCCGGAGCGCGTTCGCCGCGCCGTCAGCCAGGCCAAATTGGCCCATCTGAGTGGGCAACGCCGGGGGCGGGTCGATTATCTGGGAAAAATTGACGGGCTTCTCTTTGGCAGTGATCCGAAAGAAGGTCTGGTGGTGGGCCACAGCTTCGTGCATCCCAAGTTGCGCATCCGCTTCGATGTGCCCAAGGGATTTCGCCTGTTCAACAGCCCTTCCCAGGTGGTTGCCAAGGGGCCCAAAGGGTCCGTGATCGTTTTCGATATGGCGGGTAAGCATAAGCCTGGGCGGCTCAGCACTTATATGAGCCGGATCTGGGCGCCCAAGCTGCGGCTTTCCAGGATCGAGTCCATTACGGTCAGTGGCATGGAAGGGGTAACCTCGACCAGCCGCATCCAACGTAAATCCGGCCCCTTCGATCTGCGCCTCGTGGCGGTGCGCCGGTCGGCCAAGGAAATATTCCGCCTGGCCTTTCTCACCCCGCCCGGCCGGACCCGGGACCTTTCAGTGGATTTGCGCCGCACCACCTTCAGCCTGGCGACGATCACGGCGGCCGAGGCGGCCAAACAAAAATCCCTGCGCCTCCGCGTCAAGGCGGTTGCGGCGGGCGAGCGGGTGAGGGATTTCGCGGGCCGCATGGCTTACGACGATCTGCGCGAGCCCCGCTTCCGCGCCCTCAACGGGCTCACGCCAACAGATCAACTGCGCCCCGGGCAGTTGGTGAAGATCGTTACGAGATAGGGGCCGTTCAGTCCTCGAAGGGCGGGATTCCCGGCTCGGGGATCTGGTTTTCGCTGACGCCTGTGATCCCCGCCCGGGCCATGGCCTCCCAGGCCTCCACCGCGCCGCCGCCGATATGGGGGGTACCGATGAAATTGGGCAGGTCCAGAATCTCCTGATGGGCCGTCGGCTCGTCGGCGAAGACGTCGAACGCGGCACCCGCGATACGACCATCCATCAGCCTCTCGCGCAAGGCAACCTCATCGACGATGCGCCCACGCGACGTATTGATCAAAATCATGCCCGGCTTCAGCTTGTCCAGAATTTCCGCCGTATAGAGCCCGATGGTCGATTGGTTGCGCGCCAGATGAAGCGTGAGCAGGTCAGAGCGTTCCCACAACTCGTTGGGCGAGACCGTCTGGGCCCCCCATTCGGCGCAAAAACCGCTGACATCAATAATGTCATTGACGATGATTTCCACATCGAAGGCCTTGAGCAGCTTGACCATCTCCTTGCCCACATTGCCACAGCCATGGATGCCGACCGTGCGGCCCCGCAATTGGCCGCCCATTTTTTCCGCGAAATCCCTCGACCAGGTTCCGCCCCGCAATTGCAGATTTAGAAAATTTACCTTGCGCAACAGATTGATCATCTGGCTGACGGCCAGCTCGGATACGGAATATTTATTGACCCCCGGAACCCATCCCACACGCTTGCCGAGCTTCTTGTAAAGCCTGGCATCGATGTGATCGAGGCCGGCAGAACAACAGGACACCACTTCCAGGTTAGGCAGCTTGGCGAACATCTCATCGGTAAAAGGGTCGAGCCCGATGATCACGGCCTGGGCCTTGGTCTCAGACAAAAATGTGACCATCTCGTCTGAACTGAGACGCATCTGACCTTCCGGAAAATCATAAAAAACGGTTTCCGGATAGGCTTTGATCAGCTCTTCTTTCACATGGGGAACCAGATCATAAAACCGGTTGGTTACGGCGACACGCATGATCAAGCTCCTCGCTTATTTCCAGCCATAAAGGCCCATGGTGGTCTCTCCAGCCCGCAATTTGGCCATGACGTCGGCTTCCTTGGCATCGCGCGCCTTGCCTTTTTCGATGGCCTCATCAAGTTGGCCCAGGGGGATGACCACCACGCCATCCATATCGGCACGCACCAGATCGCCGGGCTGGATCAGGCAATCGCCCATGGCCAGGGGCTCACAAAGAAAGCCTTGCCCGGCGGGATCCTTGCCCGTTCCCCGGATACATAATCCCCTGGAGAAGACGGGAAAATCACCGGCGGCGATCTCGGCCCCGTCGCGCACGCAGCCATTGATCACCAGCCCGCCCAAGCCGCGCGCCACCGAGGCCGTGGTCATGATATCGCCCCAATAGCCGGCCTCGTAATGGCCAAATACATCGACCAAAAGCACGTCGGCCGGTTGGGCCGCCGCAATGGCCCGGTGCAGCCACAGATTATCGCCCGGCGTATTTTTCACCGTGAAGGCCGGGCCACTGATGGTGAAGCCGGCAGCCACGGGCTTGATCTCCGACGGTAGGGCGCCGATTTTGCCGGCTGCTTCGTGCAGGGTGGCCGTCGACAGGGCTCCCGCCGCCTGAATTTGATCTGCGTTGGGGCGTGGAAAATCAGAATCATTGCTCATGATCAATCCTCCTGGCGGCTTTGCAGTTGGTGATATTTAAACTTGGCCCGGGCCTCGTCCAAGCGCATGCCTTCGCGGTAAGAGGCCCGGATTTGTTCTTCCGCTTCCTCGATTTCCGCCGCCAACGCCATGATGTCTGCTTCGTGTTCCTTGGGCAGGCAGACCACGCCGTCCGCATCGCCGAACAAAATATCGCCGGGGCAGACTCTGGCGTTGCCGATGGATACGGGGATATTGAGCTCGTCTAACTGCACCCGGTCTTTGCCCGTGCGCATGGACCAGCCCCGGCTATAGACCGGATAATTGATTTCCAGGCATTGATGGATATCGCGGCAATGACCGTCGATCACCGTGCCGCCGACGCCACGGTCGCGGGCGATCCAGGTAAGAATGTCGCCCCATACCGTGGCGTCCGGGCGCCCCGCATTGTCGATGGTGACGATTTCGCCGGGCGGCACATCGTCGATGTAATCGCCGACCGATCCGGCGGGCATGTCCACTGGCACCGTGCGCATGGTGAAGGCCCGCCCGCAAAGCCTGAATTTAGGATCCAGCGGCTTGATCCCCAGGCACTGCCCGGCGATGCCCAAACGGTCCATGGCATCGCTGATGGTGGAGGTGGACAATCCCTTGAGGGTTTCGATGATGTCTGTCATTGGTGTGAACTCCCGTCAGTCGTTCTTGATCAGCATTTGTTCGTAATCTCCGCCGAGCACCGCACTGACCGCCTTGCCGCTGCGCACGGCGGCGGCCATGGCGGTCTCCTTGGCGGCGATCTGTTCGGCCATCTCCAGCACTTCGGCCAGGTGTGCCTTGGGGATGAATACGACTCCGCTGCCATCCGCCATCACCCAATCGCCGGGCGACACTTTTATATCGCCGACCTCGATTGGCTCGTTCCAGGCATGTTCCTGGGTGCGGCCCCTGGCGGTGAAGGAAATGGCCGCCGAGGCATAGACCGGATAGCCAAGCTCCCGGCTCTCATCCACATCGCGGGCCGGCCCGTCGACGATGGTGCCGGCAATGCCCTGTTCCAGTGCGGCGGTGGACAACAACCCGCCCCAGCCCGCCGCGTCCGGGCGCACCCGGTTCTTGACGACGATGATATCGCCGGGCCCGCCGGCCTCGATGGCCGCCGTACAAAGATGGCGTTTGGGGATGTCATCGGCCGGCGGCCCCAACAGAACCGTGAGCACGGGGCCGGCGATTTTTTTGGCGACGCTGACCGGACCCAGGCCGGCGACGGTCCCCTTCAAATCCATACTGTCCAGGGAATCCGAAACGGCGCAGCTATCGACTTTCAAAAGTCTGGCGGCGAATTCGGCGGTTTGGGTGTCAGTCATTTCATGGAACTCCTTTTAGAATCCGAAAATGCGTTCGGCGTTCTTGCTGCGGATTTTGTCCCTGACATCGGGTGCCAGGCTGTCGACCCGTGCGAGGCAGCCCTTCATGTCGCCAATATTATGAGGATAATCCGATCCGTAGAGCACATTATCCGCCCCCGCCACATTGATGCATAAATCAAGCGCTTCCTGGGTGAAGGTGACGCTGTCATAGAATATGCGGTCTAGATAGGTGCTGGGCGGAACGGTGATGACTTCCTTACACGAAGGTATATTTTCGTAACAGATATCCAGCCGTCCGGCGAGGAAGGGAAGATAGCCCCCCGCATGACAGGCAATCAGTTTGAGATTGGGATGCTCGTCGATGAACCCGGCATAGATCATGCGCGAAATGGCCAAGGTAGTATCGAAGGTGAAGCCGACGCTGGCCGTCAGGTTGAAGCGCACCAAATCCAGTTGATCGGCGCCTTGCGGGATGGATGGGTGGACCAGAACGGGCAGGGCCCGCTTGTCGATTTCCCGCCAGATGGGGGCCAGGCTTTCATCGGTCAGGGACAGTCCGCTCACATTGGCGGTCACGAAAATGCCCGCCGCACCCATATCCTCGGCGCGACCAATTTCCTCTATGGAGCGCTCCGCATATTGCCAGGGCAGGGTGGCGAACCAGCGGATGCGGTCTGGATAGATGGCCTGCTGGGCGGCCATGTCATCGTTCATCTTGCGGGCCGATTCGGCGGATACCTCCTCGCCCCCCCAATAGACCGATGGGCAGGTCAGAGAAACAACGGCCATATCCACCCCCGCCTCATCCATGTCCCGGATGCGCATGGTATAATCGAACATGGGATCCATCAAAGTCATGAAAGGCGTATCGCCCATATGAATGGCCTGCTGGCCGCGCAATTCGCGCACCGAATAGCCGCCTCCATGGGCAACCAGACGATCAACCCATTCGTTGTTCAGCATATGTGTATGAATGTCGATGACGGACATGGTGTTCCTCCGCTGTTTAATTATTTAAAGCCGGCCCGGTTCCAAAAGACGATTCCCAGGGGGGGCGCGGCCCTTCCCGCCCGGCAGAGAAACTATATGAGCGTGCCGCCGTCAAGACCAATCAGGCCAATCGGGAGGTCAGCCAAGCAGGTTGCTTTGTTCAGGATTGGTTTTTTTGTCCTGTTCGTCGGCAAAAGCGATAGAGCGGATTTCCTCCAGATGCTCGACCATGAGCTGGCGCGCGCCTGCGCTGTCCCGCGCTTCGATCAGTTCAATCAGCTTCTTATGCACGGAGAGGGCACTTCGCGCCGCCCGTTCCGTCGTCCGCCCACCGCCCTGGGGCCAGACCACATGGCGGAGCGCCCTGAATTGGGCGACCAGGGCCCGGTTGCCCGACGCCTCGGCGAAGAGCAGATGGAATATCATGCCCAATTCCGTGAAGCGGGTTGGGTTGTCCATCTCCCTCGAGGCCAGTTCGACCAGTTCCTTGAGGTGCGCGATATTCTCATCGGTGCGGTTCTTGGCGGCCATTTCGGCGGCCGCACCCTCAATCGCCATCTGGGCTTCGATGATTTCCCTGGCCGACATGTCGCTCAGCTTCAACTGGATGGCCAAGGCGTCGGAATATCGTTCCAAATTACCCTCGGCGATCCTGGCGCCGCCTCCGGCGCCCACCCGGATTTCCACGATGCCGGTCGCTTCCAGGGTGCGCAACGCGTCGCGGACGGTGATGCGGCTGACCCCGAATTGGGCGGATAATTCCTTTTCCGAACCGAGATGATCGCCCGGCGAGAGACGGTTGGCGAACAAGGCTTCACGCACCTGGGTGACGATTTTGCTCGATACCGATGTGGCGCGCACAGGGGCCCAGGCCTGGCCTTCATTTCCTTCGGCCATGGGAAATAATTGATTTGCTGGTGGCTTTTCCGCCATGACGCGAGCCATCCTATAATATGTATAATGTTATAACTGTATGTTTTTCACAGTGTGGGCAAAACCACAAATTGTCAAGGTTGAATTGAGGCGAAGTACCTGCCTTCCTTCAGTGGTTGTCGGTCGCGGGGCGGCGGATCGATGGGCAAACCCGACGCGGGTGGTAAGGTTTTGCAGAACAAAGGATGAATAAAAGGGGTTTTACCTTTAGTTTCCGGATCTGAGGGGGTTGGGCGCGGGGGGGCAATCCAGGCCAAAACCCACCGGCGCCCGGCCCTGTTCCCGGCGCCTGGCATTGGTGTCACGCAGCGAATAGGCGCATCCACAATATTCCTGGCGATAGAAGTCCATTTCCCTGGCGATTTCCACCATGCGCTCCGAGCCGCCCTTTTTGCGCCAGTTATGGGTCCAATATTGCAGGCCCTCATGACGCGCCGCCGCCCTTTCGCCGCAGCCATTGACCTGAGCAAGATCCTTCAGGCGCGATGTGGCCAAAGTGCTGGTAAAGACCTTGAAGCCGTTTCCCGAGGCCCAAAGTGCGGTTCTTTCCAGGCGCATATCGAAGCAGAGGGTGCATCTGCCGCCCCGTTCGGGCTCTTGTTCCATACCCATGACCCTGGCAAACCAATTATCCCGGTCATAATCCAGATCATGGAAGGGAACGCCCAGACGGTCGGCGTAGCGTTTATTTTCATCCTTGCGCAGATCATATTCGCGCCGGGGATGGATATTGGGATTGTAAAACAAAACGCTGGCCAACAGCTCAGAGCGGGCCAGTTCGGCCATAATATCACCGGCGCAGGGCGCGCAGCAGCTATGCAGCAAGACCCGGTCCGTCCCGCCCGGTGGGATGAGCCGGGGCCTCTCCCCGCTGCCGGGGGCCTGTCCGGTAGGCGCGCGCTTTTCCAATTTTCATCCTTTCCACATCGGCCAGGGCGGATAACCACCCGGCCTTGCGCCAGACCCTCATTGTAGCGGCCGCTTTCCATCCTGTATATGCCGGGGATGGCTTGAAAAAAAGGAAATTTATATTGTTTTTGATTAATTATTATAATTTGGCCGTGTGTGAGCGAAAAATAATTAATTAACAAAAAATAATATAATTTAAATTAATGAGTTGATTTTGCTTTATTTTTTTATGTTTTTCATTGGTTTTACCTTGCCTGGACCTCAAAATCTTTCTCTTGTGTCTGGATTCTCAGCCTATTAAGAAGAGGCTTGGTAATAGACCGTTAAGTTTTACGCAGATATTTTTGATTCTTAATGAGAATCCGCCGTCCACATAACCCCCTTCGCCTGCCCCGGTCAAAATATCGGGTGGGTAGTGGCTTGGGCAGCCTGCTTCACCCGGCCGCACTGGCCAGTCTGGAAGGTTTGGCCGCCGGCGGATGGCGCATTATCCGCCGTCCGAGGCCGAGACTTGCGGCTCTGGTCATCGGTGCGGCTTTCCTGTCCCTTGGTCTTTTCCTCGTTACCCAAAACCCCGTGGGCTCCTTGCCCCGGGAAAATACCAAATTGGCCGAACCCCCGGCTGAGTTGCCGGAAGTCGCGGCCCTGCCGGCCATCCAGGCTCCGCTACTTCCTCAGGCCCCACAAATTCCCAAGATTCAGACCGAGGATTTGTCCGTTGGGCGGGGTGATACGCTCATGGGTCTTTTGTTAGGGGCGGGCATCGAGCGGCGCGTCGCCCATAGCGCGATCAAATCCCTGTCCGCCCATTACGATCCAAGACGGCTCAGCGCCCGCCATGAAGTCTCCTTGATTTTTGAGAGCAATGGGACTCAGTCCAAAGGCACCGAAGATACCGCGCGCCGCTTCATGGGCCTGAAATTGCGCCCCGATTTGCGTCATGAAGTAAATGTCCGCCGTACCGGGGAAAGACGCTTTCAATCGAGCAAGGCCAAGCGGCCCCTGATGCGCCGCATGTTGTGGGCCAGCGGTATGATCCGAAGCTCTCTATATGTTGCAGCGGCAAAAAAGAAAGTGCCGGTTTCCGTGCTCATGGAATTGATCCGCATCTATTCATGGGACGTGGATTTCCAGCGCGAAATCAGGCCGGGCGACGGTTTCGAAATCATGTATGAGAATTTGCATGACCTGGACGGTGCTTTGGTCAGCGCCGGCGAAATCCTCTATGCCAAACTGGTTCTCAGGGGCACCCATAATCCCCTTTACCGCCATAAGGAAAAAGACGGCTCCGTCGGTTATTTTGATGCCAAGGGCCATAGCGCGCAAAAACCGCTCATGCGCACGCCCATCGACGGGGCCCGCCTGTCATCGGGCTATGGGCGGCGGCGGCATCCGACGCTGGGCTACAACAAAATGCACCGGGGCGTGGATTTCGCAGCCCCCCGGGGCACGCCCATCTATGCGGCGGGCAAGGGCAGCATTGTCTACCGGGGGCGCAATGGCGCCTACGGCAAATATATCCGCATCCGGCATAATTCCGATTATGCCACGGCCTATGCCCATCTCCGGAGTTTCAAGCGGGGCGTGGGCAAAGGGGCCAGGGTCCGGCAAGGTCAAGTCATCGGCTATGTGGGATCGACCGGACGCTCCACCGGCCCCCATCTCCATTACGAAATCCTGCGCCAGGGGCGCCGCGTCAATCCCATGCGCATCCGCCTGCCATCCGGGCGCAAACTGAAGGGCGGGGAACTGGCCCGCTTTCAGGATGGACGCAAGGAAACCGACGCCATCTTTGCAGCCCTGACCGAACCCTCCACCATCGCCCAAGGTGGGAAATAGCCAAGAGGCGAGAGCGCCAGGACAAGCTGGCAAAGGATAGGAGATGAAAGTT
>CAZBQG010000119.1:0-12815 GCA_964493945.1 uncultured Rhodospirillaceae bacterium
TATACCGCGAAAAGCGTTGATAGGATTGGTTCTATGAAAAGAGCCGGGTACTGTGACTTCTTTTAGTCACGGGGCAGAATAGCCCCCTGACCGGCATTTTGCACTACTGCTCAAGCAGACTCATGAAATCCTCGTATTTTCCGCTGGGGCCGCGGGGGATTTCATCGGGGTAGGACAGTTCCAAGTCAAAACCGCCGCCCAGGTAACCAGTCAGGTAATCCCGCAGACGGGTGGTTTGGGCTTCGCTCAACTCCCCCTCCGCGACGATTTTGGCTTCGATGCGCCGGGTGTCGTGCTGGACGATCTGGAACTGGCGGACGGGGGCGGCGGCGAGCATTTCCGTTTCCGGGAAGCTGGGCCAGATTTTGCCGCCATCCGGCAGGCTGAGCATGTTGCGGGCCCGGCCATGGATGCGCGTGAGAACCCCTAACCCTCGCCCGCAGGGGCAGGCTTTGCCAACTTCCGCGTAATCGCCGATCTCATAGCGGATCAGGGGAGAGGCGAAATTATGCAGATCGCTGATCACCACCCGGCCCGTCTCCCCGGCCCGCAAGGCTTCCCATCCTCGTCCAGAATTTCCACCAGGAGATTTTCGGCCTGCACATGATAGACAGGTTCGCCGGGGCATTGCAGGGCCGTCAGGCCGGCTTCTTCCGAGGAATAGGCATCCACCACCGGGACGTTCCAGACCTCCTGGCAGGTCTCGCCCAACGCTGGGTCCAGAACCTCGCTCATGGTCGCCACATGAACCAGTTTTTCAGGCTTCACACCCCGCTCCCAGCTGAGTTTGAGAAGTTCCGCCAGATTGGAAGGGAAAGTGAGCAGAAAATCGGGGTTTTTGTCCAAAAGCCAGTCAAGCTGTTGGCTCACCGGGCGGTTGATGAGGAACAGAAACATGGGCCCGGAGCGGAAGGCAGGCACCCAACCTATTCCCTTATCCGCTTGGGCGGATTTGGCCCTGGCCGGATTAAGATTGCGGATGCAACAGACTTGAGCCGAAAAATTTCGCCCATGCCAATGGTGATAGCGCAGGTTGATCGCGGCCTGAAACAGCTTGGTAACAGCGGTGTTTTTCAATGTGATGGGCCGCCCGACGGAACCCGAAGTGGTGACATTGCCGGGCTTGCCGTGATTGGCGGGCAGGCTGGTGCTAATCATGTCCTCCCCGGCCTCCTGCACCTCAATGCGTTTGAGGATGGGAATGCGTTGCCAATCCGCGAGAGTCAAATCATTGACCGGGATTTGGGCCAGCGCTTCCAGGCGCTGGCGGTAAAAGGGGACCGTTTTCAGGGTGTGGGCGGCCAAAAGCCCAAGCTGGCGGAGCTGGGCGGAAAGAAGTTCCTCCGCCGGCCAGAACTGGCTTTTTTCAAACTGATAGGCGAGCGCCATTACCGTGGCCGCGGGGCCGTCCGGAGTGGCCGGCCAGCCAATGCCGGCGGCCGATCGGCGCGGTATCTCCTTAGCCCATTGATCGTCCAAATGCCGCCCTCCCAAACGATTGCCCGACCGATCATAGACAATTTACGGCCAATGATGCCATCATGGGGGCCTGAAGCAGGGTAATAATTTAATCGGGAGAAAATAATCGTGAGAGTCATTTCATATATTCATAACGGAAACCCCGGCGTCGGCGTGATGGTCGATGATGAAGGGTTTGTGGCACTTTCCAACGCGGCGCCCGATTTGCCGGATAATCTCCGCGGCATTTTGGAAGTGGACCCGGACCTGGACAAAGTACGCGCCACCACCGAAGGAAAGCCAGCGGACATGTCCGTCTCCGATGTCAGTTTCGATCCCGTGATCCCGGCACCCCACGCCACCTGGGCGCTCGCCTTGAATTACAAGCTGCATATCGAAGAGACGGGCCTGACCACGTCGACCGATTATCCGCAGATTTTCCACCGCTTGCCCATCAGCCAGGTGGGCCATGGTGAGGAGCTTTGGGCACCCGATTTGAAAATCGCCGAATCCTATGATTATGAAGGCGAACTGGCGGTGATCATCGGCAAGCCCGGCAGGTTTATTCAGGTGGAAAACGCCTTCGAACATGTGGCCGGATATTCATGTTACAACGAAGGATCGGTGCGCGAATATCAAAGCCAGAACCGGCAATTTGGTCTGGGTAAGAATTTCGAACGTTCGGGCAGCTTCGGGCCCTGGCTCATGACCCGGGACGAATTCGGCGATCCGGCCGGTCACCGGCTGATCACCCGGCTCAACGGGATCGAGCGCCAGAACTCGCCAATTTCCGATCTGCTGTTCAATGTGCCAAAACTTGTGGCCTTTCTGTCGGAAGGCTACACCTTGCAGCCGGGCGACGTGATCGTCACCGGATCACCCGGCGCCTTGCCCCTGAATCCGGGCGAAAAGCCCGAAACGCCCAGGGGTAATGTAGTGGTGGAAGGCCAGCTTCATATGCGGGCGGGCGATGTGTGCGAGGTGGAAATCGACGGGCTGGGCACCCTTTCCAACTCGGTCATCACGGACCCGACGCCCCTGCCCTGAGGTTATCCCCCGTCGGCGGCCTCGGCGTGGATGCGCAGTAGTTCAGGGATGGTATCCGCTGGCCGCCGGCCGAAGCCGCATTCCGTGGCGACCCCGAATTCCTGGATGAATTTTTCGGCCACCGCGATCCGCGCCTTGGTCCCCAGGGCCCCGTCACCATGGTGAACCAGGCCCAGGTATAATTCCGTCCCGGGGCTCAGCACCAGCCCATCAAGGGGGGCGAAATAAGCTTCGTCCGCGCGCCCTCTGGGCACCGCCATATGCATCCAACCCACGCCGCGTGGAGCGCCCGCGCAAATGCCGTTGGCGAAGGCGACGCTGGTCCCCAGGTCCTGGGGCTCGACGATATGCTGGTGGCCCGGATCGCCATAACACAAATGTATGCCGGCCTCGATGCCGTCCGGTACGTATCCCAGATGCCGGCAGACGCGGGTCACCGATCCTTCCAGCGCATCGGCGTAGTGCAGTGGAGGACCGCCGTCATGGCCGACGACCTCGTAGCAGACATCGAACTGGATGGCCAGATCATCGGGCGGAATGGCGGCGGCGATATCTGCCACCTCGCCGGCCAGGGCCGCTTCGACGGCCGCCTCCAGGATTTGGCGCGCCTCCATTTCGATAAAGCCCGAAAGCACGGCGGTGGCCGTCGGAATGGAAACCTGAAAGCGCGTGGCCTGGGGAATGGTCCCTGCGTCGCGCAGGGCCTTGAATTTGGCATAAGAAGACAGGGCTTCCCTGGCATAGCCGAAGCGGCCCAAATCCAGCTCCGCCACACTCACATCATCGCCCGGCACATAGAAGGCCCGCTCCACGTTGTCTTTGAAACCCTCCAGTTTCTTGGACGCGTCGGAGACCCGTATTTGGGGATGGGCGGCGAAGGTTTCGTCGAGCCACCTGATCCAGTAATTCCGGTTGCCGGTCTCCCCATCGGGGTAGCGTTTGGCACGGGCGCCGACGATCTCGCCCAAGGCATTGAAAACAGCATCGGCACTGCCCAGGCCGATATTGCCGGTGAACAGAATACCGCGTTGGTTATCCATGTTTTCCTCCAGCTCTAATCTGTGTTCAAAAGTACCCGTGCGTTCTCGCCCGGCAGATTGGCATGGGTGTGCCAATCGATGATCATGGCGGGTTAGAAGCGGGCATCGTGATAGCGTCCTGCCTGGGCCTGCGCCGGATCGTGGCGGAATTCCCACCAATTGCTGTCCTGATCGCGCAGCATGAAGGAGCGCAAACCATCCACTTCCTTAACTTCGCCGATTTCCTGGATGGCGTAGTCTTTCTCGTGCTTCAGCGCCATCTCCCGGGCCCAGTCCACATCGCCCGGCTCATTTACGGCCAAAATCCAACGATTTTCCGCCTGCTGCTGGATCAAGATCTTGGCCTGGCCGCCAACGGCCACCAGATATCCGTCGCCGCCCATCAGCAAGGACCCCGCCGCCTTGACATGGCGCACGAAGGGAATACCCAAAAATTCCCGGTAGAATTTTTTGGAATTGGCAAGGTCCAGGGTCTGCATGGTGCCATGGGACAGATGGGTTGCCTGGATGACCGGCTCCGAGGCCGGGGCTTGGTTGGTATCTGACATGGTGATTGCGCTCCCTTCAGGTGGGGATCTGATCGCCCTTGGCGAATTTTTCATGGACTGTGGAAGGATGGTGCTCCACCTCCCACCAGTGGCCGTCCACATCCTTGAAATAAAAGGCATAGACGCCGTGCTGGTCACTCACCCTTTGCACCAGATCGATGCCGTAATAATCCTTGTGCTTCTCGGCCATGTCATGGGCGGCGTCCACTTCGGCCCGGCTGGCCACATCCACGCCCCAATGATTGAAGCGGCCCTGCACGGTCTCGATTGCTTGGGCTTCGCTCACCTCGATCATCCAATAGGTGCCGCCGGCCTCGGCCCGGGCCCGGTTGCGGACCAGCAATCGCCCGTCGGGCCCCTCGGCGCACTGCAGGCCCAGGAACCCTTCGCAGAGGCGCCTGGTGCGCGCCAGATCCGTGGTCAATAATGTCCCGCCGACCAGCATGGCCGGGTGGTTGAGGGGCTCCAGCCCCAGATAGTCCCGTGCTCGGTCATCATTCATTATTTTCCTCCCCGGATTACCGGATTGCTCAACGTGCCGATGCCCTCGCCCCACAGCTCGCAGACATCGCCTTCCTTCAAGAATTTGGGTGGCTTCATGCTGAACCCGACACCGGGTGGTGATCCGGTTGCGAACAGATCACCAGGATGAAATTCGAACCATTGGGAAAAATAAGAAATGGTGCGGGCGATGGTGAAACAAAGATCTTCTGTCGAGGAATCCTGCATGACCTCGCCATTGACCAGGGTCTTGATCCTGGTGGCGTCGGGATCGGGTATCTCGTCCTTGGTGGCGATGCAGGGACCCAATGGCCCGAAGGTGGGCGGGTTCTTGCCCAAATGCACGAAGGTCCAGTCTCTTTCGCCGGTTTCCTTGTTGAGCGCTGATGCGTTCCAGTCCCGGGCGCTCACATCGTTATAGAGCGTATATCCGGCGATGCAGTCCACCACTTCGCTTTCTTCTATGTCAAAGCAGCGCCGCCCGAAGACCACGGTGAATTCGCATTCCCAATCCACCATGTCGGGATATTTGGGGGGCAGCTCGATGGCCGTGCCGTGGCCGATGACGCCCCTTGGATTGACCATGCGGGCGATGGGCTCGTCATGGAAATGGAGCTCGCGCCCTTCCTTGGCGGCCATCTCCACCATGTGGGAGCGGTAATTGCGCCCGCTGGACATGAGCAGACTGGGGCGCGGGATGGGGGCCGTCAGTTTGGTGTCTTCCAATGCCGTCAGCGCGCCTTGTTGGCGGAGGCTGTCTTTCGCCGGATCGGCTGCCCCGCCCACCTCGCCGGTGACCCGTCTGGCGGTTTCAAGATATTCATCCATATCTTCCAGCAAAGTCATCATATCCGCCGGCAGGGTCAGGGCGGCGGGTGCGAATTCCCCTACTTTGGCGAAGTTCAATACCTGGCCCTCAATCAGTGCGCCGGTTTGCCCGCCGTCCGATGCTTCGATGGTTACCAGATGCATCTTGCCTGCCTCCCCTAAAGGGCCGCTTCGGTTCCGAAGATGGCGGTCACCTGGCTCGACAGTCGCCCCCCATTGCCGTTGGCCAGGGCCAGCTCCGCGCCTTCGATTTGGCGCTCTCCGCAGATGCCCCTCAATTGCTCCACGGCCTCGATGGTCACGAAAATACCGTACATGCCTGGATGCACACAGGACAAATCGCCGCCATTGGTGTTCACCGGCAATGTTCCGCCGGGGGCAATATTGCCATCGCCGACAAACCGCCCGCCTTCGCCCTTGGGGCAAAAGCCCAGATCTTCCAGGAACAAGATCGTGTTGATGGTGAAGGCGTCGTAGAATTCGGCGACATCAATATCGCCGGCGCTGACATTGGCCATGTCGAAGGCGCGGGGGCCGGACTGGGCCGCCGCCGTGGTGGTCAGATCGGGCATCTGGGCGATCTGGTCATGGGTGATGGCCGATCCCACGCCCAAAAGATAGACGGGCTTTTGGGCCAAATTCCGGGCCATCTTGGTCGAGACCATGATGATCGCCGCACCCGCGTCCGAAATCAGGTAGCAATCCAGCACGGTAAAGGGATCACAGGCCAGCCGCGCATTGGCCACGTCTTCCAGCGTCAGGGGGTCTTGCATTTCGGCCCGGGGGTTCTTTTGCGCCCATTGACGCGCCGCGACGGAGACGGCGGAAAGCTGATCGCGGGTGGTGCTAAACTCATGCATGTGCCGCGCCGCCGAAAGGGAATAGGAAATCACCGGGTTGCGGGGCTTGAAGACGGATTCGTGGGGTGTTCCCGCATCGGGCGGAACGGCGGGGGGCGCCTTCGGATTGTCCCGGCGTGCTTTCCGCGCACTGCGGCTGATGGAGCCGTAACAAATCAGGGCCACCTGGCAGACGCCGCTATGGATGGCCGTGGCAGCCGATTGGACGCAATTGACGAAGGATGATCCGCCGATATTGGTGCTGTCGACGAAATTGGGGCTGACCCCCAGATATTCCGCCGCCATCAGCCCGTGAAAACGTTGGCCCATGGAGGAAACGAACAATCCATCCACCTGATCCTTTGTGATGCCCGCATCCATGAGCGTGTGGTGCACGGCCTCGGCCATGACTTCCATTTCGGTGCGGCCCGGCAGATCGCTAAATTCGGTCACACCCACGCCGGCGACAGCGGCGACCCCTCTGATATCATGGGCCATCATGCCGCTCCTCCGGATGACTTGCGAAATAGAATCTCGGGCGTTTCGCCGATCTCGCCCACGAAGGCTTGGACGGCCATGCCGATGCTCACTTCGCCCGCATCCATTTCCACTACCCGGCTCATCAGGCGTGGCCCTTCAGCCAGCTCGATCACCGAGATATTGTAATCCTCGCCCGCCTTGGGGGATTGGCGGACGACCGAGGTGGAATAGACGCTGCCTTGGCCGCTGGCCTCGGTGGCGCTTAAATTGGGTGAGCCGCATTCCGGGCACAGCGCCCTTGGATAAAATATGTGGGCGCCGCAGGCTCCGCATTTCTGAATCAGAAGCCGGCCATTGGCCAGACCCTCCTGAAAGGCGGCCTCGGGCCCGGGCCCGGCGAATGGGTTGTCTTGGTTCATTTTTTCAGTCCCCTCCCTCTCCCTCCTTAGTGTTGTATCGTTCCAAGATGTGCCTTGTCAAAATACCGGATTGGGGCGAATATCGGGTGCTGATTCAACCAATCCAAGGGGGCCTGAGAATTGATCGATAAGCGAATGAACAGCGCCGATGAAGCTGTTGAAGGCATTAAGGACGGCGCCGTGGTGCTGGTGGGCGGTTTCGGAAATTCGGGCGAGCCCATGGCGCTTCTGGATGCGCTTGCCGCCTGCAAGCCCTGCGGCCTGACCATCGTCAGCAATAATGCGGGATCAGGCGAACAGGGTATCGGCAAATTGCTGAGCGAAGGCTGCGTCAGTCATTTCATCTGCTCCTTTCCCCGGGTTACAGGCTCGGTCGCCTTCGAACAGCTTTACGATAGGGGCGAGATCGAAATGGAAATGGTTCCCCAGGGGACCCTGGCCGAACGGGTGCGCTCGGCCGGCGCCGGCATTCCCGGATTCTACACCCGCACTTCGGTTGGAACCCCCCTGGCCGAGGGCAAGGAAGTGCGCGAATTCGACGGCGAAGACTATGTCTTTGAGCACGCCATCAAGGGCGATGTGGCCTTGGTCAAGGCAGAGCGCGGAGACCGCTGGGGCAATCTGACCTATGCCAAATCGGCGCGCAATTTCAATCCGGTGATGGCCATGGGGGCGGATTTGACCATCTCTCAGGTTGACGAAATGGTCGAGCTTGGCGATCTGGACCCGGAACATGTGGTGACACCCGGCATCTTCGTTGATCGGGTGTTGCTGGCGGAGGAGGGGTGAACATGAATGCTTTGAACCGCGATCAAATGGCTTGGCGCGTGGCCCATGACATTGAGGAAGGGGATTGCGTCAATCTGGGCGTGGGCATGCCGCTCAACGTACTGACTCATGCGCCGGACGATAAGGAAATTATCTTCCACAGCGAGAACGGCATTCTGGGCATGGAAATCCAGGGCCCGGATGATGAGCCCGACCCCAATCTGGTCAATGCGGGCAAGCGCCCGGTGAACATGTTGCCCGGCGGCAGCTTTTTTCACCATGCGGACAGTTTTGTTATGATCCGGGGCGGCCATATCGATGTCTGTGTCCTTGGCGCCTATGAGGTATCGGAAAAAGGCGATCTGGCCAATTGGCGCCTGCCCAATTCCAAGGGCGCACCGGCCGTCGGCGGGGCCATGGATCTGGCCTATGGGGCTAAGCGCCTGTTCGTGATTTGCGAACATAATTCCAAGGACGGAAGCCCGAAAATCGTCAAGGAATGCACTCTGCCCTTGACCGGTCTCGAATGTGTGGACCGCATTTTCACCGATCTGGCGATCATCGATGTGACGGCGGACGGGCTGATCGTGCGCGAAATGGTCGACGGCATGGAGTTGGACGAGCTGCAATCACGCACCGGCGCGCCCATCACATTAGCCAATGATTGGCGCCCTTTGACGGCGCCGGAGCTTGACACCCGGCGCTAAATGCAAAAACTTGGCCGCCAGCCAATTCAAACCCATCCACGGAGGAACGACCGCCATGAAACTTAATGACAAGATTGCCGTTGTGACCGGTGCCGCATCGGGCATCGGGCAAGCCACCGCCAATGCCATGGCGGAAGCCGGGGGAACCGTCTATCTCTGCGATATCAACGAAGAGGGCGGCGAAGTCAATGCCAAAGCCATCCGCGACAATGGCGGCCAAGCCACCTTTGTGCGGGTCGATGTGACCGATGATGCATCCATTGCCGATCTCGCCAAACAGGTCGACAGCGAAGCCGGGCGCCTCGACGTGCTGGCCAATGTGGCGGGCTGGGGCAAGACCGTGCCCTTCGTCGATACGGAATATGATTTTTGGGAAAAGGTGGTGGACCTCAACCTCTATGGCCCGATCAAAATGTGCAAGGCCTTCGTGCCCGGTATGTTTGAACGGAAAAGTGGGCGTATCGTCAATGTGGCGTCCGATGCGGGCCGTGTCGGCAGCCTGGGCGAGACGGTCTATTCCGGCGCCAAGGGGGGCGTCATCGGCTTCACCAAGGGCCTGGCCCGCGAAGGTGCGCGCAACAATGTGACGGTCAACTGCGTCTGCCCCGGCCCCACCGACACGCCCCTGATGGCGCCGGTGCCCGAAAAGATCACCGAGGCCTTCATCCGCGCAACCCCCATGCGGCGTCTGGCAAAACCCGAGGAATTGGCCAATGCGATCCTGTTCTTCGCTTCTGACCGGGCCAGCTTCTGCACCGGGCAGGTGCTCAGCGTGTCCGGTGGGTTGACCATGCATGGCTGATACCAGCTACCTCAACTGGCCCTTTTTCGAGGACCATCACCGGGATTTGGCGCATCACCTGGAGGCGTTCTCTACCGAACAGGTGGCGCCCCGCGCCCATGAGGGCCACGCGGAAGAAGACTGCGCCCGGGTCGCCAGGGAATTCGTAACTTCCCTGGGCGATGCGGGATTCCTGGGGCTCTGCGTGCCCAAGGCTTTTGGCGGCGTGCATGAAACCATCGATGTGCGCAGCCTGTGTCTGGCCCGGGAAACCCTGGCCCGCCATGCGGGGCTTGCCGATTTCGCCTTTGCCATGCAGGGGCTGGGCAGCGCATCCATCTCCTTGTTTGGAACCGACGAGATCAAGGACCGCTACCTGCCCGGCGTGGCCAGTGGCGAACGCGTCGCCGCCTTCGCCATTTCCGAGGTCAATTCGGGCTCGGACGTGGCGGCCATGGCGACCAATGCGGTGCCGGACGGCGATGATTACGTGATCAACGGCTCCAAGACCTGGATTTCCAATGCCGGGATTGCCGCCCAATATGTCCTGTTCGCCCGCACCGGCGAGGCGCCCGGTGCCAAGGGCTTATCCGCCTTCGTCGTGGATGCGGATACGCCGGGCATATCCGTGGCCGAAACCATCCCCATCATCGCGCCCCACCCGCTGGGCACCCTGGCCATCGAGGATTGCCGGGTGCCGGCTTCCTCCATGCTGGCTGGGCCCGGTGACGGCTTTAAGGTGGCCATGGCGACGCTGGATATATTCCGCTCCACGGTGGGGGCGGCGGCATTGGGGTTCGCAAGGCGGGCGCTCGACGAAGGCGCGTCCCGCGCCAAGCAGCGTAAAATGTTCGGCCAGACCCTAGCCGATTTCCAGCTCACCCAGGTCAAGCTGGCGGAAATGGCGCTTTCCGTGGATACGTCGGCGCTTTTGATCTACCGGGCGGCCTGGACCAAGGACACGACGGGCGCGCGCATCACCCGCGAAGCTTCCATGGCCAAGCTCCACGCGACCGAAGAAGCGCAAAAAGTGATAGATGCTGCGGTCCAGATGCATGGCGGGCTGGGCGTGGTGTCGGGCAATGTAGTGGAACAGCTCTACCGCGATATCCGGGCTTTGCGCATCTATGAAGGGGCCTCAGAGGTACAAAAGCTGATCATCGGCGGGCAGGTTTTGGCGGCTACGCCGGATTAGGGGTGGATTTCGCCTCCGGGCCCGGGGGGAGTACCAGATCATGAGCGATATTGCCTTTAAACCGGCGAGAAGCCTGGCCTCCATGATCCGCCGGAAAAAGATCGGCTGCCTGGAATTGCTGGACCATTATCTGGCGCGGGTCGAGCGCCACAACCCTGCGCTGAACGCCATCGTCGTCACCCAAATCCCCGCCGCCAGACGCCGCGCCAGGGCGGCCGACAAGGCGCTGGCCAAGGGGGAAGTCTGGGGGGCGCTGCATGGCGTTCCCATGACGGTCAAGGAATCCTTCGATCTGGCCGGCCTGCCCACCACCTGGGGCGTGCCAGAATTTAAGAACAATATCGCCAAAAGTAATGCGCTGGCGGTCGAGCGCTGGCTGGCTGCCGGCGCGGTCATTTTCGGCAAAACCAATGTGCCGATTTGGCTGGCCGATTCCCAATCCTTCAACAGCTTCTATGGCCGGACCAACAATCCGTGGGATTTGACGCGGACCCCGGGCGGCTCGTCGGGGGGTGAGTCCGCCTCCCTGGCCGCCGGTCTTATTGCCATGGGGATGGGCAGCGATATCGCCTCATCTATCCGCAATCCGGCCCATTTTTGCGGGCTGTTCGGGCATAAACCCACCTACGGTATTTGCCCGCCGCAAGGCCACAGCCTGACCGGTAATCCATCCTCCATGGATATTCTGGATATCGGGCCGCTGGCCCGCACCGCCGGCGACATTGCCTTGGGATTGTCCATCCTGGCCGGCCCCGACGAGATCGATGAGGCCGGATACCGCCTGACCTTGCCGCCGCCCCGCAAAAAAGCCCTGGCGGATTACAGGCTGGGCATCATCATGGATCACCCCACCTCGCCAGTTGACCGGGAGGTTTCAGATTTATTGCAGAACCTGGCTGATTTCCTTGGCCGCAAGAAGGCCAAAATCAGCCATAAGGCGCGCCCGGATATCGATATGGAGGAGATCCACCGCACCTTCAATGTGATGCTGCGTGCCGCCACCTCGCAAGCCCAGACCGAAAAAATTTTCGCCATCAACATCAAGACGGCAGATGCCCTCCGGCGAAGCGATGATTCAAAACAAGCGCGCATGCTGCGAGGCGTCACCATCCGCCACCGGGATTGGCTCAGGCTCGACGAAGCGCGCCACCGCATGCGCTGGAAATGGCATGACTATTTCAAGGATTATGATTTGATGCTCTGCCCGGTTTTCGGACGAGCCGCCTTTCCCCACGATCCGACGCCGCCTTATGAACGCAAGGTGCCGGTCAATGGCAAAAAGATCGATTTCAACAGCATGGTGTTTTGGGCGGGCTATACGGGGCTGACTTTTCTGCCGGCCAGTGTCGCCCCCATCGGCTTCACCAAATCGGGACTCCCCGTCGGCGTTCAGATCGCCGGCCCCCAATATGGTGACCGGACCTGCCTTCATTTCGCGCGCCTCTTGGAAAAGGAATATCAGGCCTTCCAGGCGCCGCCCGGCTATGATTGATGAGAGGGAGGCGGCGCCCGATTAAGGGCGTCTTCGACGGCTTTCCATATTTCCTCTTTGGTAAAAGGCTTGTCGACGCGGATATAGCCTTCCTCAATGATGGTCTGGTCATTATGGGCCGTTACGAAGACTACCGGGATGTCATGCTTTTCACGGATCAGGCGGGCCGCCTCCCGTCCGTCCATTTCACCAGTCAATTTGATGTCCATGAGAATCAAATCCGGTGAATGAACATCGGCATCCCGAACGGCTTTATCGCCAGAGCCTGAGATAGCGACGACTTCATAACCAAGTCCCTACAAAACAACCTGCTCACCTATGGCCGTGAAGGGTTCGTCCTCGACCACCAGAATGCGGGCCGGGTTCATGGTTTTTCTCCGGAAAGACTATGGTCAGCTTGGCCCATCCCCGCTTTCCATGGTTAATTCCCCGCCAAGTTTGACGGCAAAAGCGGAAACCAGATCCAGGCCAAAGGACGACGAATCTCTCGTATCAATATCGGCAGACAGGCCCACCCCGTCATCCGCGACGGAAAGCTCAATTTCCTTTTCGCCATGCCGTTTCACTGAAACCGTAACCGTTCCCGTCCTGCCGTCCGGGTTTAACGGTGGTCTCAATAGATCGACGCAACACTTTAATCTTTGATGAAAAGATGGGGTGCTGTCATGAGTTACAGACGTCGAATTTATTTCACGAGTGATCAGAAGTCCAA
>CAZBQG010000120.1:0-12811 GCA_964493945.1 uncultured Rhodospirillaceae bacterium
AAACGGAATAAAACCCTTCTCTGTACTGAGCCGGGAAATTTCCTTGGCCTGGGTGACGTCACTGGCGAAATCGGTCACCAGCACATGCAACCCTCTTTTTTTTCCCAGGTTCAGAAGGCGTACCATTTCTGCATTTATTTTTTTGTCCGTGTGGATAACCACGCCCTTGGCCTTGTTGATGGGCGGGTGAAGGAATAAGGACTGCACCACAATCCCATCCAGGGCTCGGATATAGGTGGATGCCGGGACGGAGCGGGTGGTGTCTATGGCGTCGATTTTTTCCAAAAGCTCCAGCCCACCTTCGGTCATGACCACGAAATCGTTTTTCAGCCGGCGTGCGGTAGCGCTGATCTTTTGGATGAAACGGCGCAAGGCATCGCGGGGATCGATTCGCTGGACTTGCGGTTGCTGGACCGCCGCCGGAGGGGGAGTTAGGCCGCCCACCGGTTGTCCGTCGGCGCGCACCCCGCCTGGGGCTTGGGTTGGCGCCTGCGCCCGGACTGTGCCGGGGGCAACCAACATTGCCACCAATGCCGCCGCAAGGATCAATTTCATCCACCGATCTCCTAAATTTTTGCCTGTCAGCACGGCTCACCCTTTATCGTTCAAAAGATGTGCCACTTCACGGGCGATGGCCAGGGACGCGGTCAGGCCAGGTGATTCGATACCAAACAGATTGACCAGGCCGGGGATAGCATGATCGGCCGGCCCGCTCAGAACAAAATCCTTCGCCACCTCGCCCGGGGCCTGAATTTTTGGCCGAATCCCCGCATAGCCGGGCTCCAGGGCATCATCTTCCAGACCCGGCCAATAACGCCTGACGGCATCGTAGAAGACATCGCCACGCCTTGCATCCACCGAATAATCCACTTCGGGTATCCATTCCACATCGGGTCCGAAGCGCGCACCACCGCCCATATCCAGGGTCAAATGGACCCCCAGTCCAGCCTGTTCTGGCACCGGATAGATCAGATGGGAAAAAGGTGCCCGGCCGGCCAGAATGAAATAATTACCCTTCGCAAAATAAGTCGGAGGGATGGAATCCGCCGGGATTCCCTCGATCGAGGCGGCGACTCGGGGGGCGGTCAGGCCGGCGCAATTTACAAGGCAATTGCAGTCGATCTCCATGGGCTCACGCCCCCCCACGCGAAGCGAAATGGATTGCTGGGTGACTTCGCCGCCCTCAACGGGGGATGACAAGGCAAGCCGGGCGCTATTATCTTCCCCGTCGCCCTGATAGGCGAGCATCAAGGCATGGGTGTCGAGAATTCCGGATGAGGGTGACAAAAGGGCGCCCTTGGCGCTCAGCGCGGGTTCCAGGCGCTGGGCCGCCGCTTCGTCCAAAAGTTCCAGGTCATCCACACCGTTATTCGCGGCCTTTTTGCTGATTTCATCCAGCGTCGCCAATTGGCTTTCATCGCTGGCCACGATCAGCTTGCCAAGGCGCTTATGGGGTACGCCGTGATTGGCGCAATATTCATAGAGAAATTCCTTGCCGGTAACGCAGAGCTTGGCCTTGAGGCTGTCTTTTTCATAATAGATGCCGGCATGGATGACTTCGCTGTTGCGCGAGCTGGTGCCCGTGCCGATGGCGCCTTCAGCCTCCAGGATGATCACTTCGCGACCCTGGCCGGCCAGTTCCCGGGCGACGGCCAGACCGATGACGCCCGCTCCGATTACGATACTGTCGGTTTTATCAGTCATTTTTCTTAACCTGTTTCAAGCCCGTAGAACCTGCCGCCTCAGGCGGGCGCGGTCAACCGTCCCGGAGTTTCACTGATACGTGATTGGCCGTGATTTGCGCTAGGCCCAGGTACATATTAAATCATTTATATTATGAAGAAACACATTGATAAATTTCGCCGCGCTGGGCGGAAAACCGTCAGCGGACTCCTTGCTGGAGCGCTCTTGCTGGCGGGTTCCAGCGTAGCTTTCGCAGGCCCAGAAATTCCTGATTTCCTCAAAGCACAGTGGCCCAAGACCAACTTCGCCAAAAGTTCGGTTGGCGTGAACGAAATCATGTCGGGTGGTCCACCCAAGGATGGCATCCCCTCTATCGACGATCCGAAATTCATTTCCGTGCCTGAGGTTAAGGGGTTGGGTGACACGGTGCCGGTGATCAGTTTCCAGTTGAATGGGGACGCCCGGGCCTATCCTCTGGGCGTTCTCATGCGCCATGAAATTGTCAATGACAATGTGGGCGGTGTTCCGGTGGCGGTGACCTATTGCCCACTTTGCAACGCTGCCATTGTTTTCGATGCCCGCATCGACGGTAAGGCGCACGAATTCGGCACCACCGGCAATCTCCGGAATTCCGATCTGGTGATGTATGACCGGACGACCGAAAGCTGGTGGCAGCAGTTCGAGGGCGAGGCCATCATCGGTGATCTGACCGGCAGGAAATTGAAAATGCTGCCCTCCCGGATTGAAAGTTTCTCCCGTTTCCGCAAACGCTTCCCCAAAGGCAAGATCCTGGTTCCCGCCTATTCTTTTATTACAGGCTTTGGCGCCAATCCCTATGTGGGATATGACACATCGCCCCGGCCATTCTTGTATAGGGGCCCCCTGCCCAACGGCATTCCGGCATTGGCCCGCGTGGTCGCTGTCGGCGAAGAGGCCTGGAGCCTCGCCCTGTTGCGCAAGAAGAAAAAGATTGTCAAGGGTGACCTAGTCCTGACCTGGGAAAAAGGGCAGAATTCAGCCCTCGATTCCCGCGACATTTCCAAGGGCCGCGATGTGGGCAATGTGATTGTCCAGCGCAAGACGGGGAGCGGGTTAAAGGACGAAGTGCATGATATAACCTTTGCCTTCGCTTTTCATGCCTTCCGGCCCAAGGGAAAAATCAACATCAACTGATCTTTTCCTCAGAGACGCGGTAGCTGTTGTTTTGAAGCCGGAGCAAGGTTAAAATTCTTGCTCCGGCTTTCATTTTGGACAGGCGTCTTTCCTGGAGCAGGGAGAGAGGCATACGGTTTGAGAAGGAAGTTCCATGACGGACGGAAAGCTTCCAACGAAATCAAGCGACGGCGATGTTGATGCATTCCTGCGCAAGGTGTCGGTTACGCCCCTGCGCGCCCCCCGCGCGGGTGAGCGCGGGCGCCTGATATTCGCCATGGACGCCACCGCCAGCCGCGAGCCGGTCTGGGATCATGCCTGCCAGATTCAAGGAGAAATGTTCAGCCAGACCGCCGCCCTTGGCGGATTGGAGATCCAGCTCGCCTATTACCGGGGGTTCGGCGAATTCAAATCCAGCGAATGGCTGACCGATGAAAAAGCTTTTTTGCACCAGATGACTTCCGTCTTCTGCCTGGCCGGTGAAACCCAATTAGGCAAGGTCCTTGCCCATGCCGTCAAGGAGGCCAAGGCCAAGCCGGTCAATGCCCTAGTTTTCGTCGGTGATTGCGTTGAAGAGGATGTTGATAAACTGGGTGCCGTGGCGGGAGAGCTGGGGATTTTGGGTGTACCTGCTTTTCTGTTTCATGAAGGTTCGGACCCCATTGCCGAATTTGCTTTCAAGCAGATCGCCCGCCTGACCAAGGGCGCCTATTGCCGCTTCGATGCCAGCAGTGCCAAGACGCTGGCCCAGCTTTTGCGCGCCGTTGCCGTCTTCGCCGCCGGTGGGCGCCAGGCGCTCCAGTCCTTGGCCGAACGCCAAGGCGGCGAAGTGCTGAAAATAGCCCATCAGGTAAGCCGTAGCTGAATGCCCTATATCGCTCTAGGTCTTGGTTTGGCTATCGGGTTGTATCTTCTCGGGCGCTGGTTCGTGGTGGCCAAGCCCACTACCGTCATCAAATTTCTGCGCTGGACCGGAATGATACTCCTGCTATTGGGCGGCATCTTCCTGGCCATCAGCGGTCGCCTGGGCTGGCTCATATTTCTTCTGCCGGTGGTTCTCCCATGGATCATGCGGGCGCGTCAGGCGGCGCGCATGGCCAAAAATTTCTCGCGCATGGCATCGGGCTCCAGAGGGGCGGGCACCGGACAATCCTCGCAGATCGAGACCCGTTTCCTACGCATGCTTTTGGATCATGACAGTGGCGAGATGAATGGTCAGGTTCTGGAAGGCCGGTTCGCCGGGCGCCAGTTGGCTGATCTTTCCTTTGACGGTCTCATTTCCCTTTATGGCGAATGCGCCCCCGTGGATGAACAATCGGCCCAGGTTCTGGCTGCCTATCTGGAACGGAATTTTCCCGAAGATTGGCGCGAAAGGGCGGAGAGTGCCGAAACCCATTCCGGGGGCGCCAGCAACGGCAAAAGCGCCATGACCCGGGATGAAGCCTATGACGTGCTGGGACTGGAAGCCGGCGCCAGCACCGAGGAAATCAAGGCGGCCCACCATAAGCTGATGAGCAAGATTCATCCCGATCATGGCGGTTCCACCTATCTCGCCACCAAGATCAATCAGGCCAAGGATTTCCTTTTGGGGGACTGAGATGATGCGTCTGGCAATCGTGAGGGCGCTGGGGGCCATGGCGCTGGGATTGCTGGCGGGTTTGGCCGCTATTCCCGCCAACGCCATGCCGCCCGCCGGAATTTGCCGCATCGGTCAGGCATTGGATGCCCACCGCAATGGTTTGGCCCTGGAACGCTCCGCAAACTGGAAAGGCGCCAGGAGTCAATGGCTGGAACTGGCCAGGATGGGATGGTCCCCGGCCCAAAGCCGCTTGGCCCGCTTGATGGCGGCAAAAAAAGGCGGCGGCGCCAAACCCGGAGAGGCTGTTTTCTGGGCGGCGTTGGCAGGCCGGGCAGGGGATGGAGAGGCCCGCGCTCTTTTGGCCAGGCAGGGCCGGGCGCCGGATCAGGCACGGATCTCGGCTTGGCGCCCAACCCCCCAATCGTGCAAACCATCGGCGGCACCCAAAGTACGGAAAGGCAAGCCGCCGGCCGAGACGGTAAAAGCCGGGGGGGCTGTTTTCCATCTGACCTACCGGATGCGTCTGGGGCCGGAGGTGCGCGCGGGTTTTCGCCGGACATTAAGCCGGAGCCTGGAAATGGCCGCAAGGGAGCCCGGTGCCAGCGGCTCTCTATTGGGTTTGATCAAGGCTTTCGAAATCGCCCCGGGTGACCGTTATGCGCGTTACGTCGGGTGGGTGCCGCATAAGAAGCGCCATTTCATACGCTTGACGATCGGCAATTTCAGCGACAAATCGCCCGCCCATCTGGGGCGCGCAATTTGGTGGACGCTCAAGCGGCGCATCTATGACACTTTGCCGGGCGCGAGCCTGATTGATCCTTATCTGCGCCAGATCGGGGGCAAAAAAATTCTGGGTTCGGTCTATCCCGATATCCGCAATGACCGGTATTTCAAGATCATCGAACAGGCCTTCCGCATGGTAAAAAGGCTGCCTCCGAAATTGAGCCGCTTCATCAAGATCGTCGATGAGATCCATTACAACCCGTCTTCCCGGCACTATGTCCGGGGCGGCACCTTGGATGCCGCGGCCGCCTATTACAACCGTATCCTCAGCCGCGAAGGCCACCGGCTGATCTTTTTCAGGCGCAATGTGCTCTATTCCTCACCGCTTTTTTTCCTGCGCAGTTTTGTTCATGAAGGCACCCACGCCATGCAGGACCAGAAGGCCTGGCGCTACAATCACGAAATCCCTCAGATGCGCATCCGCCTTAAAAATCTGGAGGCGGCGGGCAAGGGGAACACGGAAGCGGCACGTAACTTGCGCGCCGAGGAAGCCCGCAAATTCAAATATGTGCTCCGCTGGTACAAAGGTAAGGAAACCCCCACCGGCCTGGTGCCCGATATCGCCTTTGAATGCGAAGCGACCCTCAACGAGATTGAAACCGTGCGCGCCGCCGCCGGCAGCCCCGATGCCATGAATGATTCGGCCTATGTGAAGCTTTGCCCGGAAGCCAGGCGCCGCTTGATCCGCTGGCGGGACGCTTCTTTTGCCAAGTCGCGGCGCCGCTGATATTCTTTAACGCGGCTATGAAACTTACCTCCGAAGAAAAAAACATGCTGGATGGCCGTGACGGCCCCGCCGCCGCCAAGGCCATGGACCTTTTGCTCCGTTATGGCGAGGCGCTGGGCGCGGAGCGTCTGGTTCCCACCAACAATGTGGCGGGGACCGTCGGCTCATCATCGCCGTTCATCCGCGATTATTATGCCAAGGAAGGCGATCACGGGCGGGATGCACTGTTTTCCAGGTTCGATCTGGACAGCGACGAGGCGGTGGAAATCCCACAAGCAAGAGCCTTCACCTGTCATTTACAGACCCGCCTCGATCCCGATCATTGGGAATTGCAGGGCGCGGACCGGGCCAGATTGGATTTCCATCTGGAAAGCCAGGCCTTCTCGGCCAGCAAGGGTGTGCAGTTAATGAACAGTTGCGCGCCTTATCTGTTGGGAAATTTGCCGGTTAAGGGTGAGTATTGCGCCTGGATGGAAAGTTCCGCCGTGATCTATTGCAATTCGGTCTTCGGCGCCAGAACCAACGCGGAGGGGCGCGAAAGCACGGCGGCGGCCATGCTGACTGGGCGCATTCCGCATTGGGGTATCACCTGGACAGCCAACGGTTCGGTACCCAACTGATCGAGTTGGAGTGCGAGGTTGAGACCATCGCCGATTGGGGGCAGCTGGGCTATTTCATGGGCGGTCAGGTGGAGGAAAATATTCCGGTTATTGATGGCGCCACCTCCAGGCCTGATCTGATCCGCCACAAACATTTGGGGGCGGCTGCCGCTTCTTCGGGTGGGGTTGAGATGTATCATCTGGTGGGTGCGACGCCCGAAGCCGATAGCCTTGAAATGGCTTTCGGCCCGAACAAGCCGGTGGCGACTATCAGCTATGGGCAAGTCCAGAAGCGCCAGGCTTACGAAGACCTCAATTCCAACGGCAGCGATACGGATCTGGATTACGTCATGCTCGGCTGCCCCCGTTATAATATTGAGCAGGTTTGGATGGCGGCCAGGCTGTTGGAGGGCAAGCGGATCAGTGAGCGATGTGGGCTTTGGATTTTTACCTCGCGCTCCATAAAGGATATCGCGGAGCGTAACGGGCTCAGCGAAATCATCAAGCAGAGCGGTGCCGTTCTGATGACCGACACCTGTTCGGCCATGGCGCTATCGGTTCCCAAAGGATGCAAGGTGGCGGCGACGGATTCGGCCAAGCAGACCCATTACCTGCCTTCCATGTTGGGCATCCAGACCTGGTTCGGAACCACTGCCGAATGTATAGATGGGGCGATCAGCGGCATCTGGCGGGGCGAAGCACCATGATCACCTTGACCGGGCGCAAGGTGGTGGGCGGTACGGCGGAAGGGGAAGCCCTGGTGACCGGACAGACCATATCTGGCTGGGGCGGCGTTGACGGCATGACAGGATCCATCATCGAGACCCGCCACGAACTTTGCGGTCAAAGCTTCAAGGACAAGGTGCTGATCTTCCCGGGCGCCAAGGGATCATCGGGCTGGTCTGCCGTCTTTCACACCGCGCGCCTGGTCGGCAGTGCGCCCAAGGCCGTTTTGTTCAATGACATGACTACCAAAATCGCATTGGGCCTGGTGGTCATGCGCGCTCCCGCCATGACCGATCTGGATCAGGACCCGCTGGATATCATAGAGACAGGTGATTGGGTGCGGGTGGATGCCGACAGCGGCGTGATGGAAATCACTAAACCTTAACCCCTGGTGGCGAAATCCTCCGGCCGGTAGGCGCCCGGATGGCGTACGGGGACGTGTTTCAAATCCTCCACCGTCTGGCAGCCAAGCTGGCCCAGGGTGGCTCGAACATCCTCGCTGAGAAGATTGACCAGATGGCCGGGACCCCGTTCGCCCAGCGCGCCAAGGCTCCACAAGAACGCCTTACCGGCAAAGGCCGCATCGGCGCCAAGTGCCACGGCCCGGGCTGCATCCACGCCGGAGCGTACGCCGCTATCCAGAAGAAGCCTGGCCTTTTCACCGACGACGGCCTTGATGGCCGGCAAAACATCGATGGGCGTCGGCAGGGCGTCGATCTGGCGTCCACCATGATTGGTCACGAACATACCATCCAGACCCAGCGAAACCGCACGTTCCGCATCCTCCGGGTGAAGCACGCCCTTGAGTACCAGGGGCTTCTTCCATTTGTCTCGGTAACGCGCGATCTCCTCCCAGGTGAATGCGCCGCCGCTTTCCCGCCGGATAAAGGCCGCCGCTTCGGTCAAATTCTTCGACGATCCGGCATAGCGGTGGAGGGAGACGAATCTGGGGATGCCGTTGCGGGCCAGGGACATGAGCCAGCGGGGCGAGGTCAAGGCATCGAACCTGAGGCGCATGGTCAGGGCAAAGGGGTTCATGATGCCGCTCCGCACTTCACGCGGCCGGGTCGTACGCGACGGGGTATCATAGGTCAGAACCAGCACTTGGGCCCCCGCCTCGTCGGCCCGGCGGATCAGATCGAAACCGATCTCATGGTCGTTGCGCCCAAAGCGGTATAGCTGAAACCATAAAACGTCGGGCGCTATTTCGGCTGCCCGCTCCACATCGATTCCTGACAAGACCCCCAAAGTATAGGGCACCCGCGCCGCCTGAGCGGCCTTTGCCAGATAGGTTTCCGCCCCGGGGAAGGCGGTGCCTGGCCCACCGACAGGCGAAATGCCGATAGGCACCGAATAGGAACGGCCGAAAATTTTGCAGTCAGAGGGTGGCGGTACCACCAGACTTCCATAGTGGGGTACCATTTCCACGTTGTCGAGCGCCTCCCAATTGCGCTTGATGCCGCCATCCGTGCCGGCCCCGCCATCCATATATTCAAAGGCGAAATTGGGCATGAGCTTTTTCGCCCTGGCCCGCAAATCATGGGAGGTGGGAAAGCGCCGCTTGAGGGCGAGTTGCTCGGGTGTGGGATTGGCAACTTTCGCCTGGGCAGGCGGGGGGGAGTTAGAAGAATCCGGCATTGGTGAAATCCTCTTGGGTGGACTGGGCTTATATGACCAGTTCGATCAGGTGGGGGCGCTTGCTGTCAAGGGCCGTTTGCAGGGCAGGCGCCAGACCGGTATTGTTTTCGATCCGGGTTCCGTCCACCCCCATACCCTGGGCCAGGGCAACGAAATCCAGGGGCGGGCTGTTGATATCCATATGGGGATTGGGCCGGTTGGACGTCATATCGAAACGCCTGCGCCATTCATCCAGGTTATGTTTGAGCACGCCGTAATGCCCGTTGGCCATGATCAGAAAAATAATCGGTAAATCATGATGGGCTGTGGTCCACAGCGCCTGAATGGCATACATGGCCGATCCGTCGCCGGAAATGGAGCAAACGGTCCGCTCCGGATAGGCGAGCTGCACGCCGATGGCGCCGGCAATCCCCTGGCCGATGCCGCCGCCCCGCCCGCCGAAGAAATCTCCGGGCCCAGTGAAATCAAAGACCCGGTTCAGGTCGCGCTTGGTGGAAACGGATTCATCGACGATCACGGAATTGTCCGGCAAACTGTCTTTCAAACATTCCATGGCCAGCCCGATATGGACGCCGCCGCCGGGTAGGGCCGGCGGATTTGACGGGGCCTTTTTGGCCTTTGCCTCGCCCATGGTGGCCAAGCGCTCCGATGCCTCGCCTACCTTGCCCGCCAGCGAATCAGCCAGGGCGGAGGCCGTGGCCCCCAGATCACCGATCAGGCCGACATCGGCTGCATGGGAATGGGCTAGACTTCCGTGGCTTTCCTCGATCTCGATAATTTTGCCACCCTCCGGAAAGACGCCACCTCCGTCGAACCAGAGTTCCTCGAAAAAGCGCCCGCCAATAAGCAAAAACACATCCCCTTCATCGAAGATGGCGCGGGTGGCCAGGGTATCGAAGGGCAGGGAACCCCGGACGGCGGGATGGGTGCTGTCCAGCGGTTGGCGGGCGCGGGAAGGCTCGAACCAGACTTGCGCACCGGCTGCTTCCGCAAGCTTGGCAACGGCGCCATCGGCACCGGCCTGGGCGACGTTATCACCAGCGACGATGATCGGGTGATCGGCGCCGGCCAGCAGGTCGGCCGCGTTTTGAAAGGCGGTTGGATCGGCGGCACCCTGGGAAAGCGTTCCACCTGGGCCAACGGCGGTGATGGTGGTCTCCTCTTCCATCACATCCATGGGCAATGACAGAAAGACCGGGCCACGGGGCGGGGCGGCGGCGATCTTGAAGGCGCGGCGCATGGCCAGGGACATTTCGTCGGCGCGTTCGACCTGGGCGCTCCATTTGGTAACCGAAGAAGCCATGCTCACCAGATCATGGCTGAGGACCGGCTCACGCAGGCGCATGCGGATATCCTGCTGGCCGGCGGTAACCACCATGGGTGCGTTGGCCCGAAGTGCTCCGAAAATCAGCCCGATGGCGTTGCCTAGACCCGGGGCGGCATGAAGATTGACCACCGCTGTGTTGCCGCTTGCCTGGGCATAAAATGTGGCGGCGGCCAGGGCTACCCCTTCATGCAAGGCCAAAACAAATGACAGATCGGGATAATCCACCATCCCGTCGACTACTGCATTCTCCGTTGTTCCCGGATTGCCGAAAATGAACTCTACATCATGGGCGAGGAGGCTCTCCATGAAGACCTGGCGTCCGCGCATGGGCTATTCCGCTGCCAAACGTTTGGGCAGGCGCAGGGGAGCCGCCTTGAGCTGATCACGGTAGGCTTTCTCCCATTTGACGCCTTCGGGTGCCTGGAAATGGCCGCCCCGAACACCGTTATAGGGTTTGGCGTTGCGCGCATTCTTGGGCAGGGCACCTGATTTTTTGAAAGCCCTGGCCGCCCGGATGATGCGCTTTCTGACCTGGGTAATCATGATGTCTGAAGGGGCGAGCCGTTCAAACGGATGATCGGTGACGGCGCCCATGCTTTCCTGCAGGGCCTGATCCTGCAATTGAATGCCGTCGATGCCCGTATAGCTGACGCCGGAGCGCTGCAGATCGCGGTTGATGTTGTAGTCGTTGGTCATATTGTCGACCCGCCGGTAGCGTCCCATCCATTCGGTCGTACGGGGCAGGTAGCGGTAATTTTGCGAAGCGCCGGCGAACCATTGATCTGGTGCCGAGCGGTCCTTTGAGGGCGGGCGTCTCTTTTCAATGACCACGACCATGGAATTCTCGTCATCGATGGGCACATAGGCGCGGGTGCGGATGTTGCGCTCTATATGCATGATGGGCGGCATGGTCCAGCAGGGGAACAGGAAATGCGCGATGCGCCAATAGTTCTGGCCTTCGTCACCTGGGCGGTGGCCGGCATAGGTGACGCCGTAATCCGTGTCCTTAGTGTAAAGCAAGGGCTGGCGGTGGGCGGCGATATATTGGGACATGTCGTCGCGTTCGAAATCACCTTGCTGGGCCGCGCCGAAATGGAGAAAACCAACATGGGAAGTATCTAATTCCCCCTCGGCCGCCTGCAACCAATTGCATTCCCGGTGAACCATTAAGATGTCCGCCTCTTCTTCCGGCAGCAAGCAGGCCTCTATTTCCGGGAGGGGCGGCGGTTTCTTCTTCTTGCCCATATAGACGTAAATCAATCCGTTGCGCTCCGCCGCCTTGTAGGCTTTGGCCTTTACCTTGTCCTTGAAATTCTGATGGGCCGGCACATTGGCCATATCCGTGCAATTGCCTTCCACATCGAACTTCCAGCCATGATAGGTGCAGCGGATGCCGTTCTCTTCATTGCGCCCAAAAAAGAAAGATGCGCAGCGATGGGGGCAGCGGTGATCCATCACGCCGACCCGGCCAGATGAGTCGCGAAACGCAATGAGCTTTTCATTGAGCAGCATGAAGCGCAAGGGATCGCCGTCGGCCACAAGTTCAGAAGATTTGATGGCGGGCAGCCAATATTCTCGCATGAGCTCGCCAAGGGGCGTGCCCGGGCCGGTCTGGGTCAGAAGTTCGCTTTCTTTCGCCGTGGTCATATTCGCCTCCCCAATCCTATTCCGGAACCAAGGTTTCAGCCGTAATTTTTTGGGCCGCACCAAGGGCTTCCTTATATGCCTTTTCCCATTTGATGCCATTCTTGGTCTGGAAATGGCCGCCGCGCACATCGGCGAACAGTTTCTGGTTCTTGGCATTCTTGGGAAGGGTGCTCGATTTTTCAAAGGCGCGGGAGGCGCGGATCAGACGTCGGCGTACCTGGGTGATCATCAGGTCGGACGGCGCCAACCGCTCAAATGTGCGGTCAACTATGGGCTCCATGCTTTCCTGTAAGGCCTGGTCCTGCAACTGGATGCCGTCGATGCCCGTATAGCTGACGCCAGCCCGCTGCAGGTCGCGGTTGATGTTGTAATCATTGGTCATATTGTCCACCCGCCGGTAACGGCCGAACCAATCGGAAGTGCGGGGCAGATGGCGGTAATTGTGCGACGCGCCCGCGAACCAGCGGGCCGGCTTCCCCGGGCCGGGCCGGGCTGGCTTCTTGAAGACCATGACGACCATGCAATGATTGTCATCCAAGGGCACATAGGCGCGGGCCCTCAGATTGCGGTCCATATGCTCGATGGGTGGCATGAGCCAGCAGGGAAAGAGGAAATGGGCGATGCGCCAATAGGTCTGACCCTCGTCCCCGGGCCTGTGGCTGCCATAGGAGACGCCGAAATCCGTGTCCTTGGCGTAATATTCGGGCGCCCGGTTGGAAACCATATGTTTGGACATATCGCCGCTTGGGAAATCGTTCTTTTGGGCGGCGCCGAAATGGAGGAATCCCACATGGGAGGAATCCAGCTCGCCTTCCGCTGCCTGCAACCAGTTGCATTCGCGCAAGACGAAATGATATTCCGTCTCTTCTTCGGGCAGGAGCGTGGCCTCAATTGGCGGCAGGGGCGGCGGTTTTTTCTTCTTGCCCATATAGACATAGACCAGCCCGTTC
>CAZBQG010000121.1:0-6746 GCA_964493945.1 uncultured Rhodospirillaceae bacterium
GAATCACCCAAACAGGTCATCAATTTAGTAATCCATCTGGGCAATCCGGGTTAATGACTTTTTTCATGACTGCTCCTCCATTTCCAGGCGCTTGGTGAAGGCGGCGACGGCCGTTTGCGAGGTCCGCACCGCGTAGCGCTCGAGGATGTTATTGACCGACGTGCCCGAGTGCCCGGTGATCGCGCGGATCTCCTGGTTGGAACAGCCGGCCTCGGCCAGGCGGGTGACCGCGGTGTGCCGCAGGAAGCGGAATTTTAACTTCCCGATCTCGGCCGCGAAATCGGTCTGGCTCTTGGCGTATTCGATCGTCTGGCCGGCGTGGTAGATGGCTTGCGCGGCGCGGGCGGCGGCGACGGTGCGGGTCCACGTTCACATGATCGGTCTGCCGACCGAGGAAAGTGTGACCCGCGCCGTCAAGCGCTATGCCTCGAGAGGCCGTCTGGTGGATCCCCGGCTTGTGAAAGAAGTGGGCTCGCGTCCCAAGGACACTTTTGATATAATTATCCAACGGAGGGATATAGATGGCTTCTCGGAATACTCCAACGACGTCCCGCAAGGGGCCCCGTTACGACTTCTCCAAGCTGAAGGGCATCCCCCGCTGGCCAGACCCGGAGGAGAGCGAGCACAAATACGCCAAGCAGGCCTTTGAGGAAGCCGCCGAGATCCGGCGGAAAGCCAAGGCCCCGGCAAAACCCTCAGAGAAAGAGTAGGCGCCGCCGAGGACGAGGCCGGCCAGGCCGTCATTCCCGGCGCCGAGCGGATCTCCGATCGCCAGCTGGCCGAGCGGCGATCGGCCGAGCCCTTGCGCGGCGAGGCCGCCCAGCGCCCGCCCGATGATGGTCTGTTCGACGTCGCCGGCCGCGGCCAGACCGATCTCCTCGACCAGGTCCCCGTCGGCGAAGTGGTGGACGAGGCCGGCGAGGCCGTGGCGCGCACCCGCACCGCCCAGCAAATTCTCGATGACGCGGCCGAGGAACGCGAGTTCATCGAACAGCTGGAGGTGTGCTGATGAGCCTGCGGGATTGCCGGGGCGTGGCCGACGAGGTGCTGCGCGCCACTTGCATCCAGGCCGGCATGAGCAATCTGCGCGCCTGGTGGGTGTGGAAAGGCGTCCAGGTTGGAGGGGCAGGGGCCGCCGGCGAGCCCAAGGAGATCCTCACCGCACCCTGATTTTGTAGTTGGATAAAGTTCGCTCAATTAAGCAAATGTTAGCAAATGTTAGCTAAATGAGTTTGAAAGGCCCTTGAAAACAAACAAAATTGGGGTGATTGTGGATCTAGAGGTCGGGGGTTCAATTCCCCTCACTCGCCCCATTTTCTTTTTCCGGCAAGATCGGAGGACCGGGATGAGCGCCGCCGATAGCCCCCAAACCCTAAAAGATATTCTGGCATCGGGCAGCTTCGTCACTGCCCCCGGCATCTATGACATGGTGTCTGCCCGCACCGCCGACGAGATGGGCTTCAAGGCATTATATATGAGCGGCTATGCGGTGACCGCTTCCTATATGGGATTGCCCGATGCGGGCATCGCCACTTACCGCGATATGGTCGAACGCGCCGGGACCATAGCCGGGGGCACGGTCACACCCCTGATCGCCGATGCGGATACGGGCTATGGCGGGCTCGTCAATCTCCGCCATACCGTGCGTGGCTATGAGGCGGCGGGCGTGCAGGCCATCCAGATCGAAGACCAGGTGGCGCCCAAAAAATGTGGCCACACCCTGGGCCGCCAAGTGGTGCCCGCCTCGGAAATGGCGCAAAAGGTCAAGGTCGCCATCGATTCCCGGCGCCATGACCAGACATTGATCATCGCCCGCACGGATGCCCGCACGGAGCACGGCCTGGATGCGGCCATCGACCGGGCAGGGGCTTATCTGGAAGCCGGGGCCCAGATTGCGTTCGTCGAATCGCCTGAAAGCGGGGCCGAGATGGAGCGGATCGGCAAGGAACTGGACGGGCATCTGCTGGCCAATATGGTGGAAGGCGGGCGCACGCCCCTGTTGCCGGCTGACCGGCTCCAGCAATTGGGCTTCAACATCGCCATCTATCCGCTTTTGGGGCTGAGTGCGGCGGCCTGGGCTTCCCGGCAGGCTTATCAATTTCTCCTGGAGAAGGGCACCTCGGAAGGGGTGAACGTCCCCCTCCGGGGTGTGGAAAGCCTGCACGAATTAATGGGCTTTCCCGAAATCTGGGAGTTTGAAAAGCGTTGGGGAGAGGATTAGAAATCCTTAAAGTTTAAGGTTGGGGGGTGGGCAGCAGACCTTCACGCTTCAACCTTTCCCTGACGCGGGCCCTCAGACCGGGCCCAATGGAACTCATTATTTTCATCGAAGCCTGCATGGATTCCTGCATCAGCTTGGGCATGACCGTTAGGGTCTTGCGGCCCGTTTCGGTCTGATAAAAAGCGATCATGTCCCGGACTTCCTTTTCGGAAAAATTCCTGGCGTAAATGGTCACCATATGAGCCATCAAACCCGGCGTGGCCTCTTTCATGGTTTTTTCCAGCTCTTCCACCAAGATGGCCAGAGCTTCCGGGGGTATTTTGGGGTTGGTGCGGTGCATGGACTGGGCCATTCCGACCCCCATCTGCTTGGCCATTCGGGGCAGCAATTTCTGTGCCCCGGTGACTTCCATCAATTCAATGATTGCCTTTTGTTTGGCAAAACTGACCTTCTGGGCGGAGACGGGAGGCGCCACCAGAACCAAAAAAAAAAACCGTCCAAAATGTAGCTGATTTCATCCCTTTGTCTCCTAATTTTGAAGACCATCGCAAGGATCGCATGTAGGAGACATCACGTCTACAACTAACCCCGCTTAAGCAAATCAGTTTTGGTTGAAATCCGGGTTAGACGCCACGCCGAAGGCATGCTAGATATCGCCTGCGATTGGACGGAACCGACGGCGGGGGAACGTTTTGCGTTACCCCGGCGCCGCTTGAAACGCGGCGGGAACATGCCAGACGAGACGGATATTCCAGATATAGAAGCCCTCTCGAAAGCGGATGCGGGACATGGAGACATGGCCAACGCCGTCCGTTTCCTATCCGCCGATGGGGTACAACAGGCCAATTCGGGCCATCCCGGCATGCCCATGGGCATGGCCGATGTGGCGACGGTCCTGTTCAGCCAATTCCTGAAATTCGATCCCAAGGGTTCGCGCTGGCCCGACCGGGACCGCTTTGTGCTCTCCGCCGGGCACGGATCCATGCTGCTCTATTCACTCCTGTATCTCACTGGTTATGAAGATATAACCCTGGAGGAATTGAAGAATTTCCGTCAATTGGGGGCCAAAACCGCCGGCCATCCCGAATATGGCGAGGCCAGCGGCATTGAAGTGACGTCGGGTCCTCTGGGGCAGGGGCTGAGTATGGCCGTCGGCATGGCCCTGGCCGAACGCATGACCAATCAGCGCTTCGGCGATGACATCGTTGATCATTACACTTATGTGATCGCCGGTGATGGCTGCCTGATGGAAGGGGTGAGCCACGAAGCGGCCGCCATGGCCGGTCATCTTGGATTGGACCGGCTGATCGTGCTTTGGGACGATAACCGGATCACCATCGACGGAGCCGTCGATCTGGCGGACAGTGTGGATCAGTCCGCCCGCTTTGAAGCCTATGGCTGGGAGACATCCGCCGTCGACGGACATGATCCAGATGCCATCGCAGGCGCCATTCAGGCGGCCAAGGCCAGCGGCAAGCCTTCGCTCATCGCTTGCCGCACGGTGATCGGTTACGGCGCACCCAACAAGGAAGGGACCAGCGGAGCCCATGGTGCGCCGCTGGGATCGGATGAAATAGAATTGGCCCGCCAAAAACTAGGCTGGCCCCATGCAGCTTTTGAGGTCCCTGATGATATTCTGGCCGCCTGGCGTGAAGCGGGACGGCGGGGCGCGGGGCTGCACCGGGAATGGGGCGGGCGTCTTGTCGGGCTGGATGCGGAAAGCCGGGGCGCGCTGGAACGGGCCATGCGCGGGGTTTTGCCCGAAGGCTGGCAGGCGGCACTGCATGATCATAAATACAAGCTTGCCGAGGATCAGCCTAAATGGGCAACCCGCAAGGCGTCGGGCGAAATCCTGGCGGTGCTGGCCAAGGTAATCCCCGAGCTGACCGGCGGATCAGCGGACCTGAGCGGATCGGTCAATACCAAAACGCCTGATTCCAACCCCATCATGCCAGGCGATTACACTGGCAATTACATCAATTACGGTGTGCGGGAATTCGCCATGGGTGCCGTAATGAACGGCATGGTGCTGCATGGCGGGGTCATCCCTTACGGCGGCACATTTTTGGTATTCGCCGATTACATGCGCCCGGCCATCCGCCTGGCCGCCCTTATGGGGCTCCGCAGTATTTTCGTCCTCACCCATGATTCCATCGGTCTCGGCGAAGACGGCCCCACACACCAGCCGGTAGAGACTTTGGCCTCGCTCCGCGCCATCCCCAATCTTTTGGTCTTCCGCCCGGCCGATGCCATGGAAACCGCCGAATGCTGGGAACTGGCCCTGTCCCAAATCAATTCGCCCTCGGCCCTGTCCCTGACCCGCCAGGGCGTGCCGGCCTTACGAGCCGAATATACGGAAGAAAATCCCTGCGCCCGGGGCGCCTATATTCTGGCCGAGGCCGAAGGCGGGCGCCGTGTTACTTTGCTGGCGACGGGCTCGGAAGTATCCCTGGCCATGGAAGCCCGTGAAATGCTGGCGGGTGACGGCATCGGAGCGGCGGTCGTATCCATGCCTTGCTGGGAGTTGTTCGATGCCCAGGAAGATGCCTACCGGAACCAGGTATTGGGCGAGGATTGCCCGCGCATCGCCATCGAAGCGGCCGTCCGCCAGGGGTGGGAGCGCTATATCGGAGAAAAGGGCGGCTTCGTCGGCATGCGGGGCTTCGGCTCCTCGGCGCCGGCAGATGAACTTTACCGCCATTTCGGAATCACGGCGGAGGCCGTGGTCAAAAAAGCCAAGGCGGCGCTGGACCGGTAAGAAGGGAGGAACGACCCCAATGGCATTGGTATCCCTGAGACAATTGCTCGATCACGCGGCGGAAAACAGCTATGGCATGCCGGCCTTCAATATCAACAATATGGAACAGATGCTGGCCATCATGGTGGCCGCCGACAAAACCGACAGCCCCGTGATTTTGCAAGCCAGCCGGGGGGCGCGCTCTTACGCCAACGACATTGTTCTTGGCAAGCTGATCGAAGCGGCCATCGAAATGTATCCCCATATCCCGGTCTGCATGCATCAAGACCATGGCAACAACATGCAAACCTGCATGTCGGCGATCACCAACGGCTATTCATCGGTAATGATGGACGGCTCCCTGGGCGAAGACGCGAAGACGCCGACCACTTTCGATGAAAATGTGGAAATCACCCGCGCCGTGGCCGAGACCGCCCATATGGTCGGCGTTTCGGTGGAAGGGGAACTGGGCTGCCTGGGGTCTTTGGAGACCGGCAAGGGAGATAAGGAAGACGGGCATGGGTTTGAAGGCGAGCTGGACAGCGCCATGCTGCTCACCGATCCCGACGAGGCGGCTGATTTCGTCGCCAAGACCAAGGTGGATGCCCTGGCCGTGGCCATCGGCACGTCCCACGGAGCTTACAAGTTCAGCCGCAAGCCGACCGCCGATATCCTGGCCATGGAATTGGTCAAGAAAATCCACGCGAGATTGCCCGACACCCATTTGGTGATGCACGGCTCCTCAGCCGTACCCCAGGAATTGCAGGATTTGATCAACGCCCATGGCGGCGAAATGCCGCAAACTTACGGTGTGCCCGTCGAGGAGACGGCCCTCGGCATCAAGCATGGCGTGCGTAAGGTCAATATCGATACCGACAACCGCATGGCCATGACCGGCCAATACCGGAAAGTGGCGGCGGAAAAAAAAGCGGAATTCGATCCCAGAGCCTTCAATAATGCGGCCATGGCGGCCATGACCGAGGTTTGCGTTGAGCGTTATGAACGTTTCGATACGGTGGGCAACGCGTCAAAAATCAAGGCGATCCCCCTGTCCGAAATGGCCGGGCGCTATAATTCGGGGGCACTGGACCCCCAGGTCAAGTAAAGCATGAGCGAGGGAATCAAAATCGCGCCCTCAATCCTGTCGGCTGATTTTTCGCGCCTGGGCGATGAAGTGCGGGCCATTGATGCAGCGGGTTGTGACTATGTTCATGTGGATGTGATGGACGGCCATTTTGTGCCTAACCTGACCATCGGACCATTGGTGGTCAAAGCCATCCGGGGCTGCACCGAAAAGCCTTTCGACGTCCATTTGATGATTGAGCCGGTGGCGCCCTATATTGAAAACTTCGCGGATGCGGGCGCCGACATCATCACCATCCATGCCGAAGCCGACAATCATCTCAACAGGACCCTGGATCTGATCAGGTCTTTGGGTGCCAAGGCCGGCCTGTCACTCAACCCCGGCACTCCGGTGCAGGTCATCGAGCCCCTGCTGGACAGTCTTGATCTGGTTTTAATCATGTCGGTCAATCCTGGTTTCGGAGGGCAAGGTTTTATTGCCACTCAGATTGAAAAAATTTCCCGGGTCCGGGACATGATCGGCTCCCGCCCTATCGAAATCGAGGTGGATGGCGGCATCAACCCGGAAAATATCCGGGCCGTCAGGGCAGCCGGCGCCCATGTGGTGGTCGCCGGAAGCGCCGTATTCCAGGGCTCTGATTACGCCAAAACTATCAAGGCGCTGCGCGAGGCGGCGGTCTGAGATGCCGGGGCCGGGGCCGGATA
>CAZBQG010000121.1:6756-12794 GCA_964493945.1 uncultured Rhodospirillaceae bacterium
TTCTTGGTATTCTGCGATTTCTGCCCGGGTAGACGGGGCCGGGGCCGGATATGGTGGAGACGGAAACCACCCCGCCGCCCAGCTTCTTCAAACGCTTTTTCGAGCTCTGTTCAGACTTCTCCGTTCAATATCTGTGGGGCAAGCGCTGGTTCCTGATCACCATCGGCGCCGGCACGATTATCCTGAGCCTGCCGACGCCGGAGGGGTTGAGCCGCGAGGGCCTTATCGTGATCGCCATGCTGGTCATGGCGACCATAATGTTCGTGACCGAACCCATCCCCCTTCCGGCGGTGGCGCTTTTGATCATTCTGGGCCAGATTTTCCTGCTGGGGCTGGACAGTTCGGTCGTCGCCAAGACTTTGTGGAACGATTCCGTTTTGTTCATCATGGGGTCCTTGATGCTGGCCGTCGCCGTGGTCAAGCAAAAGCTGGACAAGCGCATCGCCTGGCTCATCGTGCGCATCACCGGCACCCGGACCTCCAGGGTATGTTTCGGCATTTCCGTGGTCTCGGGGGTTTTGGCTTCGTTTGTGGGTGAACACACGGTCGCCGCCATGATGTTGCCGGTCGGCATAACCTTGGTTTCCCTGACCTCGGACGACCCCAGGAAAGTGCGCAATCTGGCAGCAGTTATATTGCTTTCCATTGCCTATGGCTGTTCGGTGGCGGGTATCGGCACGCCTTCCGGCGGCGCCCGCAACGCCATCATGATCGGCTATTGGCGGGAATTCTTTTTTGATCCGGGTAACCCGGAGACGAACAAATTCCTGGTCGATTATCTGCGCTGGATGTTGTTCGCCTACCCGATGTTTCTGGTTCAGGTGCCTTTCGTCACCTTGATCCTTTTGTACACCTTCCGGCCCGAATACCGCGACCTGTCCCGCGCCGTTGTCAAGCTCCGCGCCCTGGTGGAGGCCGAAGGTCCCATGAAGGCCGGCGATTGGGCTTCCATCTTTATCTTCTTTTGCGTCTTGCTGGGCTGGATACTGGCATCCGACAAAGTGGGCATGGGAACGATCGCCTTGTTAGGCGCGGCGGCCTTCCTGATCGCCGGGCTGGTCCGCTGGGAAGACATCAACCAAGGGGTCAATTGGGGCGTCATCTTGCTTTATGGCGCAGCCATTTCGTTGGGTGTCGAAATGAAAGATACGGGGGCCGCCGAATGGGTCGCACAAAGCTTTATCGGCACACTTGAACCCCTGGGCGTCCATGATGGGTTCGGATTATGGGCGGCGGTTTCGGTCTTGACCACGGTGGTGACCAACACCATGTCCAACGGCGCCGCCGTGGCCGTGCTGGGCCCGATTGTCCTGAATTTGGCCGTGGTCGCCGAGGAAAGCCCGCTGGTGATCGGTTTCATTACGGCCATTTCATCGGCTTTCGCCTATCTCACGGTGGTCGGCACACCGGCCTGCGCCATCGTTTATGCAGCGGGATATTTAAAAGCTACTGATTTTCTCGTTGTGGGTTGGAAAATGGCCGTGGTTTCGACCATAATCATGCTGGCCGCCGCTGCCATATATTGGCCGCTTCTGGGTGCTTGAGGGAGGCTCGGAAAGACAGGAATGCCGGATAAGACTGAACTTGAACGGATCAGCCTGGAACGGGCCGGCCGCTTTCGCATTCTGGTTTGCGTCGATGGTTCCGATGAAAGCTATCGGGGATTGCGCTACGCCGCGACCCTCAGCCGCGAAAAAGACAGCGATGTCGTCTTGCTTTATGTGCGCCCGGTTGATCAGGGTCTTCGTTCCGGCGGCCTGCAAGTCCGCGTGGCCCGCGAAAATATGCTCAAATGGGGCCTGGAACTGCCCGGCATCCAATATCTAAAAAAAGGCCGGGACATGCTCATGGAGGATGCCGAGGCTTCGGAATGGAATGAGAAAAGCACCCATACAGAGGTGGATGGCGATCCCTTGGGGGACAACAAGATCGAATATACCAATGCCGAAGGTAAAATGATCGTCCTCAAACTGAAGACTGCGACCAATATCGCCACCGGCATTCTCGATCAATATAATCTGGGCCCTTATGATCTGATCGTCCTTGGTTCATCGGGCCGCTGGGGCGGGCTCGCAAAAGGTTTTTGGGATCCGGCGGTGGCCGAAAAAGTGGCCGTTCATGCACCCTGTGCCGTACTGGTTGTCCGCGATCTTGAAGCGGGCGGCGAACATCTAGCCTGCACCGATGGATCGGAACGCGCCCGGCAGATGCTTGAACGGTTGGGCCAATTTGCGCTGCGCAGCGGAGCCACCATATCGCTTCTCTCCGTCTCCCTTGATGTTGAAGGCGAGGATGAAGCGCGGGGCTTCGTGTCGGAGGCCGAAAAATGCCTGCGCGAATTGGGTGCTCCCGTCGGCCAAACCCTTACCCGCGTGGGCAATCCGGTTGAGGAAATCATCGAAGCGGGCAAGGACTATTCCATGGTCGCCCTGGCCGATACGGGCAAATCGGGCATTCAGCGCTTTTTCATGGGCAGCGTTGCCTTCAAGGTGATGGAGTTCGCTGAGAATTCGGTGATGATCGTACGTTGACCGGGTTTCACAAATTTTTTGGGGATAAATGCCGACCGTGCTAACCTAGCGCATGATATTCACGCCCAGTTCATGCTCACATCCGGTTTTTTACCCGCAATGGCAATGAAACCTTTCCTAATTGGGGTAATTTCCCTCACTCTGGCGACTTAGCTTGGCGCCTCTCAGGCCGAAGCCGCCACGCCGCGCATAGAGAACGCCACCAAGGCCTGCCCCAAATTCCCCGATGTGGATTATTGGATCAATGATGCCGGCAGGATCGAACGGCTCATCGACAAACGCCATAGGGGCAATTGGGGACGATATTTAGATCGCTGGAAAAATTATCAGGAGAAGATGGAACGGCTTTTCAAGGCCGAAGCTCCGGCCATGATAAAATCGCGTAAATTAAAGCTGGAAGGAGAGTCGCTGAAGATTCATATCGGGGATGTGAAAAACCGCATCGCCACCCTGGAATGCCTGAGGGTCAAACAGGACGGCAGCAAGCCCAAAAAAAAGGGGAAAAAACGCCGGGTCAAAAGAAAGGAAAAAGGGGCTGCCCAGGTTGCATCGCTGAAGATCGGTGATCTGAATCTGGGCATCGAGGCCAGTTGCCAAGAAAAGGCGGCGGTCTTCAAGATAACCAATAAGGGCGGGACCTGGCCCCGTCTGGGCGTTTTCACATTTACCGTACCAAGGGTAAAAAGCAGATCACCAAACGCAGCATGCGCCTGAAGGAGGATCAGGTTTCCACCTTCCGAGTATCGGGTAAGCGGAACAAGGGGCAATTGGGCATGTGGATTGCCCCCAGTAGGGCCGAACGCAAATTCCGCTATGATATCAAGGTTTACTGCCGCTAGAGGGCCGCAAGGGGAAGTCACAAGGTGAACCAACGGGGAAAATCAAAAAAAGCAAAGCCGGGAAAGGGTCCGGTGCCGGCTCCGCGTCGCCACTGGATCAGGCCTGGGTGCTGCAACTGGTTGAAGCCAGTTCCGATCTGGTTTGCGTTTGCGATAATGGCTGCGTCAAATATATGAACCGGGCGGGGCTCGACATTCTGGGCGCCACGGACTTCGCCGAATTGGACGGGCGGCCAATTACGGATTTCACCCATCGGGATTATCAGGAAATTCTGACCGGGATGTTTGATTCCTCGGTCGAGGAAAAAGACCCGCTGCCCATGAAATTCGTGAATTTGAGCGGCGGTGAATTCGATGCCGAAGCCATCGTCCAACGGGTGCCGGGCGCGGCCAAGGAAACAGCTATTTTCAGGGCCACGGACATAACTGAAACCATCCGTTCGGCGGAACGGATGCGCTCGCGGGAAGAGCTTCTCCAGGGCATTATGGAAACGGTGGCCGAAGGCATCGTGACCTTGACGAAAGGGGCAAGGTTCTGTCCTTCAACCGGGCGGCCGAACGTGTTTTCGGCTATGAGGCAAGTCAGGCAATCGGCAATAATCTGGGTCTGTTCATGGGAGATGGGCCCAGCCAGGAGGCTGATTTCCTCTTCTCGATTGTGTCAAATCCATCGAAAAAAGTGAGCTGGGCACGGTCCGCCAGCTTATCGGCCATCACCGGGACGGGCCTGATTTCCCGGTGGAGCTGGGCTTGACCGAGCTGCGCCGCGGGCGCCATAGAATTTTCACCTGTCTGGTGCGCGACATTACCCAGCGTATAGCTGACGAAGAGGATTTGCGCCACGCCCGGGACGAGTTGGAGATACGCGTCGCCGAACGCACCCGAGATCTGACCCAGGAAATAGAGGAACGCTAGAATGCGGAAGGCAAACTGCATCTGGCCGCCACGGTTATCGAAAGCACCAAAGAAGGCGTGTTGGTGATCGATCAGGATTTCCTGGTCACCTCGGTCAATCCCGCCTACACGAAAATGACCGGCCACGAAGCCCACGAACGGGTGGGCAAATTGTCTCCGTTTGAAAGCGCTTTGAAGGATGACCCCATTCAGCACGCCCATTTCCGTGAATCTTTGAAAACAAATGGCGAATGGTGCGGCGAATTATGGACCACCCGCAAGGGGGGCGAAAAACTGGCCAAACGGGTTGCCATGTCGGCGATCAAGAACAGGGAAGGGGAGATAACACAATATACCGCCCTGGTCAGTGACATCACCAAACGCAAGGAGCACGAAGAACAAATCCACTACCAGGCCAACTTTGATCAGCTTACCGGACTGCCCAACCGCAATCTGTTCCTGGACCGGCTGACCCTGGCGGTGGCCCTGGGCGGGCGGGCCTTGCGCCCGGTGGGGCTCATGTTCCTGGATTTGGACGGGTTCAAACTGGTCAATAACACCTTGGGCCATGATATGGGCGACCTGTTGCTCAAGGAGGCCGCAAACAGGCTGGAGGATTGCGTGCGCACCGGCGACACGGTGGCCCGCCTGGGGGTAACGAATTTACCGTGCTCATGCCCCGCCTGGTCGATTCCAAGGACGCCTCCATCGTCGCCCAACGCATCCTGGACGCCCTGAGCCAGCCTTTCGACTGGGCAAGGAGGAAACCTTCATTTCGGGCAGCATCAGGATCACGGTCTGGCCCGAGGACGGCTCGGACCCGACGGTGCTTTTGAAGAATGCCGACGCCGCCATGTACCGGGCGAAGGATCAGGGCAAAAACGATTTTCAATTCTATACCGCAAACCTGAATGCGGCGGTCAAGGACGCCTGGTACTCAAAAACAGTTTGAGCCAGGCGCTGGATAACGAGGAATACCAGATCCACTATCAGCCCAAACTGGATATCAAAAGCGGCAAGATTACCGGTGTCGAGGCCTTGCTGCGCTGGCACAGCAAGGATTTGGGGCCAGTCTCACCGGCCCGCTTTATCCCCGTGCTGGAAGAAACCGGGGCCATCACCCAGGTGGGTATATGGACGCTGCATTCGGCCTGCGCCCAGCACCGCGTCTTGGCGCGATGCCGGCTATTCAGATATCAGCGTGGCGGTCAATCTGTCCGTCCGCCAATTGCGTCAGGCCGATCTGGTCGACGTCATTCAGGATTGCATGAACGAAGCGGGCATAGGACCGGAGGAGCTGGAGGTAGAGATCACGGAAAGCCTGATCATGTCGGATACGGAAAAGGCGGTTGAAGTGATCAATAACATCCACGATCTGGGCATCAAGGTTTCCATGGATAATTTCGGCACCGGCTTATTCATCGCTCAACTATCTAAAGCGGTTTCCAATCGATACCATCAAGATCGATCAATCCTTCGTCGCCGATATTGTGACCGATCCGGACGATGTGGAGATCATCCGCACGATCATCAATATGGGCCATTCCCTGCGGCGCCGGGTCATTGCCGAAGGCATGGAAACAGAAGAACAGCTCGCTATTTTGCGGGAATTCGACTGCCATGAAATGCAGGGCTATCTGTTCAGCCGGCCCTTGCCGTGCGACGAATTGACCAAATTCCTGGAAGAGACCGCGGCCAATGGCGGCAAGGCCCTGGACTAGAAGACCAGTTCGTCCTCGTCCGATCCGCTGGACAGAACGATTTCGCCCGAATC
>CAZBQG010000122.1:0-12778 GCA_964493945.1 uncultured Rhodospirillaceae bacterium
CGCCGCGGATCATCGCAGGGAGGCATTCGTGCTGGGCTCATGAGACTTGAAAATCTGGGACCCGATCTGATTGCCCATAATGGCAAAGTGATCACAGTCGATAGCGGCTTCACCATTTCCGATGCGCTGGCCGTCAAGGACGGGCAATTCATTGGCGTCGGCGGCGGAACGGCCATGCTGGAACAGGCCGATGACCATACGCGGATCATCGACCTCGGGGGCCGGACGGTTACGCCCGGGCTGATCGACGGCCATGCCCATTTGGACCGGGAAGGGCTCAAGGATGTCTATCCGAGTCTGGCCGGGGCGCGCTCCATTAACGACGTCCTGGCCCGCATCGAGGCTCTGGTGGCCGAGGCCGAGCCGGGCGATTGGGTGGTCACCATGCCGCTTGGCGATCCGCCATCCTATTGGGACGTGCCCGAAATCTTCGCAGAGAACCGCTTCCCGACGCGCCAGGACCTGGACAGCGTGTCACCCGACAACCCGGTCTATATCCGGCCCATCTGGGGTTTTTGGCGTCACAGCATACCCTTAGTTTCGGTGGCCAATTCCCTGGCGCTAGAGGTGGCCGGCATCACCCGCGAGACGCCCGATCCATGTAAGACAGTGGAAATCGAACGGGACAAGGCGGGCGAGCCGACCGGGGTTTTCATCGAACATTCCTACATGCCCATGGTCGAGATGAGCTTGCTCAAGGCCTGCGGCGGTTTCACCCATGCCGATCGCGTGGCGGCCCTTGACCGCTCGATCACCGCTTACCTGGCTGCCGGCACGACCAGCGTCTTCGAGGAGCACGGCGTCGCCGCCGAAGTCATCCGGGTCTACAAGGAACGCCACGAGGCGGGGCGCATGAACATCCGCGCCAATCTTGTGTTCAGCCCATCCTGGGATACCATCGGCGATGCCCCCATGGGGCCCTTGCTGGAGAGTTGGTCGGCCTGGCTGGCGGGCACCGGAATGGGAGACGATTATTTGCGCATCCACGGCCTTTATTCCCAGATCGCTACCGAATGGGGTCCGGGTTCCTGGGTCGAGAATGAGCTGCGCTGCCAAAGCCATCCCTATACGGGCTGGGCGGGGTTCAATTTCGATGCCACGCTGCCCCACGAGCGGCTGGTGGAAAGCATGGTTCATGCGGCGCGTAACGATATCCGTGTCGTCGGCCTGACCTCGCAGATGCTGGAATATCTGGAAGAGGTAGAGCGCATCGAGCCGATTTCCGACAGGCGTTGGGTGCTGGGCCATATCGGCGTCCTGTCGCCTGAGGAGACCAGCCGCATCCGCGATCTGGGGCTGGTTACTTCGACCCACACCAACCGTAACATTTACCGCACGGGGGCCGAGCTGCTGGCCAAGGTGGGGCCCGGGCGGGCGGTGGATATTTCACCCCTGGCCCGCATGCGCGATGCCGGCATCCGCTTCGCGCTGGCCACCGACAATGTGCCGGTCTCGCTGTTCCATCCGGTTTGGCAGGTGATCACCCGCATCGTCCGCGACACCGGCGAGCCGATCGCGCCGGAACAGGGCATCTCGCGCCAGGACGCCATCCGCGCGGCGACCATCGACGGCGCCTACCTGACTATGGAAGAAGATATTAAGGGCTCCATCGAAGTGGGCAAGCTGGCCGATTTCGCCGTCCTCTCAGCCGATCCCCTGAGTGTCGCCGAATTCGAGATCAAGGATATAGATGCCGATATGACCGTGGTCGGCGGCGAAGTGGTTTATGAAAGGAGCGCGCCATGATGGATTCAGCCCTGATCGGCCGCTCAATCGACGAGTTCGATACGCCGATGATGACCGAAAGAATGTTCGTCGGCATTATCGTCATCACCATTCTGGGCGTTTTGACCAACCTGGTCCTGCGCGAGTTGGAGCGGCTCGCGGTCCCGTGGCGTAACGACCCCTGATTTTTCAAAAGAAAGCGCCAGAAAAAACAGGTGGCGAGGGGGACGAAACCTACGGATACCCTCAAGCCAAACACATTGGAACGGAACGGTCTCGCACCGCCATTGGGAAACAGAAAGGCAGCAAATCATGAACGATAAATCACCGGCGACCCGCATATCCACTTTCGATGCGACGGGTGCCACCATCCGGGGCAAGAATCTGGTGGAAGACCTGATCGGTGAAATCAGTTTCACCGAGATGATCTATTTCTATGTACTGGGCAGCATGCCCGCGCCGTCTCAGAAAAAAATCCTGGATGCGGTGTTGGTTACCCTGGTCGATCACGGCGTGGTCGGCGCGCTCAGCTCGCGCATGGTCTACCGCGCATCACCCGATTCCATACAAGGCGCTATGGCCGCCGGATTGTTGGCCGTCGGCAGCCAGTTCGGCGGCGTTATGGAACAGGTGGGGCGCCATCTGGAAGAAATCATGGAGGCCGATGACGCGGACGCAACGGCCGATGAAATCGTCAAAAGCTACCGTTCCTCAAAGCGCGCCCTGCCCGGTTTCGGGCATAGCGATTTCAAGCCCGAAGATCCCCGCACGCCCAAACTTCTGGCCGTCGCCGAAGGTGAAGATATCCCCGGCAAACACATTGCGGCACTGCATGTCATGTCGGCTGCGGTGGACCGGTCCCTGGGCAAGCATCTGACCATCAACGCAACGGCGGGCATGGCGGCCCTGCTGGGCGAGATCGGTGTGCCCTGGAAGGTCATGCGGGGCTTCGCCGCCATATCCCGTGCCCCCGGCCTGTTGGGCCACATCCTGGAAGAGCAGCATTTACCCCTGGGCCGGCATGTGGCCAAGATGCTGCAAGATACGATTTCATATGATGGCGAGGAGCCCAGCGGCGGAGCGGATTGATTGGCCTATTATATCGGTATCGATATCGGCAGCACTTTCACCGATTGCGCCGTGCTGGATGGCGAAGGCCGCATCGTCACCATCGCCAAATCGCCCACCAGAAGAGGCGAAGAAGATCTGGGCGTGATGGAGGTGATCGAGCGGGCCGCCCGGGAAATGAAGCTGGGCACCGAAGATTTGTTGGTCGAATGCCGTTTCATCATTCATGGCTGCACGGTGGCCACCAACGCCATGGTCGAGCGCAAGGGTGCCCGCACCGCCCTGCTGGCGACCCGGGGTCATGAAGAGGCCTTCTTCATCGGCAAGGCCTCGCAAAAGGTCGCCGGCCTGACCACCTCCGAAATGACCTATCAAACCCGTCTGGAGCAAGCTTCCCCGCCCATCGTCGCCCGCCCGGATGCCATTCCCATCACCCAACGTATGGACCGGGAAGGCGCCGTCGTGGTTGCCTTGAACGAGACAGAGGTGGAGGACGCCATCAAAAGATTGGCCGAGGATGGTATTGAGGCGGTGGCCGTCGTCTTTCTTTGGTCTTTTCTGAATGATAGCCACGAAAAACAGGTCTCGGCCCGGTTGCGCCAGGCCCTGCCCGATGTGTTTGTTAGTGCGTCCCACGAAATCGCGCCCATCCTGGGCGAATATGAACGGGCGACGACGACTGTCGCCAACGCCTATGTGGCGCCCCGCCTGATCGCCTATATGGAACGCCTCGAACAGCGCCTGGCCGAAAAGGGCTATGGCTACCCCTTATTGCTTGCCCATTGCATGGGCGGGCTGACGACCATGGAGGAAATCCGCAACCGGCCATTGCTGACCTTGGATTCCGGCCCGGTGAGCGGCGTGCTAGGGGCCAGGTTTTTCGGTGATATATATGGCGAGCCAAATATCATCAGCGGCGATATGGGGGGCACCACCTTCGATGTGGCCCTGATCGAGAATGGCCGCTACATCCTTGATCCCGAACCGGTCATCGACCGCTATACCTGTGCCATCCCCAAGGTGGCCGTGGAATCGGTCGGCGCCGGCGGCGGCAGCATCGTCTGGGTTGATGAAGACGGCATGCTCAGGGCCGGCCCCAAGTCTACTGGCGCCCAGCCGGGACCCGCTTGCTATGGGCTGGGGGGCACGGTTCCTTCAGTCACCGACGTCAATCTGCTTTTGGGCTATATGGATGACGAGGCGGTTCTGGGGGGCGTCATGAAGCTGGATCGCCCGGCGGCGGAACGGGCAATGGATGAGGTGGCTGAAAAATTCGGCAGGGACAGGATCGCCACGGCGGCCGGGGCCTTTCGCATCGTCAACGCCCATATGGCCGATTTGATCCGGCGCACCAGCATCGACAGGGGCCGGGACCCCCGTGAATTCGTTTTGTTTGCTTACGGTGGCGCGGGCGCACTGCATATCGCCTATCTGGCCCGTGATCTGGGAATTTCCCGGATTTATGTGCCCAGCTTCGCCACCGTATTTTCCGCCATGGGCATGCTGGTGGGCGGCATCCTGCACAGCGCGGAACGGTCCTGCCTTTTGCAGGCACCCTTGTCCGAGGCGGAAGGGGATAGCCTGAGTTCCATGATGGTGGAATTGGAAGGCGGGCTTTCGGCCCTTTTTGATGCCGAAGAGATCGAGCTGGATGCCAGGCGCTATGACCGCTTCGTCCATATGAAATACCGGCTACAGCCGGGCTCTCTCGCCGTGCCCGTATCCACGCTGCCCGGTGAGGAAGGGGAGCCCCAGGATCTGCGGGCGGATTTCGAGGCGCTCTATACGCAAATTTACGGACCCAACGCCGCTTTTGCCCAAAGCGAGGTGGAGATCGTCAAGGCCCAGATTGAAGGAAGCTGCGCCACCGTCGTGCCCTCCCTGGCCCCCCTGTCCATGGGGGATCAAAGCGATCCCGGTGCCGCACTCAAGACAATGCGCCAGATATATTTTCTGGAAGCGGGGGATTTCGAAGCCACGCCGGTCTATGACGGCAGCCTCCTCCGCCCGGGAATGAAATTGACCGGCCCGGCCATCGTCGAGCGCGTGGGGGATTCGATCCTTTTGCCCGAATTCACTGAAGCCAATGTAGATGCCTATGAAAATGTGATCATCACGCTCCAGAGCATGGATTGGTCCAATGGCTGAAACCGGACTTGATCCCATCACCCTGGAAGTTCTGCGCCACCGCCTGATGATGCTCAATGACGAACAGGGGCGGGTAGCGGCCCAATTGTCTGGCTCTCCGGTGGTTTATGAAGCAAAGGATTTCAACAGCGCCCTTTTGACCGCCGAAGGGGACAGCCTGTTCATCGGCGTCTATATGACGCGGCTTTCCCTGTGTCTGAACACCGCGGTCAAGACCGTCATCGAGCGGTTTGGAAACTCTATGGGTTTTAGGGATGGAGATGCCTTCGTCACCAATGATCCCTGGGCCGGTGCCGCCCATATGAACGACATTCTCATGTTTGCGCCCATCTTCCATGATGAAAAACTGGTCTGCTGGACCGGTCTGGCCATGCATGAAATCGATGTGGGCGGCCCCAATCCGGGCAGCTTCACCGTGGGCACCCCCGACGTCTTTGGCGAGGCCCCCCTTATCCCGCCGGTTAAGCTGATCGATGGCGGAGAGTTGCGCGAAGATGTGGAAGCCATGCTGATCCGCAATTCGCGCACGTCTCAGCTTAATGGCCTAAATGTGCGGGCCCGGATCGCGGCCATCAACCGGACCCGCCAGCGCATGGCGGAAGTCACCGCCGAATACGGTCTGGATGCGGTGATGGAGGCCCAGAGGAGAATTCTGGAACTGGTGCAGGCATCCTTTTCCCGGCGCCTTAAATCCCTGCCCGACGGGGAATGGACGGCCCAGGGTTTTTTGGATCATGACGGCAATACCAACCGGCTTTACCGGATTTGCCTTCGGCTCACCAAGTCGGGCGAGCGCATGAAGTTCGATTTTACCGGCACGGACGAACAGGCGGCGGGGGCCATCAATTGCACCCGTGTGGGTCTGGAAAGCGGTGTCTTCTCGGCCATTCTGCCCATGCTTTGTTATGACATGCCCTGGTCGCCCGGGGGGCTTATGCCGCTGGTCGATATCGTTTCCGAAGAAGGCACCGTCAACAACGCACTTCATCCGGCGGGGGTCAGCATGGGTACCGTCTCCGGAACCTTCGCCACCTCCCATGTGGCATTTGGCGCCATCGCCAAGATGATCGCGTGCTCGGGGCTCAGGGACGAAATCCAGGCCAACTGGTCCCCCGCCTGGCAGGGCATGACCATGGCCGGAAGCTGGCGGGACAAGAGACGTTTCACCGCCGTGCTTCTCGATAACACCGGCGGCAGCGGTGCCAAATCCCAAACCGACGGCATGGATGGGGGCGGCCTTTCAGGATCGCCGGCCGCCGCCATCGGCAATGTGGAAACCTATGAAAAAGAGAACCCGGTCCTTTATGTGTTCCGCAGGCTGGCGCCAGAGACCGGCGGGCATGGGAAGTACCGGGGCGGCACGGGTACCCAATCGCTGATCGTGCCCCATGGCAATGAGGGTGACATCGATTTGACCGTGCTGACCCATGGGGCGAGCCAGCCCGAATCCCAGGGCCTGTTTGGAGGCTATCCGTCGAGCGTTCAGGTGCGCCTGTTGCTTCATGATGCCGAAATCCGTGCCATGTTCGAACAAGGCCGCATGCCCGGCAATGTGGAGGATGTGGGTTGTTCGGAGCTGGAAGCGCTGGAGGCCAAGCAACGCACCCGGCTGGGGCCTGGGGATGGCGTGGTCAATCTTTATGCCGGTGGTGGCGGCTATGGTGATTCGCTGGAGCGCGATCCCGCCCGGGTCCTGGCCGATGTGCAGGCCGACCTGATGGGGGTAGACCGGGCGGCCTCTATCCATGGCGTGGTGTTGAGCGGCGATGGCCGGCACCCGGAAGTGGATGCCAAAGCCACCGAAGCGGCCCGGAAATCCATCAGAGAGCAGCGCTTGGCCGGCTGCGCCCAAGTAGAGCCCGGACACCAGGCACCCAATGTTGGCAAAGACGCAACCTTCCCCGGAGCCATGGGCGAGGCGGTAAAGATAACCAAAGACCGGGTTTCGGTCTGTGCCAAATGCCTCCATCCATTGGCGGGTAATGGCGAAGATCCAAAAGCCGGCACGGTCTGGCGAACCCTGCCCATCGAAAGCGCCAGCCGGTGGAACAAGTTCGGTCTCACCGGGGAAATAGAGATACGTGAATTCTGCTGTCCGTCCTGTGCTCACCTGATCGGCGTGCAGGTGGCCAGGAAGTCCGATCCCTTGCTCATGGATGTTTTTCTGGACCCATTGGGGGATCGATAATAGGGAGAAAGAGCATGCGATTGAGAGTTATCCTGCCAAGCTTGCGCGAGGTCTATCCCGACCGGGAAGTGGAGCTGCGAACCAATACGCTGCAAAAATTCTGCGGGTCCCGGACGGATCTGGAAATCGGCTTTCCCGCGGGCGGCGTCGCTACCTACAAGAAAAGCCTGACCTGGAAGGATTTCGAGAAAACCATCCCGGAATATCTGGTGGCGGCAAAGGAAGCCGAGGAAGAAGGCTTTAACGGGGTCATGGTCCATTGCGTCTATGATCCGGGCTACGACCAGATCAGGCGGGCCTTGTCGATCCTGGTTGTGGGGTTCGGCCAGTCGGTCTTCGATGTGGCCCTGCAGATCACCGACCGTTTTGCCATGATCGCGCCCAACGATTCCCTGATGAAGGAAGCTTATGACATTCTGGATCAGTTTGGCATCCGCGACCGCATGGTGCATATGGAACCCCTCAATGTGGAACTGCCGGACGCCCATGAAAGCGGCGGCATCCTGCTGGAGAGGGCAGTCAGCATCGCTAAAAACGCCAAGGAGAAAGGTGCGGGTCTGATCATTCCCTTCGGTCTAGCGCTGATCCCCACCCATCTTCAGTGCGAAGACATCCGCGAAGGGGCCTGTATTGCCGTTCTCAGTCCGGCCGAGATCGGAATCCGGCAGGCCGAAATCATCATGGCCGCGGTGGGTTGAATGACGGTTGCCGCCTTCGAGGCACCATGCTACGCCCCATATGCAATTAGTTCCGGGAGGGAAAAGTGGCCCGTGTTCTAAAGAATATCCGCGTCGTCGAATTGGGAACCTTCATCACCGGTCCCTGCGCCGCACTGCAATTGGCCGATCTGGGCGCCGATGTGGTGAAGGTGGAACAGCCGGGCCGGGGCGATCCGTTCCGCAATTACGAAGGCCAGCTCTATGGGCCATCCTTCCGCGCCTATAATGCGCGCAAACGCAGCCTGACGCTCAATCTGAAAGAGCCCGCCGCCCGTGAGGTCTTCGAGAGGCTGATTTCCACCGCCGACGTGCTGATCGAAAATTACCGCCCGGGCGTCATGGACAAGCTGGATTACGGATGGCCCAGACTGCATGAGCTTAATCCCGGACTTTTATATTGTTCGATCACCGGCTTTGGCGCCACGGGCCCTTATGCGGACCGGCCCTGTTATGACACGGTGGCGCAAGCCTTGAGCGGCTATCTGGGCCAAGTTCTGGACCGGGATGACCCCAAGGTCCGGGGGCCAGCCCTGGCCGATGCGGTGAGCGGCATGTTCGCCGCCATCGGCATTCTGGGGGCGCTGGTGGAGCGCGGCCAGACCGGTATCGGGCGACGCGTCGAGGTGGCCATGCTGGACAGCCTGATTGCGCTGGCCACCACTTCTTTTGCCGGCTATTTCGCATCGGGTGTGATCCCCGATTCTACCAGCCGGCCCAGCGTATCACAATCCTATGCGCTTCTCTGCGCCGACGGGAAATTGGTGGCGCTCCATTTGGCGGCGGTCGATAAATTTTTTAAATCCCTGATGGGCGCCATCGGACGGCCCGAAATGGCGGAAGATGAACGTTTCGCATCCCGGGAATTGCGGGCCAAAAATTACGCCACCCTTACCGCCGAATTACAGGTTTCCTTCAAGGATCACTCCCGTGATTACTGGCTCAAGCAATTGGCCGAATATGACGTGCCCCATGCACCCATCGCCACATTGGACGAGGTAATGGAACACCCCCAGGTGAAGTTCAACGGCATCTTCCAAAAGATGCAACACCCGACGGAAGGCGAGGTCATGAATATACGCCGGCCAATTTTGTTTGATGGCGACAGGGATGCGGGCGACATGCCGCCACCGGCCCTGGGCGAACATACCGAATCCATTCTGGGTGATCTGGGTTATGGCGAAGACGAAATCAAAACCCTGGCCAGCGACGGTGTGATCTGAGCATGCAGCCCATTCAATTTGTCGATACCACCATCCGTGACGGCAATATGAGCCTCTGGGCCTGCAACTTGCGGACCGGCATGATCATGCCCGTCATGGAACAATTCGACCGCGTGGGGTTCATCGCCCAGGAGGTCATCGCCAGCGCTTTTTTCAAGAAACTGGTGCGCGAATTAAAGGACGATCCGTGGGAAAGATTGCGCCTGATCAACAAACATATGCCCAACACGCCCATGCGCGCGATCATGGGGCGTTCCGTCACCGCTTTTGAATTCACGCCCCATTCGGTGACCAAGCTGTTCATCCAGCGCCTGGCCGCCAACGGCATCCGCGAGGTGCGCATTTCGGACAGTTCCAACACCGTTGCCAATTGGCAATTGCGCTTGGCCGATTATCAAGAGGCGGACCTCAAAACCATCATCAATCTGATCTATTCAATCTCGCCCGTGCACACCGATGATTATTACCGGGAACGGACCCGGGAAGCCGCCAAACTGGGCGCCGACCGGCTTTGCCTGAAAGACCCGGGCGGATTGCTGACGCCCGAACGGACCCGCGATCTGGCCCAGGTGATGCTCGCGGAAGCGGGCGATACGCCTTTGGAATTCCACACCCATTGCATTACGGGGCTGGGCCCCATCTGTGCCCTGGAAGCGATCCAGGCCGGCATCGGCATCATCAATACGGCGACGCCGCCCCTGGCCAACGCGTCTTCCAACCCGTCGGTCTTCAATGTCTGCGAGAATGCCCAGGCGCTGGGCTACAGCCCGGCCATCGATCTGGAAGCCCTGAAACCCATATCCGAACATTTCGAGAAGGTAGCCCAACAAAACAGTTTTCCCATCGGTACTCCCGCCGAATACAGCCAGGCCTCCTATATGCATCAGGTGCCGGGCGGTATGATTTCCAATCTGCGCCATCAGCTTGGCTTGATAAATCATGCGGATAAGCTGGACCAGGTTCTGGAGGAGACGGCCAGGGTCAGAGAAGAGCTGGGCTATCCCATCATGGTCACGCCCTATTCCCAGTTCGTCGGCGCCCAGGCGGTGATGAATGTGATCATGGGGGAGCGCTATAAGCAGATCAGCGATCAGGTCATCCAATATGCCATGGGCTTCTGGGGTGAGGAGGAGCGGGGCGCGGTTGACAAGAATCTCCTGGACAGAATTTGCACCTCGCCCCGCGCCCGGGAATTGGAGGGTTGGCAAATACCCGAACCCTCCATCGAAGAGGTGCGCAAGCAAATGGGAGGAACGGACCTGGATGGTGATGAATTCTTGCTGCACTTTTTCGCAGGCGGCGAGGCGGTGGCCGCCATGCGCGCCGCACCCCCGCCTTCCGAATATTCCGTGGATGGCACCCAGCCCGTCGTCACCCTGATCAAGGAACTGATGAAAAAGCCCAATTTCTCATCGGTGCGGATCGAGGGTGATGGATTGGCGCTGCACCTGGTTTCTTCCAAGCAATAATGCGGGAATTGGACTTTGGATAAGAGAGAATTGACCCACGCGGAGATCATGGAAATCGTCGAATTGTTTGAGACTTCCGGCGAGCTTGGCGCGCTGCATTTAAGATATGGCGATACGGTCCTGGATCTGCAAAAGCCCGGAACCGAAAGTGCCTCCCTGAAAGATACCCAGGCGCCGCCCGCTCAGCCCAGCGCCGAGGCGGCGCCTGCACCCCAGCCCAAAAAGCCCGCCGCGCAGATTCCGGCCGGCGCATTTCAGATAAAATCCCCCAGCGTCGGAACCTTCTACCAGGCGCCGGAGCCGGGTGCCACGCCCTTTGTTTCCGTCGGCCAGAAGGTCACGCCGGCGACGACGGTATGCATCATTGAGATCATGAAGGTGATGAACGCCCTGCAGGCCGGATGCTCAGGCACCGTCTCTCAAATCCTCGTGGAGAACGAGGAGATGGTCGAATACGACCAATGCCTGATCGTCATCGACCCTGATCAGGAACAACCGGCAAGATAAGCCTGGACGGGTAGGCGGCATCATGATGGATGGTGTCCCGGCCTACCTTGTGGGGCAGATATTGGTGGGTGAAGGGCGCATCGGTGAAAGGCGAATCCCCGTTGGCGATTTCCAGGCGGATGCGGTGGCCGGCCTTGAACAGATTTGAGGCCGGATGAATCTCGATCTGGAATTCATAAACCTCGCCCGGGGTAATGGGTTCGGGTGCGTCATGAATGTAGTAGGGCCGGAGGGCGGTGGAGCGCACCTCGTCCTTGGCCCGGTGGGATGCCTTTAGCCAGCCCTTGGTGATGACCTGGGATGCCGGCTGGCGGCCCGATGCGCGCTCTTCATCAGATTGGGGGAATTGATCCGATAGTTTGATGATGAAATCCGTGTCGGGCTGATCGGAACTGGCGAACAATTCCAACAAAACCGGACCCGTGATTTCCGTATCTTCCTCGAGCGGCGGCGTCACGAAGGTCAGGACGCCGCCTATGGGATCGGGCCCGAATTTGCCCATGGAAACGACGCCCAAGGCCCATTTATGGTCCGGGTAATCATAGGAGGTTTCGCCGCCCGCCTGCGATGGGGTTTCTCTCGAAAGGCTGCCGTCATTTAAAGATGCCACGCTGTTGGACTTCGCATCACCTAAATAATAGGAGACCTGTTCCGCCCTCTTCAGCGGCCATTCAGTTTCGGACCGGTAGGCGTTGGCACCGCGCACAAATATCTCGACGGGCGGTTCATCCATAACGCCGTTATCCACGCCTTTCAGATGATGGTCATAAAAGGGCAAAAAATATTGTTCATGAAATTCCGGCTGATCAAAGAGATGGACCGCCTCGCTGACGCTGCCGGCCCCCGTGACAACGAGCCTTTTCGGGCCTGAAAGTTCCTCATAGGCCAGTACATTTCCCCTGAGATGCAATCCGACCTTGCCCCAGGCACCGACCGACAAGACGGGTACCTTGATTTCCGAAAGACGCAGATGGGCGCATCTTTCCTGCCACCAACCGTCGAAGGTCTGATGAAGCATGATTTCTTTCGCCAGGTCCTTCGTCAATTCCCGCCCCGAATTGTCGCCAGCCGCCCGGTGCAAATTGTTGGTCCGGATCATATTGTACCAATTGGCGAAAAATTCACCGTAGATGCCGCCGATATAGACCGAGTCCCGGTAGAGATCGATCATCCCGTCATAAGGCGCGATGCAGGCAAGATGGGGAGGATTCTGAATGCCCATGAACCATTGGGTCATGGCGTAATAAGACTGCCCGATGCCGCCGACCTTTCCGGTGGACCAGGATTGGGCGGCAATCCATTCGATCACATCGTATAAATCTTGCTGCTCCGTCTCATCCAACAGGCCAAACTCGCCTTCCGATTTGCCGGTCCCCCGCGTGTCGGCGTGCACATAGCTGTAGCCGTGCTCCATATACCATTCCACCGGCCCGGTTTCGCGCCAGGGAAAGATGCTGTGGACAGGAATATCATCCGTGTCATAGCGATAGGGCGACGGCGCAAAAAGAGTGGGGTAGGCGCCTTCCTCGTCGGGCAGATATATGCGGACGGCGATTTTGACTCTGTCCCGCATGGGGACCATGACGTCGCTTGTTACCCTCATGATTTTTCTTTCAGCCTCCGGTTGGTAGCAGTCTCTCGGGCCGCCATGCTAAGATGTCCTTTTTCTGGGGTAAAGCGGCCCAGACAATTATCGCAAATGATTTGACGCTCCGTCCAATCTTGGTAATGCTG
>CAZBQG010000123.1:0-12698 GCA_964493945.1 uncultured Rhodospirillaceae bacterium
CCATTTTGGCACATCGTGATGCCGGAGGGTGGGAGCCGTCCACCGCATCAAAACCGAAATCAGCGAGAAGCCGAAGGCATTGCCAAGCCCCTTCAGCGTATGGGCCTCGCGGCGCAGGGTCTTCAGTGCCTCGGCGGGGGCAATGTTGCCGGTGTAGAGATCGTTGAGGCATTCCTCCATCTGCCCCAAACGGTCCCGGGATTCGTCCAGGAACTCGCCGGTCAGGCTCAGAAATATTTCGTCCACTTCCATTTTTTTGAAATTCTTGCCCTGTTTGCGCGCCCGTTCACCAAGGAAGAGCATATGCTGACCACAGGGAGGAACCATTATGAAAATTCACGATCTCACCTTACCCATCAACCGGCATATGGACGGCATTCCGGGGCTGGGCCTCTACGACGAGAACCCGACCCGCTGCGTCGTGCTTTCGGCGGTCAATGATACCCAGCTCGCATCGATCCTGGCCAAGGGGCTGGAGGTGGAAGGTGAGCCCGAAACCGGGCTCAGTATGCTGAGCCGCCTTGAAATCCTGGGCCATATCGGCAGTCATGTGGATGCGCCGGTTCATTTCATGGAAGAGGGCTGGTCCATCGATCAGGTGCCCCTGGACCGCATCGTAAAAAAAGGCCGCATCATTCCCCTGACCCATGCGGAGCCCGGCGCCCTGATCACCGCCGATATGATCTTGGAGACCGGCGTCGAATTTGACGCATCAGTCATTCCCGTTCTGCATACGGGCTGGACCGACCGGGCCTGGGGCACCAAACAGTTTTGGGACGAGATGATCTGCCTGAATACAAGCGTGTCCGAATTGATGATCGAGCGGGGCGTCAGCGCCGTGGCCCTGGATTTCTTCCCCGAAATCGCCTTTTGGAAACTGAGTGCGCCGCCTGAAGGCGGGCCCGGCCCCAATCACCGCATGTTGCTTGGCAATCAAATCATCATCATCCAGATGCTGACCAATATCGCCGCCATCGGAGATGAGGATTTCACCCTGGTAGCCGTGCCCCTGCCCCTTGAAGGAATGGACGGCTCACCGGCCCGGATATTTGCCATGTTGGATTAATACCCAACTATGCCTACATATGGTTTTGGCGCGGATAAGGAGAGCCGATCATGATCATCCAGCAGACCATTGAAGAAAAGCTCCACCGGGAACTGACACCGGCCCATCTTGAGGTGCTGAACGAAAGCCACATGCATAATGTGCCGCCGGGGTCCGAAACCCATTTCAAGGTGGTGGTGGTGTCGGATTTGTTCCAGGGCGAGAGCCGCGTCCATCGCCACCAGCGGATCAACGCCATCCTCGCCGATGAATTGGCAGGCGAAGTCCATGCCCTGGCCCTGCAGCCCCTGACCGCCGATGAATGGCAAGAAAAAGGCGGCGTAACCGCCGCCTCTCCCCAATGCCATGACGGTGGGTCCGCCTAAATCCCCTTCAGCACCTCCATGGCGCCGGCCCAGGAGCTATTGCAGATTTCCTCGTTGAAGGCGGCGGGATTGGTATATTGCATGAACCCGTGCACCCCGCCCGGAAAAATCTCGACGCGGGCGTTGGGAAGTTTAGAAAAATGTGCCTGGACCTTATCGACTTCCTCCTTGGGCGCAGCCTGATCCTGATCGCCCCAAAAGAAGACCACGGGGGCGGCAAAATCATGACTGTCTTCGATAACATCGCTGATGGCGCCCGAATGAAAGGCGATACCCGCATCCGTGTCCATTTGGGCACAGCCCAGATAGGCGTATGATCCGCCAAAGCAAAAGCCCATGACGGCGACCTTGCCGTTGCAGGTGGGGCGGGATTTCAGATCATTGATGATGGATTGCAGGTCATCCATATTGACCGCTCGGTCGACCCGGCCCATGCGCGCAAAGGCCCGGTCGCGGGCATCAGAAGCGGGCGCCAAGACGCCTGGATCCTCGTCACGCCAGAACGGATCGATGGCGCAGGCGGTAAAGCCTTCGACGGCCAGACGGTTGGTATAATCCTCGATATCGGCGGCCACCCCCATGATCGAGGGGATAAGCACCACGCACGGCCCCGAGCCGCTGTCGGGTGTGGACAAATAGCACGGCATGGCGCCGCCGTCGGAAGCCTGAATAGTGGTGTTTTCACTGGGCATGGTGATCTCTCTCCTCTTATTGCATAAGCTTTTTCTGATTGGCCGCCAGGGCCGGAGCGAATGCTTTCATCCGGTTAAACATGATTGATCCTCCCTAGGTTCCAATTTAACGGTGTTTATTGGCGTCAGGATTTCATCCCAGGCCCCGTGCGTCAAGGGCCAGACTTGCGCGGTCCAGACGCTTTGGGATAATTTCGCTATGGGATAATTTCAAGAACCGACCAAGACCAACAAATAAGGCGGAAAAGCGGGTGAAGCCAAGAACCGTCACGGAGAGCCTGGAAACACAAGTTGAGGAACGCCACGAGGTGATCGTCGCCGGTGGCGGAGCGTCAGGGCTGATCGCCACCCTGGCCGCCGCCCACCTCGGGCGCAAGGTGGCCTTAATTGAAGGCGAAGGCTGTCTGGGGGCACGGCGACCAGCGGCTATGTGGCCCAGTATCTGGGATTCTATAACGGGAAAACGAGAGCCGTCCGGGGCATCCCCCATGAACTGACCACCCGCATCGAGGCGGAGGGCGGATCAGATGGGTTCGGCGATTACATGATGGCCGAAGCCTCCAATCATCCCCTCACCCTGCACCGCTTTCCCTTCAATCCTGAAATCGTCAAGATCATCGCCGATGAGATGGCCGCCGAGACCAGCATCGAAGCCCTGCTCCATGCCCGGGTGGTGGGCACCATCGACGAAGCGGAAAATCTGGACGGGGTTATTATCGAAACCGTCAAGGGACGCCGGGCGCTCAGTGCCGGCGTGATCGTGGATGGCACGGGCGATGGCCTGTTAGCCGAGCGCGCCGGCGCCGCCATACAACCCTCGGAAGATGGCGGAGAGCGCCAGCCCAATGCTCTTTGTTTCCGCCTTTCCAATGTGGATGCGGCCACCTTCCGCGCCCTGCCTCGGGATTTCAAACGGGACAAAGCGAGAGAAGGCATCGCAAATGGCGAGCTGTTTTGAGAAAGTATGTCCTTTGTCAGCACGCCCGGCGGCTCCGGCGCCATCTGGCAGATGAGCCGCCTGCAGGGGCTGGATCCGCTGATTGACGCCGACGCATCAGAACTGCAACGGGAAGGCCGGGCCCAGATGCGGAGCATCCACGCATTCCTGCGCCGCGAAGTGCCGGGCTTTGAAGGCTCCATCCTGGCCGGCATCGCCCCCCGGGTGGGGGTGCGCGAAACGCGGCGCATTCTGGGTCAATATACGCTCACGACCCCCGACATCATGGAAGGCCGCCAATTTGAGGATTCCATCGCGCTCGGCGCCGGGCCCATGGATATGCATGAAGCCGGCGGCACGGGTATCGAGCTGTTCATGCCTCCCGCCCCCTTCGAAATTCCCATGCGATGCCTGGTGCCCGAAGCGGTTGGCGGTCTGTTGGTGACGGGCCGGGCCATTTCGGCAACCCGCGAGGCCAATGGGGGGGGCCGGCATATGGCGTCGGCCATGGCGTTGGGCCAGGCAGCGGGCGTCATGGCCGCCGTCGCCACCGGGGGAAGCAATTCGACCCTCTCCATTCCGCCTGCCCCGGTGCGCCAGGCGCTAAAGGCGCAGGACGCATTAATAGACCGCACAGATTCCCAGTCTTGACCGGACCCGGGTAAATCATTCACAACTATGCCCATGAGCGAGCGCTTTTTTCGCACGGCCTGTTCCCATGACTGCCCCAGCGTTTGTTCGCTGGAGGTAGAGCGCCTGGACGCCCGGACCATCGGGCGGGTGCGGGGATCCAAAACCAACACTTATACCGACGGCGTCATCTGCGCCAAGACGGCGCGCTACGCGGAACGGGTGCATCATCCGGAGCGTCTGACCACACCGCTCCGCCGGACCGGCGAAAAGGGATCGGGGGAGTTCCAGGAAATTTCCTGGGATGAGGCACTGGACGAAGTCGCGGAAAACTTTATCCGGGCGGCTCAGGCGGGAGGGCCCGATTGCGTCTGGCCGGTTCATTCGGGCGGCAATATGGGCCAAGTGCAGCGCTACGGCGTGGAACGGCTGCGCCATGTGATGGGCTATTCCCGTGAACTCCCCTCCATCTGCATTACGCCTTCCATGGCCGGCTGGCGGGCCGGTGTGGGTGCGGCCACCGGGGTCGATCCCCGGGAAATGGCCAAGGCCGATTTGATCACCGTCTGGGGAACCAATCTGGTCTCCACCCAGGTTAATGCCATGAGCCACATCGCCAAGGCCCGCAAGGAACGGGGCGCCAAGCTGGTGGTGGTCGATATCTATGCCAACCCCACCATCGAAGCGGCCGATCTGGCCCTCATCATCCGCCCCGGCACGGACGGCGCCCTGGCCGCCGCAATCATGCATGTGTTGCTTGCCGAAGACATGGTGGACCGGGAATATTTGCAAAGCCTGACCGATTTCGACGCCGGTATCGAAGCCCATTTGTGGGAAAAAACACCCCAATGGGCGGCTGGGATTACCGGGCTGGAAGCGGATGAGATCACCCAGTTCGCCCGCTTATACGGCCAGACGGAGAAAAGCTTTCTGCGTGTCGGCATCGGTTTTTCCCGCTCCCATAACGGCAGCGCCAACCTCCATGCGGTGAGCTGCCTGCCGGCCATGACCGGCGCCTGGCGCCACGAAGGAGCCGGCGCCTTTTTTACCGGCAGCAACTTTTGGAAATTGAATACAAGCCTGATCCAGGGGCTGGATGCGTTGGATGAAACTATCCGGGTGCTGGCCCAGCCCAGCATCGGCCCTGTGTTGAACGGCGACAAAGACGCACTCAAAAATGGCCCGCCGATTGGCGCCATATTGCTGCAAAATTTCAATTGCGCCGTCACCGCGCCTGATACGGGCGCCGTGCTCAAGGGCCTGGCGCGCCAGGATCTGTTCACCTGCGTCCATGAACAATTCATGACCCCGACGGCCCGTATGGCTGATATCGTCCTGCCGGCCACCACATTTCTGGAACATGACGATATCTATGTTGCTTTCGGCCATACCCATCTGAGCCTGGGGCCGCGGGTCATCGAGCCCGTCGGCCAAGCGCGCTCCAACCATGATCTGGTCAATGCATTGGCGCATAAGTTGAGCGCCAGCCATCCCGGTTTCGGCCTGAGCGCCTGGGAAATGATCGATGCCCTGCTCACCGGCTCTGGACTGCCCCGCGCCGATGAGGTCAAAAAAACCGGCTGGATCGATGGCGCCCTGCCCTTCGAAAAGGCTCATTTCCTGGATGGCTTTCCCAACCCCACGGGGCGGTTCCGCTTTCGTCCCGACTGGGCCAGCATCGGGCCAGACGCGGCAAACATGCCTCCCCTGCCCGATCATGCGCCACTGATCAACGAAGCCGATGAGGCCTGCCCCTTCCGTCTGGTGACGCCGCCGGCCCGGTCATTTTTGAATTCAAGTTTCACCGAAACCCCCACCTCCAGGGCCCGCGAAGGCGGCCCCCGGTTGCTGGTTCATCCCCGGGATGGGGAAAAACTGGGCCTGGTTGATGGGGCGGAGGCCGAAATCGGCAACGCCCAGGGCGCGCTCCGGATTCCCACCAGGCATTTCGCCGGCCTGCAGCCCGGCGTCCTGGTCCTGGAAGGGGTCTGGCCCAATGAGGATTTCGCCGGCGGTGTGGGCGTCAATCTGCTGACCGACGCGGCCCCCGTGGCACCTTCGGGAGGTGCCGCCTTTCATGACCAAAGCGTCTGGCTGCGCCCGGCATGAGGTTGGCGTCCGCCTTTTTGGTTTTCTTTCTTTTGGCCCAACCGGCGGCGGCGGAAACCAGTTGGGTAAATCTGAAAGATGCGACGGGCACCACCCACAAGGCATTACTCGCCCTCCCCGAAGGGCCCGGCAAGCATCCAGGGCTGATCTTTCATCATGATACGAATTTGCGCAAACAGGGCTATGAGCGGGGCCGGGAACACGGCTTTGATCTCAAAGTATTCGCAACCGCCCTGGCTGGAGCCGGCTTCGTCACTCTGGCACCCCTGCGGCGCCACGGAAGGTTCAAGCCGGACGCCGCCTATGTCACCCATAGGGCCCTGACCGACGGACCGCCCCTGGAATTCAGGACCGCCATCAAGGAAGGGCTGGAGTCGCATAACAGTGCCATGGGCTGGCTGGGCACGCATGCCAATATGGATGCCAGCCGCATCAGCGTCGTGGGATTGGGGGAGGGTGCACTGATCGCGCTTTGGGCGGCGGGCGACAAGCGCCTGGCGGCGGCGTTGCTGATTTCGCCCACCAAGCTTCGCAAGGCACGCCATCTGAGCCTGAAACTGGCCAGCGATAAGGCGCGTATCAAACATCTCGCCCTGCCCGTCTTTCTGGCTATGAGCACAAAGGGCCGGCGGGGCGCGGCCAAGATCGCCCGGCTGGGATTACTCCCGGCCCTCAAAGCCCGCCGGTTGGGGAAGGTCTGGGCGCGCCTCGATTATCCCGGTGCCAATACCATCTTCTACCAGCCCCGGGGCGTCTATTGGGGGGACGTCGTGGGCTTTCTGAAGCAACATCTGGGGGGTGGATGAGCCATGCGTTTTGTTCTTTTCCTGGCCGCCTTTCTGCTCATCACCGGGCGGGGCGAAGCTCGGGCACCCGATGAGTTGATCATCGGCGTCACCCAGTTCCCTTCCACCTTCCACCCCAATATCGACAGCATGCTGGCCAAAAGCTATATCCTGGGCATGACCCGGCGTCCCTTCACCAGCTATGACGCGGATTGGAAACTGATTTGTCTCCTGTGTCCCAGGCTCCCCACCATCGAGAACAAGCTGGCCAAACTGGAACTGACGCCCGGCGGCAAAAAGGGCGTCGCCGTCACCTTCGCCATCCATCCCAGGGCAAAATGGGGCGACGGGGTACCGGTAACGGCCAGGGATGTGCAATTCACCTGGAAGGTGGGGCGCCACCCCAGAAGCGGCGTCAGCGGCCTGGAATTTTACCGCAGCCTTTATGCCATCGATGTGCTGGATCAGCGCACCGTGACGCTTCATTTCGACCGGCGCACCTTTTCCTATAACGATGTAGGTGGGTTTGAGCTTCTGCCCGCCCATCTGGATGAGAAAATCTTTGATGACGATCCGGGGGATTACAAGAACCGCACCAAATTCGACAGCGATACCACCAACAAGGGCCTCTATTTCGGCCCCTACCGCATCACCAAGGTGGCGCCCGGCGCCCATGTTGTGCTGGAGCCCAACCCAAGCTGGTGGGGCAAAAAGCCTTATTTCAAGCGCATCATCGTCCGGGTTATTTCAAATACGGCAGCGCTGGAGGCCAATCTTCTGTCCGACGCCATCGATATGATCGCGGGCGAGTTGGGGCTCAGCGTCGATCAGGCCATCGCTTTCGAAAAGCGCCATGCCAAACGGTTCAACATCATCTTCAAGCCGGGGCTCATCTACGAACATATCGACCTCAACCTGGACAACCCCATCCTCAAGGACCAACGCGTGCGCCAGGCGCTCATCCTGGGCATCGACCGAGCTGCAATTTCCAGCCAGCTTTTCGCGGGCCGCCAACCCGTCGCCCACAGTTCGGTCAATCCCCTGGATTGGGTGCATGATGCCAAGGTTCCCAAATATGCCCATGATCCGAAACGGGCCGCTGCCCTTCTCGATGCGGCTGGCTGGAAACGCCAGGGCCGGGGGGTGCGGCGCAACGCCAAGGGTGAAAAGCTGGCCTTCGAGCTGATGAGCACGGCGGGCAACCGTTCCCGGGAATTGGTGGAACAGGTGCTGCAAAGCCAATGGAAGCGCCTGGGTCTGGAAATCCGCATCCGCAACGAGCCGGCCCGGGTCTTTTTCGGCCAGACCGTGACCCGGCGCAAATTCAAGGCCATGGCCATGTTCGCCTGGATCAGCGCGCCCGAAAGCGTGCCCCGGGCGACGCTCCATTCCAAACATATCCCCACCCAGGCCAATAATTGGGGCGGGCAGAATTATACCGGGTTCAGGAACGCGGAGATGGACCAGCTGATCGAAAACATCGAGACCGAACTGGACCGGGACAAGCGCCGCCGCCTCTGGGCCCGCTTCCAGGCCATCTATGCCCACGAATTACCCGTCCTGCCGCTTTATTTTCGCGCAAATGCCCATATACTGCCTAAATGGCTCAGCGGCATCCGCCCCACCGGCCATCAGGGCAGCACGACGTTGTGGGTGGAGGATTGGGGACGGGGCGCGCGCTAAAACAAAAGGATCGGGTTCGGCCTATGAGCAAGCTGCATGATTTGTTCAATCCGGTGGTCAGCGAACTCATCTGGGCCCTGGATGGGGGCGCCGGCAATTTCACCCAACGCATCGTCGCCCAGGTCCACCAGGCCCTGTTCGACGACAAGCTGCATACCGGCGACTTCCTGGGCACGGAGACAGACCTTGCCATGGTTTTCGATGTAAGCCGGTCCACGGCCCGCTCCGCCTTGCGCGAATTGGAGGCCATGGGCATCGTCCAGATCAAAGTGGGTGCCAAGGGCGGCGCCTCCATCGCGGACCTGAATGCGGAACGCTTCATCGATACTCTGGCCGTGCTGAACCAACTGGTGCACCTGTCCCAGTCCGAACTCCTCCTGACCCGCCAGGCCATCGAAGGAATGAGCGCCGAACTGGCCGCCGCCAATGCGACGCCTGAAGACATGGACCGCCTGGCCGGGCTGCTATTGGAGGGCGGCTCCGGTTCCTGCCAGGAAATACATGAAGCTGTAGCCCTTGCCTCCCACAACCGGGTGCTACTGGCCCAGCTCATGGCCCTGAGAGGGGCCGGCCGGCCCGAGGGCGAAGAGGGCATGGCGCCAACCCTGAACGAACAACACCGCTCCCTGGTGGCGCTCATTGAGGCCGGCGACGGCCCCGGCGCCCGCGCCCTCATGCTGGAACATCTGAGCCAAGCCCACGGCGGGCGGGGGCCGGCGGCTGAGGCTCGGGGAAATTTAAGAGAAGAAGAATTTGCGGCCTTTGCCGGCTGAGCAGCGGGACTGCCTACCCGTCCCCGCCAGTGAAACTGGGCAGATAGGACGTACCGGTTGTTTTCAGGGGAAGAGCCGGCCCGCTCAAATGCGAAACCTACCCCCCTTTGCTTTTGTGATAAACGGCCTCCGAAAATCGGATCCCAGTAGCTGGCCGGCAAGTGACTGTCCCGCGCCACGTCATAGCCGGGCTCTTCTTCTGGCTCGGGCTCGGCTCGGGCTCGGGCTCGGGCTCGGGCTCGGGCTCTACCTCTTCCACCTCTTCCTCGTCCCACTTCTTCTCTAATTCCTCCATCCAATTGGCGGGCCTGGCCTCCCCCTCCATACCTTCCCCGCCCTTGCCCACCAGATAGTCCATTCAGCGCTGTTCATGGGGCGTGACCGGGCGGTAGGCGTTGTTTTCGTAGATGTAATCGATATCGGGATCAAACAGGCTGCGGTCCGCTTTCAGAGGAAGGGCGGGGGGCTTTTCCTCCTCCGGCGGCTCGTCAAACTCCGGCGAGGCGGCGGGGCCCAGCTCGTCCCTCTTGCTCCGTTCTTCCGGCGTCATGAGGCGCCAGCGGAAATCCTCCCGGATATGGTCTCCCCGTTCATGGAGCAGTGAGTGGGCGGCCAGGCGGTCATCGGCCTGGTTCAGATGCTCATCCAATACCCGTTGCTCTTCCGCCCGGACGAGATCTTCCCGGGTTATACTGTCCCCTTTTTCCAGCATCTCCTCATCCGTCATGGTACGCTAGGCGCCCTTCTCCCACAGATCGGCTTCGGCAATAACCGCCGGTTTGGGAATGCCGGCCAGGCCTGCGGCCCGCTCATGGCGTTCTACCAGTTGATCCAGCTCGAACTCGGCGGCCCCCCGTTTCCAGTCCGCCTCCCATAAATAGTGCGACGTGCCGCTAAGGCGAGCCCGTCCCTCATCCGCCTCCACATAAGGAAGCCGTCTCGCATCACTGATCACCTTGCGTTCCGCCAGAGCCCGGCTTTCATTCCGGCCGGCAATCTCCAGCCGGGCCTTGGCGCGGGCCAGTTGGCCTGCGTTGCGCACAGGGTCCGGGCCATCGGGAGAGAGGTTCTCATAAGCCTCTTGAGCCTTGTTCCGTTCAAATTGGGCCACCTCCTCGGCGTCCCAGGCTTCCCGCATGCCCCGTGACAGGCCCAGGAGATTGTTCCAGGCATCAGAGCCCGGCTTTTGCATCTCCGGGTTATGGCCGGCGCGCACCTCCCGCAGCAGTGTTTCGGCCTTCTGATGCGTGCCCCGGGCGGCGTCCAGGCGGGTCTGAGCGTCGTTCAGCCCATCCAGGCTCTGATCCAGGGGGGATTTTACAGGGTTCCCGCCGGCCGCCTCCGCGGCCGGCGGGGGCTGGAGAGGTCCGGCAGGGGGAGTGTTTTGATTATTATCCGGCTCAAAGCTGTCATTCATTCCTTCAAAATCAAGGCCTTTGATTATAACACTATATTCCTTTGCTGTGTTGAGTTTAAAGTTGGTAAATAATCAAAATTTATGATGGTTTTTCCCATTGTCACCTCATGGAGTTATCCACCCCCCTGCCCCGCATCCGGACTCGCTTTTTCGGTGCCTTGGGTCCATATAATCGTGCATGGCTGATATCCAGGTGCGCGGCGCGCGGGAACATAATTTGCGGAATGTGGACGTCACCATTCCCCGCGACAGCCTGACCGTGATTACCGGGCTTTCGGGCTCTGGCAAATCCTCACTCGCCTTCGATACCATCTATGCCGAAGGGCAGCGGCGCTATGTGGAAAGCCTGTCGGCCTATGCCAGACAATTCCTTGAACTCATGCAAAAGCCCGACATGGACAGCATCGAGGGGTTGAGCCCGGCCATCTCCATCGAACAAAAAACCACCTCCAGGAACCCCCGATCAACGGTCGGCACGGTGACCGAGATCCACGATTATATGCGCCTCATGTTCGCCCGCATCGGGGTGCCCTATTCGCCCGCCACGGGCCTGCCCATCGAAAGCCAGACGGTCAGTCAGATGGTCGACAGGATCATGGAAATGGAGGAAGGCACCCGGCTTTATCTGCTGGCCCCCATCGCCCGGGGGCGAAAGGGGGAATACAGAAAAGAGCTGGCCGATCTAGCCAAGCGGGGTTTTCAGCGGATCAAGATCGACGGCAGTCATTTCGAGATCGAGGAAGCACCGGCGCTGGGTAAGAATTTCAAGCATGACATCGAAGTGGTGGTGGACCGCCTTGTGGTCCGCGAAGGGCTGGAGCAGCGCCTGGCCGACAGTCTGGAAACGGCCCTGGAACTGGCCGACGGGCTGGCCTTCGCCGAGGAGGCCGAGAGCGAGGAGCGCATCACATTTTCGGCCAAATTCGCCTGCCCCGTGTCGGGCTTCACCATAGAAGAGATCGAGCCCCGCCTGTTTTCCTTCAACAATCCCTTCGGTGCCTGCCCGGCCTGCGACGGGCTGGGAACGGAGATGTATTTCGATCCCGATCTGATCATCCCCGACCCCACCAAAAGCCTGGCCGCCGGGGCCATCGCGCCCTGGGCCGCCTCCAGCTCCAATTATTACCGCCAGACCCTGGAAAGCCTGGCCCGGCATTACAAGTTCGACCTTGACAAGCCTTTCGCCAAGCTCTCCAAGAAAGTGCGCGAAGCTTTACTGAACGGATCGGGCTCGATGCCCGTGGTCATGACCTATGATGACGGCAAGCGGTCTTACGAAATCCGCAAACCCTTCGAAGGCGTCCTGCCCAATATGCAGCGCCGCTGGCAGGAGACCGACAGCGGCTGGGTGCGCGACGAATTGTCCCGCTATCAGACCGTCACAAGCTGCGCCACCTGCGGCGGGCACCGGCTCAAGCCCGAAGCCCTGGCGGTCAAGATTGACGGGCTGCATCTGGGTGAGGTGGCGGCAATGACCATCGACCGAGCCGCCGATTGGTTCCAGCAATTGGGCGGAAAGCTGGACGCCAAGCGGGCCGAAATCGCCCGGCGCATTTTGCGCGAAATTAATGAAAGGCTGGGATTCCTGTGTAATGTGGGGTTGGAATATCTCACCCTGTCCCGGTCATCGCGCACCCTTTCCGGCGGTGAGAGTCAGCGCATCCGGCTGGCCTCCCAGATCGGCTCCGGGCTCACCGGCGTGCTCTATGTGTTGGATGAGCCCTCCATCGGGCTGCATCAGAGAGACAATAACCGCCTGCTGGCCACCCTGCAGCGGCTCCGCGATCTGGGCAATACGGTGATCGTCGTGGAACATGACGAAGACGCCATCACCAGCGCCGATTATCTGGTGGATATGGGCCCAGGCGCCGGCATCCATGGCGGCGCGGTGGTGGCCGCCGGCCCGCCGGCCCGCATCATGGCGGCCAGCGAAAGCCTCACCGGACAATATCTGGCCGGCAAGCGCAAAATCGAAGTCCCCGCCATCCGCCGCACCGGCAAAAAGGGCCAAAGCCTGAGCCTGCGGGGAGCAGCCGCCAATAATCTGGCGGACATCGACGTGCAATTTCCCCTGGGCACGTTCACATGCGTCACCGGGGTTTCGGGCGGCGGCAAATCGACGCTGGTCGTCGAAACCCTCTACAAGGCCCTGGCGCGGCGGCTGAACGGCAGCCGCACTCATCCCGGCGCCCACGACCGCATCGCCGGCGTCGAGTTCCTCGATAAGGTGGTCGATATCGA
>CAZBQG010000124.1:0-12674 GCA_964493945.1 uncultured Rhodospirillaceae bacterium
CAGGCATTCCACGTTACCACAAAGCTGAGAAGCACGGGGCAATAACTGCCGGAAGGAACAGGACGTCGGGGGGTCAATTTATCGCTATCGCCTTCGAAATTATTTCGCATCTCATTGAAATATAACAAAAATTAAAACTGGCACGGTCACTGCATGGAAGGAAGCTGAAACGACCGCGAAAAAAAATGGACGGGAAAAGAAAATGGAAACCAGCGCGTATATCGCTTTGTCACGTCAAGCGGCGCTCCGGCGCGAGATAGGCGTCATCGCCAATAATCTGGCGAACATGAACACCACGGCATACAAGGGCGAGAAAATGGTGTTTGTCGAACATCTGGTGGAAAGCCGAAGCAGCGATAGCTTTATCCCCACCAAGCTGGCCTTCGTGCGTGATGTCGCCCAGATTCGCAATCTGGCCGAAGGGCCCATTCAGTCGACCAACAACCCGCTGGACATGGCGATCAAGGGCGAGGGTTATTTCGTTATTCAAACACCGGAAGGCGATCGCTTTTCACGCAATGGACGGTTCCAGTTGGACGAGGAAAGCCAACTGGTGACCCAACATGGGTATCCGGTCCACTCTTCCTCCGGGACGCCCTTCTTCTTCAGCCCGGAGGATACAGAAATTTCCATTGCCCGGGATGGCACCGTTTACACCAATAACGGCGAGTTGGGAAAGATCAAATTGGTCAAATTCGAAAGTGAGCAGCATCTGCAAAAAAGAGTGGGAGGCCTGCTGGTCACCGATCAGACGCCCGAGGATGTTGAAAACCCGGTGATTTTGCAGGGCGCCCTTGAGAATTCCAATGTCAATCCGATCCTCGAATTGACAAATATGATCACCGTGCACCGGGCCTATGACAGCGTCAGAAATTTCATCGACAAGGAAGATGAACGTACCAGCAAGATGATTCAAGCGATGAACCAGCGATAAAAGCCAAAAATAATACCTTGATCAAGAAAGGATGGGAAAAATGAGATCACTTAGCATCGCGGCGACGGGAATGCTCTCCCAACAGCAAAATGTTGAGGTTATTTCCAATAACATCGCCAATATGAACACCACCGCCTATATGCGCCGGCGGACCGAATTCCATGATCTGATCTACCAAAATCTCAGGCGGGTCGGTTCGACCTCGTCCGATGCCGGAACCATCGTTCCCTCGGGCGTTCAATTGGGCCTGGGCGTCAAGCTGGCCTCGGTCTACCGCATTCACGAACAAGGCAATCTGAATTCCACCGACAACACCTTCGACATGGCCATCCAGGGCAATGGTTTTTTTCAGATATTGTTGCCCAACGGTGATACGGCCTATTCCCGGGACGGCTCCTTTCAATTGAGCCCGTCGGGGGTTGTCGTCACCCATGACGGAAATCCGCTGCAGCCCAGCATCACCATACCGCCCAATGCCATCGACGTGACCATCAACGCGACGGGGGATGTGCTGGTCAAGCTGCAGGGAACCGTGGCACCCAGCAATGTGGGCACCATCAACTTGGCCAGCTTCCCCAATGATGCGGGCCTGGAGGCAATCGGCGACAATCTGTATCTGGAAACCCCGGCATCGGGGGGTCCGGCCACCGGGGCGGCCGGCGCGTCGGGTTACGGAACCCTTCTGCAAGGGTTTCTGGAAACCTCCAACGTCAATGCCGTTTCCGAGGTCTCGGAGCTTATTTCAGCGCAGCGCGCCTATGAAATGAACTCGAAAGTCATTCAGACTTCCGACGAAATGATGGGCACTCTGAACCAGCTTCGATAGGAGGCGGACATGAAAACCCGTTCTTTCATCATCGCACTTGCCCTGGTTCTGATGGCGCCGGCCACCCTCGCCGGGCAAAGCGGCAAGCCCGCGCTGCGCACCGGCGTGACCGTCGAAGGGGCCCATATCCGCTTGGGCGACCTGTTCGATCATGTGGGCGAAAAGGCCAGCCTCAAAGTGGCCTATGCGCCACTGCCGGGAAAACAGGTCACCTTCGATGTCCACTACCTGTTCAAGCTGGCCCGTGCCCATGGGCTGAAATGGCGCCCCCTGAATATGAGGACGCGGAGCACGGTGAAGCGCGGCAGCCAGATCATCAACCGTGATGAGATCGAGGACGAGTTGATCCTGGCCCTGCGCCACAAGGGCGTCAGGAATGACGTGGAAATCGTGTTCAGCAACCGCATGATAAACCTTCATGTGCCCACCAACCGGGCGGCCAAACTGAGCGTGGAAGATCTCATCTACACCCCAGCTTCGGGGCGGTTTTCAGCCATTGTCCAGGCACCGGCCAATGATCCGACGGCGCAGCGGCTGCGCATCACGGGCCGCGTTTACCATGTGGTTCCGGTGCCCGTGCTCAGTGCCCGCAAAGCCAGAAACGAAGTCATTCGAAAGGCCGATATCGAATGGCAGGGTATGCGCAAAAAGAAAATCCGGCGCGACACGATTTTCGATGCCCAATCGCTTATCGGAATGGCGGCCAGAAATACCATCCGCCCCGGACGGCCGATCAGCCAACGCGCGGTGCGCCGTCCTGTCCTGGTCGCCAAGGGAAATCTGGTAACCATCAATCTCAATTCGCGCTTCATGAGTCTCAGTGCCCAAGGCCGCGCGCTCAGCGATGGCGGACGGGGCGACGTCATCCGCATCGTCAATACGCGAAGCAAAAAGATCATCGAGGCAAAGGTCGTCGGCCCCGACAGGGTAAGCGTCAGACTATCCGTCCGCATGGCCTCGAAATAGGAGACAGACAATGAAAAAAGACAGAACGCCAGCCGGTGCCAGAATTGCCGCGGTCCTCGGATTGGTCCTGCTGGTCAGCGGATGCAACACCCTGACGCGTCTCTCCGAGGTGGGCGATGGACCCAAGAACACCCCCATCGTCAATCCCACAGCCAGGCCCAATTACAAACCCATCACCATGCCCATGCCGGCGCCCAGGCTGGCGGCCAAAAAGTTGAATTCTCTGTGGCGGCCAGGCGCGCGTGCCTTCTTCCGCGATCAGCGCGCCGCCGAGGTGGGCGATATCCTGACGGTCAAACTGAGCATCAGCGACAAGGCGTCTCTGAACAACAAGACAACCCGGACCCGCGAAGACGAAGAAGACGCCGATGTCACCAAGCTTCTGGGCCTGGAGGGTGAATTAAGCAAGGTCCTGCCCCAGGCAATCCTGCCGGGCGCCACGGTGAGCCTGGGAACCGATCATTCCACGGAGGGCGACGGCACCATCGACCGGGCGGAGACGGTCACCTTATCGGTGGCGGCGATCATCACCCAGATCCTGCCCAACGGCAATCTGGTGGTGTTCGGGCGCCAGGAAATCAAGGTCAATTTTGAAATGCGGGAAATGATGGTGACCGGTGTCGTGCGCCCCGAAGACATCGATTCCACCAACACGATTTCCCATGAAAAGATTGCCGAGATGCGCGTCGCATATGGCGGCCGCGGAACCCTTTCCGATCTGCAGCAGCCGCGCCTCGGCACCCAGCTGATCGATATTATTTTCCCGTTCTAAATCCAACAGGTTTGGAACAACTTAAGGCCGATGCTTTTCCATCGGCCTTCTTTTTTTGTGAGGATGTTTTAGAGGGATTTAATGACCTTCCAGAAACAGGAAAATCACGAAATCAGGTCACCAGGTGGCGAAATAGTTCACGTTCCCTCGACGGTGGTACGGTGGTATGATTCCCGCGAGCCTGTAGGCTATCCGAAGAATGTGAGTTGAAATGAATCAGGAAATTAGCCAAAAGTTTACCGACGAGGATTTCTTCAGGATCCGCGAGGAAGAAGTTCTGCCCCAATGGGAGACCGGAAAAGCCATCCAGGATATGGACGAATGCATCGCCGCGGCTAAACAGCTGACCCGGGGCAAAAACCTGGCCCTCGGGCTGAAGGCGGCAAAGAAGGCGGGGCGCTTCATCCTCATCCCCCAGTTCGGCCGGGCCTTGACCGAATATATGATCGAGGGACTCCAATTCGTCGAGAGCGAGAGCGACATCGCGCCCGAGGGAAACTGGCTCCTCTATTCGGATAGCTACACCCGCAAGAACGACTATGCGCGGGCCGCCGTCGGCATCGAAACAAGCCACAAGGAAGGGATGTCCATGCTTAACGGCTGGCCGGTGGTCAATTTCGGTGTCGAGGAGGCGCGGCGGATCACCGAAGCCTCCAGCCTGCCCCTACAGTACGTCACCTGCGACGAGGATGCGCGTCTCGCCGCGGAAATTGTCATGGCCGCCGGATGGACCTCGGCCGGGCTCACCCCGCTGCAGGAAAGCATTGCCCATTCCAAGGATATGCCCATGGCCACCTTGATCAGGCTCAAGCAATACACCGCCAGGCTATCCGGAATTTACGAGGAAAAGGGCGTGCCCCAGGCCCCCATGAACGCGTCCCACCTGACCGGTTACGACAGTCCCGGCTTTCACGTCCTGGCCCATGTCACATCCGCCGTCCTTGCCGCCGAGCAGGGCGTGAAATGCCAGTTCCTGTCCCACGGGTTGAACATGAATCTGATCCAGGACATCGCCATGATCCGGGTCACCGAGAAGCTGTCCTATGAATATTGCGCCCGCTTCGGCCATCAGGATGTTGAGTTCATCACCGGCAGTTTCCCCTTCCTCGGCGCCTGGGCGCCGGGCGAGGACGAGGCCAACGCGATGATCGCCTGGAACACCATCATCCCGATCATGGGTGGCTTCCCCGGCGTCATCCTGAAATGTCAGGACGAGGCCCGGGCCACCCCGACCAAGGAAGGAATGGCCCACTCGGTGCGCCAGGCGCGCCACATGCTGCGCCTGATGGGAACCCAGAGATTAGCCGAAAGCGACGCGCTAGTGGACGAAGAGGCGATGATTGAGCTGGAGGTCCGCGCCGTCCTCGATAAAAGCCTTGAGGTTGCCGACGGCGACATGGCGGTGGCGCTTTGCGCTGGCGTCGAGGCCGGCTGGATCGACACCATGGTGACGCCTTGGAAATACAACAACGGAAAGGTGCTCCTGGTCCGGGATGGGGATAACGCGCTCCGCTATATGGATAGCGGCGATCTTCCCCTGCCCGGAGAGGTGAAGGAATATCACACCGAAAAGATCGCCCGGCGGGAGGCGCGGGACGGCCGCCGAGCGGATATGGGCATGGTCGTCGAGGATATCCAGTTCGCTTCCATCATGCCCTGAATCAAAAACCCGTAACTCCGTGGCCTCTTACCTATGTAATGGCGGGGAAGGTGTGAAAATCGGTGGCCGGGGAGCGCGGACTGCTGGGCGGGCATCAAAAGCTGGTGGAACCCACATCGGGCAATACGGGTTTAAAGAAGCTCTAATCGTCGCGCTGGGTTTTTTCCATCCGTTCGTGGCGTTCCTGTGCCTCGATGCCAAGCGTGGCGATGGGGCGGGCCTCCAGCCGGCGCAGGTTTATGGGCTCGTTGGTCTCCTCGCAAAATCCGTAAGTATCGTTTTCGATGCGCAGCAGGGCCCCGTCAATCTTGCCGATCAGCTTGCGCGCCCGGTCCCGGGTGCGCAGCTCCAGGATTCGCTCCGTCTCCACCGAGGCCCGGTCGGCGATGTCGGATTCCAACCCTTCGCTCTGGCGCAAATGCTCGCGCGTCTCGTCGGCTTCCTCGAGAAGTTCGCTTCGCCAATTTTCAAGTTTTTGCCGAAAATATTCACGTTGCTTGGGCCCCATGAATGGCTCGTCGGCGGACGGCCGGTAACCGGGCTGCAGCGTAACGTTCATTATTTTCTCCCAGGCGGCACCGTTTAAATCTGGCGCGGAATATAAGTGTGGATATCAAACCCCGCAAGGGATCATTTTTCCGCCCTGGGCGGTTCGGGATATTAGATTTTCCGGGTGAGCTTGGCGATTTCGACCTCTGCCCTGAGTTCTATATCATCAATGATAGAGAGAAGGCCCGGATCTTCCACGCTTGTGCGCTTGGTCCTGAGGATTTGGACCAGATGGGTCAAGCGGTCCTTGGGTACGGCTCCCATCAGAATATGGTGGCGGATTTCATCCAGATGATCGAGGATTTCCTCGCCGCGGCGTTGCAGGCGGCGACGGGCCTGTTTTTCGTCATCCTCGGACACTTCCTGGGCGGCCAGGATCGAGCCGACCGGTCCAACCCCGGCGTTTTCGCTGACCGGCGGGGCATCGGTGGAACCCTCGGTCACGCCGCTAAGATGACCGGCGAAATTGCTCCCCTTTCCCGCCGGCGCCTTGCCTTTCGGGCGCACACCCCGGGTCCGCGTGGGTCCTGTTTTGGAAACTTTCATCTTACCCAGAGATTACGCTAAATCGGACCCTGGGAAAAGTGGCAAAGCGATCCGGCCGCCCCAGGGCTGCCCATGGCCGGGATTGCCCGGCAAATATTGCGCCCATCCGTCCCCCAAAGCCCCATAAGGGAAAAATAGTCCCTGCATAAACAATTTTTTCTTTTAATTCAATAAGTTACACCCACCATCTTGTTGGCATCCCTTTTGCATTATTTCAAGCGTAACTGAACGAGTCATATAAAAGAGTATTTGGTGGGAGACCAATCGCCATGAGTATGTATGGAGCTCTAGCTGCCCCTGCCCTTGGAATGTTGACCCAATCCGCGTCATTTGGGCAAATATCCCAAAACATCACCAACCTGAACACGGGTGGCTACAAAGCTGGCAAAACGAAATTCTCCACCGTCCTCGCATCCAAATTTGACAATAATTCCGATGTGGGTGGCGTCAAGAGCTACCGCTCGAACAATATCGCCAGCCAGGGCAATACCATTTCATCCAATAATTTCCTGGATCTGGCCATCCGCGGGCAGGGTATGTTCGTTCTCAATGATAATCTTTCAGGCAATGGTGAAACCCTCTATACGCGCGACGGCGCTTTTGAAATCGCCACGCCTTCGACCCAATCGCTGACTGGCGTCTACCGGGCCGACGGCTCTTTCGACATCACTGGTGCTACCACCGGCACCTCGGCAACGGTGACGGCTTCGACCGGTTACCTGGCCGACAAGAACGGCCATTTCCTCATGGGTTGGCTGCCCGATGCGACCGGCGCCTTCTCCGGATCGGGCGCCCTTAGCCCAGTGCGCATTGACCGGTTTGCCTTCAATTCGGATGCGGCGGCCACGGTTAACGCTTCCACCGCCATAAACTTGCCCTCAACCCTGGCGCCAGGCCTGACCAAAACGGCGAAAGCAAGTGTTCTGACCGCAACGGGTGCCGCCAAAACCTTTGAGATGCAATGGACGCGGACCACGGTGCCCCAGCAATGGACCTTGACCATTAACCCAACCAATGGCACCGCCACATCGGCATCCCAGACCTTTACCTTCGATGGCACGGGTCACCTGCCGGCGAGCACGACTTATCCCCTGGCGGTCACCTGGGCCGACGCCCAAACCTCGACCGTCAACCTGGATCTCAATGATGTCACTTCAATCGGCAGCGTTTTCCAATATGAAGATTACCAGAAAGATGGCCGTACACCAGGTGATCTGGACAGTTTCAGATTCGATGAAAAGGGAAACGTGTTGGGCCATTTCACCAACGGTGTTGAACGCAGCCTCTACAAGCTGCCGCTGGCCACCTTCACCAACCCGGATGGGTTGGCGGTCAGGCAGGGAAATCTTTTCACCGAAAGCCTGGATTCGGGTGTCGTTTCACTACGCGCGGCGGCGACCGATGGCTTCGGTATGTTCTCACCCAATACCCACGAATTGTCGAACACGGATCTGGCCGAGGAATTCACCGCCATGATCATGGCCCAGCAGGCCTACAACACCTCGGCGACGGTGTTCAAAACGGTGGATGAAATGACCCGGACCGCGGCCGGACTGAAACGCTGAGCCGGCATTTGAGGCATTTTGGCCGACCCGGCAGATATTTCCCGATCACCGCCCAAATGGCCCCGTCCAACCGGCACAACAGAGATACTGTTTGGTAAAATATTTAATTTTCAATGACTTACAAGGAAATCAAAACTGGCATGATTTTCGCGAAAATATAGGCGAGAAAGGCAATCAGCGGAAAATAATCACGCGGGCCTAAAAAAAAGGAAGATGGAAATGGTGGGATTAAATAAGGAAAAAGCCAAAATTGGTAAGCGGCTCTTCTGGGCACGCCTTTTGGGTTTGGCGCTGGGTGGATTATTTGTGGCCCAGGCGGTCTTCGCATCCCAGGCCCAGGCCTCGTCCCGGATCAAGGATATCGCCGATTTTCAAGGCGTGCGCGACAACCTTCTGGTCGGTTACGGCCTGGTGGTCGGGCTGAATAAAACCGGCGATTCAATCACGGATGGCCATTTCACCAAACAAAGCCTTTTGGCCATGCTGGAACGCTTGGGCGTCAAGCCGACTTCGGCGGGGCTGGATTCGAAAAACGTAGCAGCCGTCATCGTCACCGCTTCCCTGCCCGCCTTCGCCCGCCAGGGCAGCCGCATCGATGTGACGGTCAGCGCACTTGGCGATTCATCGAGCCTGCTGGGCGGCACCTTGCTGGTCACCCCGATCTTGGGCGCCGACGGCGAGGTTTATGCCGTCGCCCAGGGTCAGGTTGCGGTGGGCGGCTTTAACGTGGGCGGCGACGCGGAAACCATCACCAAGGGCGTACCGACCAGTGCCCGCATCGCCAATGGCGGCATCGTTGAGCGCGAAATCCAATTCGATCTAACCCGGATGAAGGAAATCAAGGTCAGCCTGCGCAATCCGGATCTGACCACGGCCCGGCGCATGGGCCAGGCGATCAACGCCTTTCTCGGCACCGACGCGGCCAAGCCCAGCGATCCCGGCACGGTGTTGATCGATGTTCCCAAGGAATATAACGGCAATGTGGTGGGCCTGCTGACCGATATCGAACAATTGCGCATCGAGCCCGATCAAATCGCCAGGATCATCATTGATGAGCAAACCGGCACCATCGTCATGGGTGAGAATGTGCGCATCAGCACGGTCGCCATCGCCCAGGGAAATCTGACCATCCGCATCACCGAAAGCGAGCAGGTGTCCCAGCCGGGGCCCTTCGCCGAAGCCGGTACGACGACCACCGTCGACCGCACCGAGGTAGCCGTCGATGAGGGGGATCAAAAGCGGCTCACGGTTGTCAATGGCGGGCTTACCTTGCAGGATTTGGTCAACGGTCTGAACACGCTGGGCATCGGGCCCCGCGATCTGATTACCATCTTGCAGGCGGTCAAGGTGGCCGGCGCCCTGCAGGCCGAAATAAAGGTGATGTAATGGAACAATCTTCCCTTCTGGCCGAGAACGGGCTGGCACTGCAAATGGGCAAGGCCGCACCCAATACGAAAGGCCCCATGAGCGCCGCCAAGGCCCGCGAAACAGCCGTCGAATTCGAGGCCTTTTTCCTGGGCCAGATGATGCAGCCCATGTTCGCCAATATCAGCGCCGAGAAACCCTTTGGCGGCGGACATGCCGAGAAAATGTGGCGCTCTATGATGGTCGACGAATATGGCAAGGCCATGGCCAAGTCCGGCGGTATCGGCATCGCCGATCAGGTCCAGCGCGAAATCCTCAGAATGCAGGAGGCCCAGACCCAATGACCAAAGAAGAAAAAGTACACCGGCTGCTTTCCACCACCACCCGGCTTTGCCAGCTGGTGAAACAGGAAAATGAATTGCTTTCCACCAACAAGCGGCCCGAAGGACTGAAGGAACTGGTGGCCGAAAAGGAAAGCCTGTGCAACGCCTATGAGGACCAGATCAAGTCGCTGAACGAGGACGGATCCATCACGGAGGCGGATCCCGCCCTGCGCCGGCGCCTGAAGGAAGCGATGAGCACGTTCAACTCGTTGCTTGAAGAAAACGCGGCCAAGCTGGGGGTCAAGATCACCGCCAGCAATCATTTGTTCCGGATCTTTTCCGCCGCCGCCCGCCAGAAACTGAGCGATCGCGGCGCTTATGGAAAATCCGGCTCCATGGAAACCGGATCGCGCCAGGCTTACCGCCCGGCCGTGTCCATGGGCGTAAGCCAGGAACTGTAAGAGCCCCAAGCGGAGAAGACCAAAGTGTCACTCGAAATTACATTACAGAACGCGATCAGTGGCCTGCAGACCAGCCAGCAATCCCTGCAGGTCATTTCCAACAATATCGCCAATGTCAATGTCGAGGGTTATACCAAAAAGACCATTGAGCAGACCTCGCGGGTCATAACGGGCCAGGGCTATGGCGTGGAACTGGCCCTGGTTTCGCGCGATGTGGATGAAGGCGTCCTCAAACAATTGCGCGTCGAGCAGGGCACCCTTGAAAAACTGACCGCCCGCGAATCCTTCCTATCCCAGATCAACGCCCTGTTCGGGCGCCCGGAAGATAATGACTCGGTCACTCATCTTATGGCCCATCTGGGCGCCACCTATGATTCCCTGGCCGTCACACCAGAAGCCGGCGCGACCCAGTTCCAGACGGTCAAAGCGGCGATCGATGTGGCCCAGGAGATCAAACGCCTGTCCGACGAAGTGCAGCGCCTTCGCGCCCAGGCAAATGTGCAGATCAGTGCCGCCATCACCGAATTCAATGCCGCCATGGATTCGGTGGTCGACACCAATACGGGCATCATCGAATTCATCGCCTCCGGTATTTCCACGGCCGAGCTGGAGGACCAACGCGACATCGCCCTGACCCGCATGGCCGATTTAATGGACATCACCTATTTCGAGAAAAGCAACGGCAGCATCACGGTCTTCACCGGTGGTGGCAATACGTTGATTTCCGGGCAAAAACAAACGCTGACCTATGCCTCCCCGGCGACCATGGCGCCCACCGTCAATTATACGCCCACCGATGCCGTCAACTATATCGGCCCCAGCAATACTGGCTATCCCGCCGGCAGCGTGCCGGGTATTTTCGTCGGCCTGCAGGAAGCATCTTCCGACATCACGCGGACAATTGGGGATGGCAAGTTCAAGGGATTGCTGGACATCCGGGACACGGATCTGCCGGCCCTACAGGGGCAGCTTGATGAATTAACGGAAAAGCTGAAGACCGAAATCAACAAGATACACAACCAGGGCGCTGGCTTTCCGCCGGCGACCGGCCTGACGGGCGACCGCTACATTGAAGGCGGCGGAGCCTTCAGCGGAACCGGCGATATCCGCGTCGGCATCGTCGATGGCAATGGCGCCCTGATTGAACAGTCGATCTTCGTCATGACCGCCTATACCACCAATGCGACCCTGGTGGCAGCCTTGAACGGCATGACCAATATGAGCGCCGCCATCAACAGCACCGGCAAATTGGTCCTTACCGGGTTGAACAATTACCGGGTTACGATCAATGAACTGAACAGTTCGGTCAGCGGTGCTGGAAAATTATCCAAAGGTTTCTCTGACTTTTTCGGCCTCAACAACTTCCTCACTACAACGGAGAACTATTCCCTTTACCGCACGGATCTTTCAAGCAACGCAACCGGCTCGGTCATCGGCACCAACGGCACGGTGCAATTATCCGGCAATGACGGCACGGCCTGGAAGGCAGATGTAGCCTATACGGCGGGCGATTCGCTTAATGATCTGGCGAACAAAATCAATTTGGTCGGAACCTTGGGGACGGAGAATATTTCGGCCGAGGTGGTATCCGACGGAACCGGTTTCCGGATCGAGATCAGGGATGCCGATGGCGATGATTTCTCCATCGTTGAAACCGGCGACGGATCCTTGTTGAGCGACACCGGCCTGCGCAATGATGTACGCGGCATTTCCACCCGCCTGGGGGTCCGCGCCGATATCCAGAGCAGCACTTTTTACGTATCGCGCGGCGCGCTGCAATCCAACACCTACAATTCAGCCGGAACCACCACCTTCACCAGCCCCACCCAGGTCGTTGGCACGGGCGATGCCCAAACCCTGATCTTTACTGGAAAAGGGCTGACGACGACGACCATCAATTATACCGAGGCGTCATCAACGCCGACCTCAATAGCGACGGCCATTAATTCCGATGCCACGCTGCAGGCCGCCAACATCTCCGCATCGGTGGTGGTCAACGGCGCCAATTTCTTCCTCAAAATCGTTGATGGCGATGCCGGCAATTTCCGCATCGCTGATTCGGGCACGGCGCTTGGCATGTCCAGCACCCAGGGCGTCACCATCGGTGACGGCTCGGTGGCCAAGGATATGGCCGCCATGTTCGAATCAACCATCACCTTCCTGGCGGCGCCCGCCGATGGTACGGGTCTGGCCCAGTCCAACACCACGCTGGCCGATTATTCGGCGAGAATATTGGCCTCCAATTCGGCAATCGTCGAAACCATCCAGCGCGGTGTTGGCTTCCAGGAAGCTCTGTCCATCGAATTATTCTCCAAACATTCCTCGATCAGTTCGGTAAATATGGACGAGGAACTGTCCAATATGATAATTTTCGAACAGGCCTATCTGGCGGCGGCGCGCATGATTACCACGACCACCGAACTGTTTAAGGTTCTGGCGGATATGGTGTAGGTGAGGGCTCAGGTTAGGAAATATTATGACCCGCGTAGCTAATCTCGCTCAAAACAAACTGGTCCAATCGGTCATTGCCAGGACCCAGAAACGGGTCCAGGATTCCCAGTTGCAGATCAGTACCCTGCAAAAATCGCAGGATTATGCCGGTTTGGGCAATAATGCCAGCCGCGTCGTCACCTTGGAAAGTTCACGCCGGCGGGTGACGGAATTCCAAAACAACAATTCGCTGATCAATTTGCGCATCGGCACCATG
>CAZBQG010000125.1:0-12544 GCA_964493945.1 uncultured Rhodospirillaceae bacterium
CTTGCTTGAATCACACAAACCATTGATAGTCCGTTAACTGTCAACAGGACCTAGCTCGTTACTCGTAGCGAAGCGCCTCGATCGGATCCAGACGCGACGCCTTGCGCGCCGGGTAGTAGCCGAAAAAGACCCCGACGGCGGCGGCGAAACCGAAAGCCAGAAAGACGGAATTGGGCTGGATAATGGCCGGCCATTGGCCCAAAGCGGCGATGACCTTGGAGCCCGCCAGCCCCAACCCCACACCGATGGCGCCGCCGATCAGGGAAAGGGTCACGGCTTCGATCAGGAATTGGCGCAATATGTCTTTGCGCCTTGCACCGATGGCCATGCGCAAACCTATCTCGCGGGTTCGTTCGGTCACCGATACCAGCATGATGTTCATGATTCCGATGCCGCCCACGATCAACGACACCGATGCGACGGCGGCCATCAGAATGGTCATGACCCGCAGGGAACTGGCCCTTGCTTCCAGGATGGAGCTCAGATTGCGCACATAGAAATCATCGCTGGCACCGGGCCGGATGCGGTGGCGCTGGCGCAGAAGATCGGTCATCAGGCGGATATTTTCCTCCACCCCTTCGGCGGTGTGGGATTTGACGTAAAGCATGGAGACCAGCTTGCCCTTCAGGCGCCGCCCGCCGATCAGGCGCTTCTTGGCCGTGGTGATGGGCACCATCACGGTGTCGTCCATATCGGTGCCGAAAGGCGTTTCGCCCTTGGCCGCCAGCACCCCCAGAACGGTGAAGGGGACGCGCTTGACCCGCACCACCCGGCCGATGGGGTCTTCGCTGCCGAATATGTTTTTGACCACCGTGGTGCCCAGCAAGATCACCTTGGCGGCCCGCCGCGTCTCGGCCTTGTTGAACCAACGGCCATGTTGGATTTGCCATTCTCGGGCTTCCTGGAATTCAGGCGTCACCCCCTGGATGGCTGTCGCCCAGTTGCGGTTGCCCAGAATGATCTGGCCCGATCCCCGCACCCGGGCCGCCGCCACCTGGATCGAGGGAATCTCATTTTGAATGGCGACGGCGTCATCTTCGGTCAAGGTGGGGCGCGATCCCCTGGCACCCCGGGCACCGCCCGATGTGGTGGTCCCCGGCAGGACCATAACCAGATTGGAGCCCAGGCTTTTGATCACCCCGTCGATGCGGGCCTGGGCGCCGGCGCCGATGGCAATCATGACGATCACGGCGCCAACACCGATGATGATGCCCAGCGCCGTAAGCACGCTGCGCAGCACATTGACCCGGATGGCACCCAGGGCGGCGCGGATGGAATCGGCCAAGCTCATGACGGCTCCGTCAACAGGGCCTGGGCGTCCGCGGGTTGGGCAATCACTTCTTGCGATGCCACCCGCCCGTCATGGAACCGGATGCGGCGCCCGGCAAACCGTGCCACATCGGCTTCGTGGGTAACCAGGATAACCGTCATGCCGTCGCGGTTGAGCCGCTGGCAGAGGCCCATGATTTCAAGCCCCGTGCGGGAATCCAGGGCGCCCGTCGGCTCATCGGCCAAAATAATTTGCGGTGCCCCGACCAGAGCGCGGGCGATGGCGACGCGCTGCTGCTGGCCGCCCGACAATTGGGCCGGGTGATGGTCCATGCGGTCGGCCAGCCCCACATCCAGGAGCACTTTGCGGGCCCGCTCCTGACGCTCGGCTTTGCCTACCTTGGCGTAGAGCAAGGGGAGCTGCACATTGTCCAGGGCCGAGGTGCGGGCCAGAAGATTGAAATTCTGAAAGACGAAGCCGATTTTCAGGCCCCGTGTGCCGGCCAGTTCATCCGAACTCAGGCTGGAAACATCCTGACCGTCCAGGAAATACTGCCCGGCGCTGGGCTGATCCAGGCATCCCAGCAAATTCATCATGGTCGATTTGCCCGAACCCGACGGCCCCATGATGGCAACGAATTCGCCGGCCTGAATTTCCAGGGATACATCGCTCAACGCATGCACCACATTCTCGCCAAGGTGATAATCCTTGCCGAGCCCGACGGTGCGCATGAGGGGAGCCGTCATATCAGAACCCGAATCGCCGCCGTCCACCACCGCTTCCGCCGCCGGATACGGTCTTGGCTCCGACGATGACTTCAGCGCCTTCTTGCAATGCGCCACTGGCCATTTCGGTAAAGGATCCGTCACCCAACCCGATGCGAAGCTCCACCGGCTTTGGCTCACCGTCCTCCAATATCCAGACCCTGGCGGGGCGTGTCGGATTAACCCGCCTGCCGGCCTGCATGCGGGAAAATTTCTGGCGCTGACCGGCATCCAGGAATTGCATGATCTTCTTGTTCATTTCCCGGCGCATGGTACGCATGGCATCGCGGAAACCGGAGCCCGGCCCGCCCCCTTCGCCCCGGCCCATCAAGGCTCGTATCCGGCCCCGGCGCTGGCGGGCCAGTTCGCGGAGTTGTTCTTTTTGCTGATCGTTAAGTTCCAAATCCTTGGCGAGCTTTTGCATGCGCGCCCGGGCCGCCGCCGGGCCACCGCCCCTGCCGGGCCGCCCGCCACCCCTGGCACCCCGGGCCTGGGGCCGTTTCGGCGGCGTAATGCCCGGTGGCTGAAATCTGAGCGCCGCATCGGGAATTTTGAGAACCCCGGTCCGGCTGCTGACCTGCACTTCCACATTGGCGGTCATACCCGGCAAGAGGCGCTGATCCGTGTTATCCGCCGTGACGATGACCGTATAGGTGACCACATTCTGTACGGTTTCTGGCTTCTTTCGCACTTGGCGAACCTTGCCCCGGAAGGTGCGCCCGGGGAATGAATCGACGGTGAATCTGGCCGTCTGGCCGGGCTCGATCTGGCCGATATCGGCCTCGTCGATATTGGTTTCCACCAGCATTTTCCGCAAGTCCTGGGCGATGGTGAACAGGATGGGCGCCTGCATGGAAGCGGCCACGGTCTGTCCCACATCCACATCGCGCCCGATCACCACACCGTCCACCGGCGAACGTATAAATGTGTTTTCCAGATTGACCTTGGCCATATCAAGTACTGCTTTTTTGAGTGCGATCTGGGCATCGGCATGGGTCACTTCGGCCCTGGCCATGCGCAATTGGGCAAGGCGGGCCGCGACCGTGGCGCGCTGGGCATCCAGCTTGGCGGACGCCTCATCCAGGGATGCGGTCGCCGCCTGCCAGGTACTCCGTGCCTTATCCAACGCACTGACCGCGATAACCCCGCCTGCCCGCAGCTTTTCCTTGCGCCTGAAGTCTTTTTTCAGATCAGCATCATTGACCATGGTGCGGGCAAGTTCGGCTTCGGCGGCGGAACGCTGGGCCCGCCCATTGCCCAGATTGGCCCGGGCCTGGCCGACGGCGGCCAGTTTGGTTGCGCGCCCGGCCTGGGCCACGGCCAGCTCGGCCCGGGCCTGGGCCAGTTTGACCTGGAAACTTTGCGGATCGATGCGGGCGATCTCCTGGCCCGCGCGCACCGGGGAATTGAAATCCACCGACAGGCTGGAAATCTGGCCAGATATTTCAGAGCCAACCTCCACCGTAACCAGGGCGTTAAGCTCACCCGAAGCGGAAACCACTTTTTGCAGGCTGCCCCGGGTCAGTTTGGCCAAACGAAATTCCGCCGCTTCCGAACCGGCCCCGCCATGGAAATAAAAGGCGCCGCCGGCGGCAGCTATGGCAATAGCGCCAAGGATCAATATTTTGCGGTTCATGTTGCCCTCATTGGGCATTTTCACGGCAGCGGCGGCGGCGCTCACCCCGGCGGGCGCGGTGTTCCATGCGCTCCGCCGCGACTTGGGCCAGACGGGCGCGCTGCGCACTACTGAGTGTCTGGAGGAAATCGGCCATGGATTGATGGCTCAGGCTTTGCGCCCGCAACCTCTCGGCCCGCACTTTGTCAAGCGCCGCCAGGAACCGCGCACGGTCGAATTCGGGTGCCCCCATCAATTGTCCCGCCGCCCGGTAGGATTGCCCCATGGCGTGGCGCCGGGCGCGCATGTCGGGTGCCCGTTCGCCAAACAGCTTGCGGGCCGCGGGGCGTACCTCTTCGCCCAGCACCCGGACCGCCCAGGGGACGCTCAACACGCCGCCCCGGAATTGCCGGGAGTTATGCTTTTTATAGGCACCAGCGGCGATCACTCCGATGAGAAACAGATTGAGCACCAGGGATGAAAAGAAAAAACCCGCCCAGCAGCGAGGCGTCATGGTAATCATTCCAAATCCTCCAGGGCGCTTTCGGAAACAAAGGCGAGGGCCACCATATCCTCGGCCAGGGACACTTCCTCCTGGGCCGGCAGGGCCAGACCCAGACCCATCCCCAGGATGGCCGCCGAGGCCAGAACCGTTGCTGGCGGCCAAAGGGTGCCAAAGGGCCAAAGGGCGGCCAGAAAAGCGCGCAAACCGTATTCCTGGTCCATATCCGCCAGAATGCGGGCCTTGAGGCCGGGGCTGGCTTTCACCTCCTCGAGCCCGCCGATCAGTTGATCCAGGCGCCGGGCGAATTGGGCCTCGTTCAGGTGTTCCTCATCCGGTTCATGATTAACCATCACAAATCTCCTTCCAAATCGCTCCGCAAATGACCGAGAGTGGCACGCAAAGAGCGTCGGCCCCGGCCCAAAAGCGATTCCACAGCTTCCACGCTGATTTCCATAATTCCCGCCACTTCAATATTTCCGTAACCCTGCCCATGGGCCAACAGCACCGCCACCTTTTGACGTTCGGGCAGCGCGGCGATGGCGGCCTCCACCTGACGCCCGATCTGATCGCCGTGCAGAGACTGGGCCGGGTCCAGGCCGGGATCCACCAGTTCGGGCATATCCTCCAGGTTCAGCGGAGCCCGGCGGCGAAGCCGTTCCATGCTGAGATTATAGGCAACCTTGTTCAGCCAATGGGCCACCGGCGCCTTGGCCTGCCAGCGGGGCGCCCGGCGCCATAGTCGTAAAAAGGCTTCCTGGGCCACATCCTCGGCCTCTCCATGATCGCCCAGCAAGCGGTAGGCGAAGCCAACCAGCCGGTCCAGATGCATCTCCACCAACTGGCGGCTGGCTGCCACATCTCCCCGCTTGGCGCTAGCCAGCAGGCGGGCATCTATCTGGGCCTGACTGAGACGATCCTCCGCGTCTACCGCGTTCGCCAAAGGGTCAGCCCCGCAAATCATAACCGCCGCCTGCGCCAAGGTCGCCAAAGCTTTGCCTTTCCGCCATTTTAAACCAAGCCGCTTTCCCGCTTAAACGCCAGTCCAATTATATTCCGTCGCTCCGTCAGAAACATATTTATAACCCTTATTTTTTACACAAAAATAATGTATTTATTTTTTATTTACAATATTTTTTATGTACACTATATGTAAAAGACAAAGCGATCAGGTAAATTACCCAATCCCGTTCCATGCGGGATAGACCATTGCCCATCCTGGGATGGGTTTGGCGGTCTTGGGAGAGGAATAATGACTTTGCAGATGGTTACGGCCAACGGACTTGGCGATGGCGGCGTGCTTTATCTGGCCGGCGACGGCGGCTGGAGCGTTGATTTCAAACTGGGCGCCACGGCCAGCGGCGCCGAAGCTGATCGCCTGTTGGAAAATGGCCGGGCGGCGGAGGCCAGGCAAATAGTTATCGGTGCCTATTTGATCGATGTGGAAGAGGCCGAAGGCGGCCTCAAGCCGGTCCGCTACCGGGAACAAATCCGGGCCGACGGGCCGACCGTCTGAGGAATCGCCATGTATCAATATGATGATATCGACAAGACCCTGAATTCGGAACGGATCGACCAGTACCGCGGTCAGGTGGCCAGGCGCATGGAGGGCAAACTGCCAGAAGACGAATTCCGCCATCTGCGTCTGCGCAACGGGCTTTATCTTCAGCTTCATGCCTATATGCTACGGGTCGCCATTCCCTACGGGCTTTTGTCGGCGGTCCAATTGCGCAAGCTGGCTTTTATCGCGCGCAAATATGACAAGGGCTACGGCCATTTCACGACGCGCCAGAACATTCAATATAACTGGCCCAAGCTGGTAGATACGCCCGACATTCTGGCCCATCTGACGGAAGTGGAAATGAACGCCATCCAGACCAGCGGCAATTGCAACCGCAATGTGACGTCCGACCCCTATGCGGGCGTGGCCGCCGACGAGGTGGAAGATGTGCGGCCCTATTGCGAATTGGTCCGGCAATTTATTACGCTGCACCCGGAATTTTCATTCCTGCCCCGCAAATTCAAGATCGCCATATCGGGTGCCGCCGAAGACCGGGCCGCCATCGGCGTCCATGATATCGGCCTTCGCCTTCACCTGAACGAGGCGGGCCAGGCCGGCTTCAGGATCCTGGTCGGCGGCGGCCTGGGCCGCACGCCTTTCGTTGCCAAGGTGGTGCGTGAATTCCTGCCCAAGGAAGACCTGCTGGCCTATGTGCATGCCATCTTGCGGGTCTATAATTTAGAAGGCCGGCGCGACGATTTGTACAAATCACGCATCAAGATCCTGGTCCATGATTTGGGCGTGGATAAGTTCCGCCAATTGGTCGAAGAGGAATTTGAGCTGGCCAAGAGCGAAGAGGATTTCGCGGATCGGGCCGAATTGGAACGGCTTTCGAATTTTTTTCCACGTCCTGCTTATGAAACATTGCCGGAAAAGGCGCCCGAGCTGGAAGAAGCCAAGGCCGACCCGGATTTGGCCTTGTGGGTGAAGCGCAATGTGGCGGCCCATAAGCAGGCGGGCTACGCCATCGTCAATATTTCCCTCAAACCCATCGGCCGCCCGCCGGGAGATGCCAGCGCCGATCAGATGGACGCCATCGCCGATCTGGCGGAGAATTACAGCCTGGGCACGCTCCGCGTCACCCATCGGCAAAATCTTGTGCTGGGCGATGTGCGCAAAAAAGATTTGGCTGAATTATGGAAAAAACTGGCTGATCTGGAATTGGCCAGCCCCAATATCGAGCGCCTCGGCGATATCATCAGCTGCCCCGGACTGGATTACTGCAATCTGGCGACGGCCCGCTCCATCCCCGTGGCCGAACGGTTGAGCGAACATTTCGACGAGACCAACGGGGCCGGCGATCTCGGGGATTTGCGCCTTAACATATCCGGCTGCATCAATGCCTGCGGCCATCACCATGTGGGCCATATCGGCCTGTTGGGCGTTGAAAAACTGGGCGAGGAATTTTATCAGATCACCCTTGGCGGCTCGTCGGCCTCTGATGCCTCCATCGGCGAGATCGTCGGACCCGCCGTGCCCACCGGAAAGGTGGTGGATGCGGTGGAGAATCTACTCCAGACCTACAAGCAAGAACGCAAGGATGATGAGCGGTTCTTGGATACCTACCGCCGCATCGGAGCCCAGCCCTTCAAGGAGCGCCTTTATGCCGATCATTAAAGACGGAAAAATCATCGACGGGGATGACTGGCGCATCTTGGAGGATTCCGAGCCCATCCCGGCGGGCCACCCGGTCATCGTCAGCTATGAACGCTGGAGCACCGCCAATGGCGATTTAAGCAGCCACAACGCACCTTTGGGCCTGAGCCTCAGGGCCGATCAGCCCCCCGGCCTGATTGCCGATAATGTGGGCCGGTTTGACCTGATCGCCTTGGAATTCCCGGCCCTGGCCGATGGGCGGACCTTCAGCCATGCCCGCCTGTTGCGCAGACGTCTTAGGTTCTCAGGTGAATTGCGGGCCACCGGACATGTGTTCCAGGACCAGATGTTCTTCATGAAACGCTGCGGTTTTGACAGTTTCGATCTGCCCGGAGACCGCGACCCGGACGGAGCCTTGGCGGCGCTTGACGATTTCTCCGTCGCCTATCAGACTGGCGAGGATGAAATCGACGCGGCCTACCGGAAGCGCCGGCCGGGGGGAATGGACCCGGCCTGAACCCATCGCCGGAATGCAAGCCCGAAACCCCTCCCAGCCGGGCACAAGCTGGCCTCTGGTCGCTGCCTCTATCTCCATCGGTATCGTCAATGTCATGATCATGGGCCGGGTTCTGCCGGCCTTGCCCAGATTGCGCGCCGAACTGGATTTGAGCCTGGTCACGGCGGGCTGGGTCGTATCCCTTTATTCATTGGTGGGCGCGCTGTTTGGCATCTTGATCGGAACCTTGGCCGACCGGCTGGGCCATGCCCGCCAGATGGTTGCCTGCCTGGCCATCGTTGCCACCGGCGCGGGGCTTGGTGCCCTGGCCGGAAACGCAACAGCTTTGCTGGGCGCCCGGCTCATCGAAGGGGTCGGATATGTGGGTATTGCGGTGACCGGGCCGTCGCTCATCGCCCGCGCCGTCGCACCCGCCGACCGCGCCCGCGCCGTCGGTAGTTGGGGCATCACGGTGCCGACGGGCATCACCTTATCTTTTCTGATCTCTCCCTTGCTTTTGCTGCCCTTCGGCTGGCGGGGCCTGTGGCTGGCCGGTGCCCTGGCCGCTGCATTTCTTTTTATCCTGAGCCTGCGCCTGCCCCGGGTGGCACCCGCCGCCAATCCCGCCGACGCGCCCAAATGGCGCGACATGAAAAACACCGTGACCAGTCTGGGCCCGTGGTTGCTGTCGCTTACATTTTTGTTCTATGGCCTGCAATGGATGGGGCTGATGGCTTGGCTGCCCACCTTTGCCGTCGAACAGCGGGGCATCGGCATTGGTCTGGCTTCGGGCCTGACGGCCTTGGCCATGGCGGCCAATGCAGTTGGTAACTGGTGGGGCAATCAGCTTTTGCAAAAGGGCATATCGTGCGCCCGGCTGATCGGTCTGGGCAGCCTGGCTATGGGCCTGACATCCTTATACCAATTCCCAAAAAGAATCACCGATGGGCCCATTCACGCATACCGATGGACATAATCTTCCATGGCTGATTGATGAGTTGGTTCCAGGCGAAGCAAGAATGATCGACTATGTCGTTATATGATTTGAACACCCTGTTTGAGAGCCAGTTATCGCGGATGAACTGCCAGATGTTTTCGACTGGGTTCAATTCCGGAGATTTTGGAACAGACGGTCCGGCAGGAAAAAGGCGTAACGGTGGTCGCACTGACGGGTGACGTGGATCTGGAAAATTCGGCTCAGGCGCGCCAGGTGCTTCTCGACCGGGTCAATAATGCCGAGCCCGTGGTGGTCGATATGTCGGGCGTCAGTTATATCGATTCATCGGGCGTCGCCTCTCTGATTGAAGCCTTCCAGGCGGCCCGGGGCGCGGGGCAGTATTTCGCCCTGGCGGCGCTCAGCGATGCCTCGCTCAGGGTTTTAAAACTGGCCCGCCTGGACGAGGTCTTCACCCTCATGGACAGCGTCGGGGAAGGCATCGAAGAGGGAGCCCCTTGAGGTGATCGGAGGGGCGCTCAACCTGTCAGAAAGGGTCGGCCAGCGTACTGCCCAAGGCATTGAGACCTGCGGCCATTGGGGCAGCCTGGTGGGTGAGAGCATTTTCTGGCTGTTTGCCGGGCCCCGCCTGGGCCAGCCCGTGCGTACCGCTTCCGTCGCCACCCAAATGATGGAAGTGGGCATCAGCGCCATCCCCATCGTTACTTTATTATCGGCCACCATCGGCATGATGCTGGCCATTCAGGGCATCCACACGCTGGCCACTTTCGGCGCGGAAGAAAGGGTCGTGGTGGGGATTTCCCTTTCCGTGGTGCGCGAATTTTCAGCCCTGATCACCGGCATCCTGGTGGCTGGGCGGTCTGGCTCGGCGCTGGCCGCCCGGCTCAGCACCATGCAGATCAATGCGGAAATCGACGCGCTCCGGGTGATGGGCATAAACCCTGTGCGGTTTCTCGTAGCACCGGCCCTCTTTGCCATGCTGATCATGGTCCCGGCACTTACTTTCCTGTCCGATCTGGTGGCCTTGTTCGCGGCGGGGTTATTCGTGTCCTTCGATCTGGGACTTTCCATGGCCGCCTATTGGAGCCAGACCATTGAAATTCTCAGCATCGATGATCTTTGGCACGGGCTCGGCAAATCGGTCATTTTCGCGGTCCTGATCACGCTCATCGGCGTGGCCAATGGCGCATCGGTCAGCGGCGGCGCGGAAGGGGTGGGGCGGGTGACGACCCGGGCCGTGGTGCAGTCCATCGCGGCCATCGTCATCACCGATATGCTGTTTGCCTTCATCGCGACGCGCTGATCATGGCTGAAACCCCGGAAAATGTGATCGAAGTGCGTGGCCTGGTCACCCATTATGGCGAGCGCATGATCCTCAAGGGGGTGGATTTCGATGTGCGCGAAGGCGAAATCATGGTCATCATGGGAGGCAGCGGATCGGGCAAAAGCACATTACTGCGCCATTTGTTGAGCCTGGAATATCCCACATCGGGCACCATCCGCTTGCTGGGCAAGGATGTGGCCGGTTTGTCCATCCGCGAGCGGGTCGACCTGGCCAAGAAGATCGGCGCCGCCTTTCAATCGGGCGCGCTTTTTTCATCCCTCAGCGTCGCCGAAAACATCATGCTGCCGCTCCAGGAACATACCAAGCTGGACCCGGCTACCATGCAGATCATGACCCGCATGAAATTGCAGGTGGTGGATCTGGCCGGCTTCGAGGATTTGAAACCACCCGAACTTTCGGGCGGCATGATCAAGCGCGCGGCCATGGGCCGGGCGATCATCATGGACCCCCGCATTCTGTTTTGCGACGAGCCCAGCGCCGGGCTGGACCCGGTGGTCGCCAAATCCCTGGACGAGCTGATCCTCAGATTGCGGGATGCCATGGGCATGTCCATCGTCGTCGTCACCCACGAATTGGACAGCGCCTTCGCCATCGCCGACCGTATGACCGTGTTGGATCAGGGCGAAATCCTGTTTTGCGGTACCCCCGATGAGCTGCGGTCGAGCAAAAATACGCGCATCCAGAACCTGCTCAACCGCCGCGCCGAAGAGGAACTTCTGGACCCGGACGAATATCTGCAACGGCTGACCGGCATGAAGGTGCGGGAATCGGTGCCCATATGAGTGTCACATGAAATCGAACCGCCTCAATTACATCATCCTGGGTGCCTTCATCATCGCCTTCGTCGCGGGGCTTGTAGCGGCCGTCGCCTTACTGACCGGGCGCACCGGGCCGACCGACACCTATTTCGCTACATATAAAAATGTCAGCGGCATCGATTTTGGCACCCGCGTCCTCTATGAAGGCTTTCCCATCGGCCAAGTGGAACGGATCGAACCCCAACGCCAAGGCAACGCGGCCAGCTTCAGGGTCGAAATGTCCATCACCCAGGGCTGGCGCATCCCCGATGACAGCATCGCCGAGGTGGTCTCGTCTGGCATCCTGGCGGCCGTGACCATCGGCCTCAAGGCCGGCTCCAGCCCACGCGCCCTGGCGCCCGGCAGCCAAATCCCCAGCCGCGAGCCGGCGAACATTTTATCCGCCATGTCCGATCTGGCGGGCGATATCAGCCGTCTGGCGGAAAGCGACATCAAGCCCCTTTTGGCCAATATTGGGCGCACGGTGGGCGGGCTCGGCGATATTCTGTCGGGCCAGGGGAGCGCCGTCGCCACCGACATCCAGACCCTGACCCATGAGCTGACCCTGAAGGCGCCGGCTATCATCGCCCGGCTGGAAGCCTTCAGCACCAAACTTGATGCGGGCGCGGACAAAGTGTCGGGCCTGATCACGCCCGCAAACATAAAGCGCGCCGAGACAATCTTGACCAATATGCAGGATGCGTCCAAGGAAATGGTCGGGCTTTCGCGCGATCTGGGCGAAAGCCGCAAGGCGGTGGAGCGCATCCTGGAGACCATCGCCACCATGCTGGTGGATAACCGGCTTGATCTGGACCGCTCCGTGGTGGATATGCGTCACGCCGCCGAATCGGTGGCCCGCCATATAGAAAGCATCAATCAGAATCTGGAAGGGGCGGCCCGCAACATGTATGAATTCAGCCGCCAGATACGGCAAAACCCGGGCCTGTTGATGGGCGGCACCCCGCCAAAAGACGAGGCGGCACAATGAGGCGGATTTCAGCACTCATCGTCCTGGCCCTGGGTCTGGCCGCCTGTGCCCAGCCCGAATTGCCGGCCGATCATTTCTACCGGCTCAAAGTGCAGCCCCCTGCACAAGGCTCGGCCCGGCTGGGGGGCATCTTGCAAATTGACCGCTTTTCCGCCGACGGCGTGACCGGCGCCCGGCCGATTGCCTATTCCCGGCCCGGCCAGTCCGGCGAGTTGCAGGCCTATCACTATCATTTCTGGACCGAGCCGCCGACCATATTGCTGCAGAACAAACTGGCCGCATACTTACGCGGCGCCGAACTGGCCCGTTCGGTGGTCACGCCCGAGCTGCGCATTGAGCCCGACCATGCGATCAACGCCAAGATCATCCGTTTCGAGCGCCTGATGAGTGATCCGCCCAGGGCCGTGGTGGAAATTCAGATCAGCCTGACCGAGCGGACCACCGAAAAACTGATCCACCAGGGCACCTACTGGGCCCAGGAGCCCGCCAAGGGCCCGGCCATGAGCGCCACCATTGATGCGCTGGGCATTGCCGTGGAGCGGGTCTTCGCAAAGTTTCTGAAAGATTTGAGGGGCTAACCAGGGCGGGCTAATTCAGTCACTCATACCAATTCCCAAAAAGAATCACCGATGGGCCCATTCACGCATACCGATGG
>CAZBQG010000126.1:0-12542 GCA_964493945.1 uncultured Rhodospirillaceae bacterium
AAAGCATCATCAAGTGAAATCCTGAATGAATAATTAATGGGTCCTGAGCCTAATTCTCAAGCGAAATAACGAAATATTGATTCTTGAAGCCACTGATTACCGCAACATTAATTCATTAGCCGCGCATTTCTGATTCAATAATTGCGCCGAAGGCCTTGGTATCCATGTTTTCACACAGCCTGATGCTATCCAGCAAATGTTGATCAACCTCCTGACCAATTCAGTGGATTATACTCAGGATGGCGGAACCATCACGGTGCAAGCCGAGCGTAATAGCGATGGCGGGATTGACCTGAAGGTCGCTGACACGGGTGTTGGCATTGCCAAAGAGGACATACCCCTGATTCTGGCCCATTTGGCCAGGCCAAGAATGTTAACACCCGCCAATTCAACGGCCCCGGTCTTGGCATTTCCATTGTCCAGTCTTTGATCGAATTACATGGTGGAAGCTTTGAACTGGAAAGCAAATTGGGCGAGGGGACCACGGCTACTCTTTGCTTTCCACCTGAGCGGTCCGTGCCGGTGGGCTGAAATTCACAAACCTCTAAACTTCCGCTCAGGATCAATCTTGAACCTCTCTAAACAAGGCAAAAATAGTTCCGCTGTCAGTGGCTTCACACATTGAAGCGGAGCAGGATGATGTCCCCATCCTGGACGATGTATTCGCGGCCCTCGCTCCGCATTTTGCCCGCCTCCTTGGCCGCTTGTTCACCGCCGATGGCCAAATATTCCTCATGGGCGATGGTTTCGGCGGCGATGAAGCCCCGCTGAAAATCGCTGTGAATATTGCCCGCCGCCACTTCCGCCGGCGTGTTCCGGGCCACGGTCCAGGCGCGGGCCTCGTTGGGCCCGGCGGTAAAAAATGTAATCAGGCCAAGCAATTCGTATCCCGCATGGATCAGACGGTCGAGGCCGCTTTCCGTGAGATCCAGGCTGGCCAGGAATTCGGCCCGTTCTTCCTGATCTGACAGTTGGGCGATTTCCGCCTCGATATTGGCCGAGATGCAGATTGCCGAAGCGCCCGAGGATTTGGCGAATTCTTCAACGGCGGCGGAATGATCGTTGCCGGTGGCCGCCGCTTCCTCTTCCACATTGGCCACATAAAGCACGGGCTTGGCGGTGAGCAGATGAAGCAGGCGCACGGGCCGCACCTCATCAGGGGCGATTTCCATATTGCGCACCGGGCGCCCATCCCTGAGGCATTCCAGGCAGCGCTCAATCAATGGCAGGCTTTCGATGGCTTCCTTTTCGCCGGCCCGGGCCTTCTTGGCCAGGGGCTCCAGACGCCCTTCCAGGCTTTCCAGATCGGCCAGCATCAATTCGGTCTCCACCACTTGGGCGTCGCGCACCGGATCCATGCTGCCTTCCACATGGGCGACGCCGCCATCCTCGAAGCACCGCAGCACATGAAGGATGGCCTCCACCTCCCGGATATTGCCTAAAAACCGGTTGCCCAGCCCTTCGCCGGTCGATGCCCCCTTGACCAGGCCGGCGATATCGACGAATTCCATCTGGGTCGGGCGGATGGTTTCGGACTTGGCCATGGCCGCGATGGCATCAAGCCTGGCATCGGGCAGATTAACCCGGCCCGAATTGGGCTCGATGGTGGTGAAGGGATAATTGGCGGTCTCCGCCTGGGCGCGCTCGGTCAGGGCGTTGAACAGGGTCGATTTGCCTACATTGGGCAGGCCCACGATGCCGCAATTGAAACCCATCCTTGCCTCTAGCCCCCGCCGCCGTCAGGCATTGGCTCAGGGTCTGGCTTTGTGATCAAGGCGGCGCGGGTGGCAAAACCGGGCTCATCGCCGGCCAGCAACAGTGGCAATGCCTCGGCCATGGCCTGGGTCAGGCGTTCCACGCCGTCCTGTTCGGCCTTGGAGAAATCCCGCAACACATGACCGGTCACCCGGTCCTTATCGCCCGGATGGCCGATGCCGATGCGCACCCGGCGGAAATCGGGTCCGGCATGGCCGAGGATGGAACGCAACCCGTTATGGCCGGCAATGCCGCCCCCGGTCTTGATGCGCAGCTTGCCCGGCGCCAAATCCAATTCATCGTGAAAAATGGTCATCTGGGCGGGCTCGATCTTGAAAAAGCGCATGACCTGGCCGACGGAGCGGCCCGATTCGTTCATGAAGGTGGCGGGTTTGAGCAACAGAATCTTTTCACCCCCGATGGCGCCTTCGGCCAGTTCGCCCTCGAATTTGGAACGGAACGGGGCGAAGCCGTGACGATGGTGGATGGCCTCCACCGCCGTGAAGCCCACATTGTGCCGGTTGCCGGCATATTCTGATCCAGGATTTCCGAGACCGACCAGCAATAACATGGCCGAGGCTCCAATTTTGGGGTGAGCGGGCGGCTATTCCTTGCCGCCGCCCTCCTTGGCTTCCTCGCCGCCGCCTTCGCCTTCGGCGCCCTCTTCGCCCTCTTCGCCCTCTTCGCCTTCTTCACCTTCTTCGCCCTCTTCGCCTTCCTCGGTCTCTTCTTCCTCGACTTCAAGGATGGTCGGTGCGGCGACGGTGGCGACGGTAAAGTCCCGGTCCGTGTTCAGCGACACGCCTTCCGGCAATTCGGTTGCGCTGATATGGATGGAGGCACCGATATCCAGATTGGTCAGGTCGAAAATAAGGGCCTGGGGAATATGTTCCGGCGAACAGACCAGTTCCACTTCTCGGCGGACGATGTTGAGCACCCCGCCCCGGGCCAGACCCGGGCTGTCTTCTTCATTGATAAAGGTGACGGGGATATCCACGGTAATCGAGGTATCCGCGCTGAATTTCAGGAAATCCACATGGATGGCCTTGTCGGTCACCGGGTCCTGCTGCAATTCACGAGTCAGGACGCGGTGCGTGTCTCCGCCCACCTTGATCTCGACGACGCTGGTGAACAGGCCGGGCCGGGTCATCTGGATGCCCATTTCCTTGCCATCCAAGGCGATCAGCACGGGTTCGATCTCCTTGCCGTAGATGATCGCCGGTAATTGTCCCTGGCGCCGCAAGGCGCGGGCCGATCCCTTGCCCGTTTCGTCGCGGGTTTGGGCGGTGAAGCTGAAACCTTCAGCCATAATTCCTCTCCTAATTACGAAACGCGCCAGCCCTGGCCGGGCGGGGCGCGAAACTTGCCGTCATTTAACGCTTAATGGGGAATTAGTCAAACAGGATCGAGACCGAAGCTTCCTCGCTGATGCGCTGTACCGCCTCGCCGATCAGGGGCGCGATGCTCAATTGGCGGATATTATGGGCCAGACGGACGGCTTCGGTGGCCATGATGCTATCCGTAATCATCAGGTTTTCAATCGGCGAAGCGGTCACCCGGGCAACGGCACCGCCCGATAGAACGCCGTGGGTCACATAGGCCGAAACCGACTGGGCGCCGGCATTCATCAAGGCGGTGGCAGCGTTGCAAAGAGTGCCCGCCGAATCGACGATATCATCAATCAGAATGCAGCGCCGGTTCTGCACATCGCCAATGATGTTCATGATTTCCGAATCGCCCGCCCTTTCCCGCCGCTTATCGATGATCGCCAGATCCGCATCCAGGCGCTTGGCGATGGCCCGGGCCCGGACAACGCCCCCCACATCGGGCGAAACCACCATGATATGATCATCGGGATAGGCTTCCCGGATATCTTTGTTGAATACCGGAGACGCAAACAGATTATCCAGCGGGATATCGAAAAATCCCTGGATTTGGCCGGCATGAAGATCAAGCGTCAGCACCCTGTCGGCCCCCGCGACGGTGATCAGGTTGGCCACTAATTTAGCTGAAATGGGCGTCCTGGGGCCCGATTTCCTATCCTGGCGGGCATAGCCGAAATAGGGCAAAACCGCCGTGATGCGCCTGGCCGATCCCCGGCGCAGCGCATCCAGCGTGACCAGAAGTTCCATCAGATTATCGTTCGCCGGATAAGATGTGGACTGGATGACGAACAAATCCTCGCCCCGCACATTTTCGTTGATCTCGACGAAAATCTCCATATCCGAGAAGCGGCGTACGCTGGCGCTGGTCAGGGGCAGATTGAGATAGGCGGAAATGGCTTCGGCCAAGGGCCGGTTGGAATTGCAGGTGAGGACTTTCATACGGGTTGGCCCCTCCCCCGTCCGGCCGGTGGGCGCCCCGGGAAACGGCACCCCATATCCGGTTGGTCAGGCGCCGCTCTTTTAACAGCCGGTCAAACCACTGTAAACGGTCTTCAATCCCCTACTTATTTTTTTTTGGATCAATGGCGGTTTTTTTTCGGCCAAGGGTGCCCGGGCCAGCAAATCCTTGATCCCCACCACGGCACCACCGGCCGCGGCCAGCGCGATGGTGCCCCATTCACGCTCGATTTTTTCCACAGCCACCCGGTTGGCCTGGCGAATTTTGCCCATTTCGCCGCCGCCAGGGAGTAAAGCCCGCCACAGGATGGAAACCCGCCGCGCACCTTTTGTTTCAGGCCCCATTTGCAGGCTTCCCTCGATCACCGCGCCGGCGCTGCTTTCCGTCTCCGCCACCAAAAGACCGGCCCGGCCTATGGCGTGGCGCAAGGCGTTGCCCAATTGGATGGCTTGTTCGGGCGAGGCAACCCCTGCCGGGCTGCCCAGAATGACCGGCCTGATAAACAAACGCCTTACCGGCTTTCTTGCCGGGGGCTGCCTTTGGTCCTGGATGAGGGCGGCGACGGGCCGGGTCAGACCGCCAGCGATGACATCGATCAGTTTGGGATCCACCTCGGCCCAGCCCTTGGCATCGCCCTTAACCGTTTGTTCAAAGGATCCGATGGATTTTCCGGCCTGGTCGCGGAGCGTCCAGACCAGCTGGGCCAGGGGCGCGCCGGGCGGCGGGTCTTCACGGGCCTGCACAACCCCGCTTAGCACATAGCCTGCCTTGAACCCGGACGCCGTGGTCGCCGGAATATTGGATTTGCGCAGGCTGAGTGCAAAGGCTTCGGCCAGGCTATTGGCCAGTTTTTCGGGCACGCCATCCAGGGGGCGCACCTGGATGCCGGCGCCGTCGACCAGATCGGCCAGCGGGCCGGGTGGGGCCAGTTGGGTATGAGCGAAGGGCCGGGGCACGGACCCGCAGCCCGCCAGAAGGAGCAGGCAAGCGGTGGCGGTCAGGGATTTTGAATATTTAAACCGCACAACTCACCATCATGACGCCAAGAAACAGAAAACCGAAAATGATCATATAGGGCATGATCAGGAACTCCTAACCGGTCAGGCAGATGATCGAGAGCAGCCGCCCGTAATCGGGCTCACCCCGATGTTGGGACCGGCGATAGCTGAAAAACCGTTCGGCATCCTCATAAGTGTCCGCCGGCGCGCCGGCAATCCAGGTCAAGCCGTTGATCTTGAGCCGGTTCTCGATATAGCCGGGCAAGTCGAACAAAATCCGCCCCTCCCGCGCACCAGGGATGAAAAAGCGTGAATTATCCGCGTTGCTCTCCATAAAGGGCAGAGCATAATCCTCATGCACCTCGTAAGATTCCTGGGCGATGCAGGGACCGATGGCGGCGATCATGCGGGCCGGTTGGGCGCCCAGTTCTACCATGCGCCCGATGGTTGCTTCCAGAATTCCATCCAGGGCGCCGCGCCAGCCGGCATGGGCCGCACCCACCACGCCCGCTTCGCCATCGGCAAACAGCACAGGCGCGCAATCGGCGGTAACGATGCCCAAGGCAAGACCCGCCTGGCCAGTAGCCATGCCGTCGGCCTCTGGGCGCGCCTCATCCTCCCAGCCCTCCCGGACGGTGAGCGCCGTCGCCGAGTGAACCTGATAAAGAGTATGAAGCCGTGCCCCTTTTGGAAGACCGGCCAGTTCCATGGCTTGCGCCCGGTTGGCGGTCACATTTTGGACCTTGTCGCCCGATCCCAAGCCGCAATTGAGGGATTGGTAAATACCGGTGCTCTGGCCGCCCTGGCGGGTGAAAAACCCATGGCGGATTCCGGCAATCCCATTGAGGGGTTCGGCCGTGATCATGGGCATCCCTCGAACCCGGCGGGGGGTGGCTGAGCGGGGTGGGTCAGGGCCAGCACTTTGAACAAATCGCCCATTTCGCCGGGCGCGGTCAGCCGGTCCGACCCACTCCGCAGGGTTTGTGCCTCATCCTCCGCAGCATTTTCGCAAAGCTTGTTCGTGCGCTCATCTATGCCCAGTGATTTGAGGAACGCACCCTGGCCGAGGGGGCCGAACCGTTTCAGCCCGGCCTCTTCGGCGGTGCGTCCGAGGCCCTGGAAATCCAGATGGGCGGTCAGGTCGGCCCGCCCGGGATCGGCCAGGGGGTCGCAATATTGATGATGGCTGAGGGCCTGGAAACTGTCGCCGGTGGCGCTTTCACCGGGCCCGTAATCGATGATCAGGGCCGCCCCGCCATCCTCCAGGATGGCTTTGGCGATGGCTTGGATGATGGCTTCGGCGGCCGGGCGGATTTCCACCACATCGCCTTCCTTGGCCTGGGAGAGAGCCTGCGGCACGAGAGCCTGGCAAAGCGGCGAGGGCGGCGAAAGCCCATAGCGGAAACCTTCACCCGATGGATCCATATCCACCATGCGCTCGCACCAGCCGCTGCCGGCCCGGACCAGTTGGCGGATGGGCAGGGCATCGAAAAATTCATTGCCCAGGACCAGCAACGGCCCTTCCGGAATTTGCGCGAAATGATCGGCCCATTTGGGCTGGACGTAACCGTTGGCCAAAGTTTCTTTTTGGATGGCCCGCAGGTTGGGGCTGATTTCCATCAGATAGGGCTGGACGGCCCCGGCGAAACCTTCCACGCTGCCCGCCGCGCGCAAGGCATCCCGCATGAGGGTGCCCCGCCCCGGTCCCAGTTCCACCAGATTGATTTCACCAGGCGCGCCCATCTGGCGCCAGGTGACGGCGCACCAGAGGCCGATCAGCTCGCCGAAGACCTGGCTGATTTCGGGTGCCGTGATGAAATCGCCCCGCCGCCCCAGGGGATCGCCCGACATGTAATAACCCAGGCCCGGATGAAACAATGCCTCTCCCATATAATCGGCAAGATTCAATGGGCCCTCCTGGGCGATGCGGCGGGCAAGATGGGTAGCCAACTCGTTCAATTGGGCACTCAATTGGGCACTCTGGGGCGGAAGATCAGATAAAGACCCGTGGCCAGAACCGGGAAAGACAGTATCTGTCCCATGGTCAGGCCGCCGCTCAGGAAACCGATATGGGCGTCGGGCTCGCGGAACAGCTCGGCCAGGGCGCGGGCCAGGCCATAGCCGATCAGATAGATGCCGCTGAGCAGACCGAAGCGCCGGCGGATGGCTTCGCGCCTGGACAGCAGATAGAGTATGGCAAAGAGCACAACCCCTTCCAGCGCCGCTTCGTATAGCTGGCTGGGGTGGCGCGCCAGGGGACCGCCCCGGGGAAAGACCATGGCCCAGGGAACGTCGCCCACCCGGCCGTAAAGCTCGCCATTGATGAAATTAGCCAGCCGGCCCAAAAGAAGTCCGATGGGTGCCGCCACGCAACAGGCATCGGACAGGTGCAAAAAGGGAATGGCCCGCCGCCTCGCAAAAAACCAGGCGGCCAGCCCGGCCCCGATCAGCCCGCCATGAAAAGACATGCCCCCTTCCCAGACGGCCAGAATGGAAAGGGGGTTTTCAGTGTAAAATCCCAGATTATAAAAACTCACATAACCCAGCCGCCCGCCCAGCACCACGCCGACTGTCATCCAGGTGAGCAGATCATCCGCCTCCGCCTTGCCCCACCCACTGGGCGCCAGGGCGCCGTAATGCTTCAGAAACCACCATCCGAAGATCAGTCCGCCGATAAAGGACAGCGAATACCAGCGGATGGCCAGGGGGCCCAATTCAATGAGGACGGGATCAATGGCGGGAAAGGAAATGGCGAACATCTGGCTGGGCCGGGCTCCTTTGTTCAGATATATGGATCATCCGTGTTCAGATACTCACCCACATATTCGGCGACGCCCGCCTCCAATTGGGTGAAGGGCTGACCGTAGCCGGCCCCGGTCAGGCGGTCCATTTCGGCCTGGGTGAAATATTGATACTTGTCGCGGAGTGTTCCGGGCGTCGGAATGAAATCGATCTCCGGCTCGCGCCCAAGGGCGGCGAAAACGGTCTTGGCCAAATTTTCAAAAGTCCTGGATTCTCCCGTGCCGCAATTGAACAGCCCGCTAACCTTGGGATTTTGGGCCAGCCAAAGCATGATTCGGACGCAATCACCGATCCAGATGAAATCCCTCATTTGCTGCCCGTCACCGTAATCCGGGTGATGGGATTTGAACAGTCTGGCCCGGCCGGTTTCCATGATCTGGGAGAAAAGCTGGGGGACGACGCTTTGCTGGGCACCTTTGTGATATTCGTTGGGGCCATAAACATTGAAGAATTTAAGCCCGGCCCATTGCGCCGGCGCCTTTTCCCCCGCCGCCAATTGATCCATGACCCAGCAATCAAACAGATGTTTCGACCAGCCATAGGGGTTGAGCGGGCTGAGCCGGGCCAAAGCTCCGGGCGCGGGATCGTCCCCGAAGCCGGCCTCCCCATCGCCGTAAGTGGCGGCCGATGAGGCATAAATCAAAGGCACCTCATGCTGAGCACACCATTTCCAGATATCTTGCGAGAGCCGGACATTGACCCGCATGATCAAATCCACATCGGTCTCGGTGGTCGAGGAAATGGCCCCCAGATGGTAGATGCATTCCAGGTCATGGGCGTTGCCGGCCAGAAAATCGAACAAATCCTCAGGCGCGACGATTTCGCTGATACGGTGTTTGGCCAGGTTGCGCCATTTATCTCCGTCGCCCAGCAGATCGCACGCAACGAGGCGCCCGGCGCCCGGCTGGTCCAAGGCGGCAATCAGATTAGAGCCGATAAAACCGGCGGCACCGGTAACCAAGATCATGGCGGCGGGTCCCTGTCCGGGGATTTTCCCAACTCCGATCCTTATAGGCCGCCCCAATGGCCTGGGCAAGTTACCCACCGGTTGCTTTCGCCACGCTCGGCACCCCATAATGCCCGCTCAACCGGAAAAAAAGGATAGAGACATGCAGACGCGCAATTGGATTTTAGACGATCTGGCCCGCATGGCCGGCGGCGCGGCGGGTACGGTCAGCGGTATCAAGGACGAAATCGAAAGCCTGGTGCGCCAGCGCATCGAACGGATCATGGGGGAATTGGACCTGGTGCGCCGGGAAGAATTCGAAGCCGCCCGCGACATGGCCGCCAAGGCGAGGGCCGAAAACGAAAAACTGGAAAAACGCATCGCCAAGCTGGAAGCCAAATTGAAAGGCACCAAATCCGCCGCCAGCAAAAAGCCCGCCGCTGCGAAACCCGCTAAATCGGGAAAAAAGATAAAAAGCTGAGGATAACTCCAAGTTACGGCTTGCACCCGGCCACACCATCTGGCAGGCTACAATTTGTAGATGGGGTGCATGAAAAACACAAAATGTTGATATTTCTGGATTTCTCATTCCCGGGTTTCTCAATAGGCGGGGCTTGATCCATGGGGCGGTTGGCGGCCAGTTTTTCCACGCCTGAAATTCATCCGCTGGATCCGGTTGAACAAGCCCTGACCAGCCAGGGATGGCAATTCCAGCGGGGCTGCGACGATGATCTCAGCGCGCAATTCAGGGGTCAATGGTGCGATTATTCCCTTCATTTCACCTGGGCAGGTGATTTCAACGCTGTCCATTTCACCTGTGCCTTCGATGCCAGGGTGCCCGACAAAAAGCGCCACGAGGCCAGGGATTTGCTTGCCCTGGCCAATGACCGGGTGTGGCTCGGCCATTTCGGCATCTGGGAACCCGAAGGCCTGCCCATGTTCCGCCATGCTGTACTGATGCGCGGCGCACCACCCCTGACCGAGACCCAGGTGCGGGACCTTCTGGATATCGCCATCGCCGAATGCGAACGCTTTTATCCCGCCTTCCAATATGTGCTCTGGGCCGGCAAATCAGCCGAAGAAGCCCTGGATGCGGCCATGATCGAGCCGGTGGGGGAGGCTTGAAAAATCATGGCTGAAGGCCTGCTGCTGGTTGGTTGCGGCAAGATGGGCGGCGCTCTTCTCGAAGGCTGGCTCAAACAAGGCATGGACGGGGCCCTGATCCAGGTGGTCGAGCCCCATGAAGAGGCACGCACGCGATGCCGGGCGCTGGGTGTGGCCTGCCACGAAGATCAGACCCAACTGGCCAAGGACTTCGCCCCGGCAACCCTCGTTTTTGCGGTCAAGCCCCAGGCCATGGATGAGGTAGTGCCCGCCTATGGCGCACTGGCCCAGGCAGGCGCGGTGGTCATGTCCATCGCGGCGGGCCGGCCCATCGCCTATTTTGTGGACAAGCTGGGCGATGGGGGCGAAGTGGCTGTCGTCCGGGTCATGCCAAACACACCGGCTGCCGTCGGGCGGGGCATATCGGTGCTCTGCGCCAATCAAGCGGTCAAGGACGAAGCCAAAAAGGTCTGCTCCGGTCTCATGGAGGCCGTGGGCGAAGCCAGCTGGATTGAAGACGAAGCATTGATGGACGCCGTGACCGCCGTTTCAGGCAGTGGTCCGGCCTATGTATTCCTGCTTGCCGAATGCCTGGGTGCCGCCGGCGAAGCGGTGGGCCTGCCCGCCGGGCTCGCCCAAAAACTGGCCCGCGCCACCATCGCGGGTTCGGGCGAACTTTTGCACCTAGCCAGCGAATCGCCTGAGGAATTGCGCCAGAATGTCACAAGCCCCGGCGGCACCACCCATGCGGCACTGCAAATTTTGATGGGTGAGGATGGTTTGGGCCCCCTCATGCGCCAGGCAGTCGCCCGCGCCACCCAACGGTCACGCGAACTGGCCGGCTGAAAAAGCCCAAAAGGCTGATTGTAATTTTTTCGGTTTCAGCTTTAATTTTCTGCTTCCCAGACCCATATAACTTATATCCATTAAAAGTGTTACTCAGGAATCCAAATTTATGTCGGGGCTACCGGCGGTTAGATCTGGCGAGGAAGTTAGCCACTCCCATAGGCTTCTGATCGATGCGATAAACAGCCTCTCGGTTGATTTTTCGCTTTACGATCAGGACGAGCGGTTGGTTATAACCAACTGCGATATTGTCGGAAAATACGGTTTGCCACCCCACACCCAGGTTCTCGGAATGAATTACGAGGCTCTGATCCGCGCCATAGTGGCGGGTGGGCAGGTGGAAATTTCCTCCGGCGAAGAGGCCCAATGGATCACTGACCGCCTGGACAATTACTGGAAACTCAAGCTGCCAACCATAACCCGGTTCAAAAGCGGACAATGCCAGGCCATGACTTATATCCGGACTCCGCAAGGGGGGACGGTTTGCATCCGCGAAGACGTGACTGATCGGCTGGCGATGGAAGCCGCATTGCGTGAAAGCGAGCAACGTTTCCAGGATTTCGCGGCTTCGGCTTCTGACCGATTCTGGGAGACCAACCAGGACCACAAATATACCTATTTTTCGCCCACGAACCCGGCACCCCACAACTTGGCACGGGAAAACTGCTGGGGAAAACCAGATGGGAACTTAACCCGCAAGATTCCTTGGCCGAGGAGATGGAGGAACTTCGTAATCTTTTTGAAGCGCATAGTCCTATTCGTGATTTCCGTTATTCCCGTGTTGGGGAAGATGGCTCTACCATGCATATCCGCGTCAACGGCCAACCTTTCCAGGATGAAAAAGGTGATTTCCAGGGCTATCGGGGCACCGTGGTGGATGAAACCGCCTGGATCGAGGAGATCAAAAGCCGGGAAACGGATCTGATCCAAGCCAAGGATGACGCGGAGGAAGCCAACCGGGCCAAATCCGATTTCCTGGCCAGCATGAGCCACGAACTCCGCTCTCCCCTGAATGCGGTCATCGGTTTCGCTGAAGTTATCAAGGACCAGATCCTCGGCCCCGGAGCGAGCGTGAAGTATGCGGATTACGCCAAAGATATTTATCAGAGTGGGCGCCATCTTCTTGGCTTGATCAACGATATCCTGGATCTGTCAAAGATCGAGGCGGGCAAGATGACCCTGGAGGATCAGGACTTGGATATGGGTGAATTGTTGGGCGCCGCACTCCACACGCAGGGCGAAGGGCTGAGGGCGAAGGGATTGACGGCAAAGACCGAACTGGCGCCGGATCTGCCCCTGCTCAGAGCCAATCAGAAATTGGTCCATCAGATGTTGGCGAACCTGCTCAGCAATTCGGTCTCCTTCACCTCCGGCGGTGGGACCATCCGCGTCGGCGCCAATCTGGCCCCGGATGGCGGAATTACACTAAGCGTGGAGGATGATGGCGTGTGTATCGCCCCCGAAGACATGCCCATGGTTATGGCGCCATTTGGCCAGGCGAAAAATGTCTACAAAAGGGATTTTCAGGGTACGGGCCTGGGCATTCCCATCGTCCTCTCGCTGATCGAATTGCATGGCGGAAGTCTGGCTCTGGAAAGCCAACCCGGTGCCGGCACCAAGGCCACCCTCGCTTTTCCTCCAGAGCGTTCCATACTCATAAATCAACTAGCAAGAAACGGATAGCCTTACCGGCCCCGATCCCCGACACTCCGCCCGGGTCCATATCCCGGGAGACAGCGCGTGAATTC
>CAZBQG010000127.1:0-12508 GCA_964493945.1 uncultured Rhodospirillaceae bacterium
TCTTGAATCACAAATCAGCCCGTTTGGGAATCCTTTCTATGGGTATGTGACCTAAACTGGGGAAAAGCAGTAGAGAAAAAGTAGGGCACCCCCACGCGCTGCGACTATCTGGATTTGACGATCGGCGGCGGTATTTTATTGCGCCAAGTCATAAAAAAAATGGTGTACCCATTTAGACAAATCATTTTCTAGGCCAATCCCAAAATCGCCCGCGCATCGTCCGGGCTGGCGACTTCACGGCCCATGGTGCGTACGATATTGACGCCTTTTTCCACCAGGGCCGCATTGCAGGGGGCGGGCACACCCTTGTCCAGGTACAGATTATCCTCCATGCCTACGCGCACATGACCGCCCAGAAGAGCAGCTTGGGCAAGCATGGGAAATTCCCCCGCCCCGATGCCGAAACCGGCCCATTGAGAGCCTTCCGGGATTTGATCGCGCATGAACAGCATGGTTTCCGAAGTCTGCTCGGCGCCCCAGGGGATGCCCAGGCAAATCTGGAACATGGCCGGCTGATCCAGAATGCCGTCGGCCAGCATTTTCTTGGCAAGGCGCAAATGGCCCGTATCGAAGACTTCGAGCTCGGGCTTGACGCCTGCGTCACGCACCGCGATGGCCATTTTTTCCAGATGCACCGGCGTGTTCATAAACACGAAATCACCGAAATTCATGGACCCGTAATCCAGGCTGCAAAGCTCGGGCTTGAGTTCCACCACATGGCGCGCGCGGAATTCTGGCGTCTTGAAGGCGGTCCCTTCGGCGCCCACCTCCGGATCGTCATCGCTGGGAATAAAGCGCGCGCCGGGGCCGGTGGTCAGGTTGATCAGCACATCGACGCCATCTTCGCGGATGCGTTCCACCACTTCGCGGTAATAGTCGAATTCCAGGCTGGGCTTTCCGGTTTCCGGATCGCGCACATGGATATGGACGACCGCCGCGCCCGCATGGGCCGCCTCGATGGCCGAAGCGGCGATCTCGGCGGGCGTGATGGGCAGGCCTTCATGCTTGGTGGGTGGGGTGACCGATCCGGTCACGGCGCAGGTCAGGATGGTTTTGTCGGCCATGTCAGTTACTCCACCAGATTAATCATTTTGTCCGTCTCGCCGGCCAGGAAAAGCCGGATATTTTCGTTGATCACATCCAGCGCCTGATCGGCATAGCCGTCATTAAAGCCCGCCATATGGGGGGTGACCAGAATCTTGTCATGTTGCCAAAGCCGGTGATCGGGTGGCAGGGGCTCTTCGCGGAACACATCGAGTGCGGCGCCGGCGATTTCACCGGCATCCAGAGCTTCGACCAGGGCATCTTCGTCCAGCACGCCGCCCCGGGCGATATTGATCAGGTAGGCGCTGGGCTTCATGGCTTTCAGAATGGCCCCATCGACGATATTTTCGGTGGTCTCGTCCAGGGGCACCAGCACCACCAGATAATCCAGATCAGCCACCACTTCGGCCAATTCGCTCCGCTTTCGCACCTCATCAATGCCAGGAACCGTGCGGCCGGATTCGGTGATGCCGACGGTCTCCATATTGAAGGCCTTAAGCATGGGGGCCAGCGCCTCGGCAATCAGCCCCAACCCCAGCAAACCCACACGTTTCCGGTCCAGCAGCTTGTTGGGCCAGCGGCCCCAACTGCCGGCCTTCTGATTTTCAAGCGTGCGCCGATAATCGCGGCTTAGCGCCAGCATGAGCATGATGGTCAGTTCGGAACAAGGCGGTCCGTGAATACCCCGGATGTTGGTCAAGATCACATCGTCGCGCAAGGAAGGCTGATCGGCCAGACCATCGACGCCCGTACCCATCGCCTGGATCCATTTCAACTTAGGCGCATCGCGCAAAGCATCCTCAACCATATGGGCGCCGAAGGCGACGAGGATATCGGTCTCGGAAAGATGAGGATCCAACTTGTCCGGGTCCTCGACCAAAGTGATGCCCAAATCGGGATGGGCCTGGCTGATGCCGTCGAGATACTGATCGCGCACTTGTTGGGGCATTCTTAGAAGAATGAGCAAATTGGTCATGAAAAAAGCCGCCTTTCCGGAAACTGGGAAAAATACCGTCCTGAGTCTAGGCAATGACTCCGGGTTTGAAAAGACGCCAGCGCGGCTTGACAGTGCCTGCCGTTCGTTCGAGGATTGGGCAACTTGGTCAATCGAAAGAGAGCCATTGGACCGGCTCCTTTAATCAGGGAGATTTTTTTGGCCAAAGCAGCAAAAGTAATAAAATCCGCGCCGGCAAAACGCAAGGCACCCGCCAAGATAAAACGCCGGAGCGGACCGCTGGTGGTGGATTTCCATACCCATATCATGGTCCGTGATATCGCCGATATCGTGCAAAAAAAACGGCCCGCCACAGCCCCCGAATATCAATTGATCGAAGGCTACCGCAAGGGCGCCAAGCATCACCGTGCCAAACATCCGAGAAAGGGCGCGGACCGGCTGGCCAAACGCTACGGCGACATGGATGCCATGGGTATGGATATTCATGTGATCAGCGGCCATGTGGCCCAGTTCTGCTATTGGGCGGACGGCAAGCTGGGCTTGGAGGTCGCCCGCATCGGTAATGACCGGCTGGCCGAAGTGGTCGGCCAGGACCCAGACCGGTTCCTGGGCCTCGGCATGGTCCCCTTGCAAGATGTTGGCCGTGCCGTGCGCGAATTGGACCGCATGGTCAACAAGCTGGGGCTCCGGGGCGTGCAGATCGGCACGAATATTGATGGCGTGGAGCTGGGCGACAAGAAACTGAACCGCTTCTGGGCTAAGGCCGAGGCGCTGGATATCCCGGTCTTCGTTCATCCCGCCGGTTTCGTCCATCCCCGCTTCGGCAAGCATCTTTTGTGGAACAGCCTGGGCCAGCCCATCGAGGAGGCAGTAGCCATATCCTCGCTCATTTACGAAGGGATCATGGACCGCCATCCCAAACTTAAAGTGTGCGTCGCCCATGGCGGCGGCTTCCTGCCATTTTATACTGGCCGGGCGGACCGCAATTTCTATGACAAGCCCGACGCCTATACTATCAAGAAGAGCCCGACGGAATATCTCAAGGGATTCTCTTACGACACGGCCTTTTATAACCGCGACATGCTTGAATTCCTGGTGCAAAAAGTGGGGCCGTCCAACATCGTCATGGGGGCCGATTATCCCATCGGCGAGGACAAACCAGTGGCCTTCATCAAGAAAGCCAAGGGCATTTCGAAAAAGGCCCAAAACATGATTTTGGGTGGCAATGCGGTCAAGCTTTTGAACATCCGCTGATGATCGTCGACATCTTCACCCATATTTTCCCCCAGCGCTTTTTCGAAGCCATGGAGAAGGCCGCGCCCCATTTGGGGGGCATCTTCGCCAGCATGCGCCAGATGCCGCCGCTCTATGATCTGGATGCCAGGCTCAGGACCATGGACGAGTTGGGAGACGATCTGGGGGATTATTGTCAAATCCTTTCCCTGCCCAATCCACCCCTGGATAACATCACCCCGCCAGAACTGGGCGCCGAAATGACCCGCCTCGGCAACGAAACCATGGCCGAACTGGTGGACGGACATGGGGACCGCTTCCCGGTCTTCGTCGCGGCCCTGCCCATGCGCGATGTTGATGCGGCCCTGGCCGAAATCGATTATGCCATCGGCGAATTGGGGGCGCGTGGCGTACAGATTTACACCGATGTCTGTGGCAAGCCCCTGGACGATCCGGAATTCGAACCCATCTTCGCCGCCATGGCGGCCCATGATCTGCCCATCTGGCTGCACCCGTCGCGCACCGCCGAGGTCAGCGATTATGCCACGGAAAAAAACGGCCGCCTGGAAATGTGGTGGGTCTTCGGCTGGCCATATGAAACCTCCGTGGCCATGGCCAGGCTGGCGCTTTGCGGCCTGTTCGACCGCTATCCTGAATTGAAGATCATCACCCACCATCTGGGCGGCATGGTTCCCTATTTCGAAGGACGGGTGGATGGCGGGCTGGCGGATTTGGGCGCCAAAACCAGCGAAGAGGATCTGTCCCACATCCTGCCCAGCCTGAAACGTCCCCATATCGAATATTTCAAAATGTTTTATGGCGATACGGCCTTGTCCGGCCCGTTAAGCGGGACCAAATGCGGGCTCGATTTCTTCGGTGTCGAACACACCTTGTTCGCCAGTGACGCGCCCTTCAATTCGATCCCCGGCCTTGCCGGCGTGATCCACCAATTGGGGCTGAATGAGGCCGAAAAGCAAAAGGTCTTTTGCGGCAATGCCGAACATTTGTTGAATATGCAGTTAGCTTGAGGAAACCCGACATGAGCACGGATACCGGCATAGATATGGAAAAATTCCGCCTGCGGCCTCTGGTTGAGCGGCTCATCGAGATGGGTGAGGTGGAGGTGCATGACGAGCCCGTTGCCCTCTCCGATCTGAGCACCATCATCGAGAATTCCTCCAAGGCCGTGCTGTTCCGCAAGGCTGGCCCAGAGCAGGTGGAAATGGTCGGCAGCGTCGCCGGCAGCCGGTCCCGCGTCGCCGCCGCCTTCGGCGTGGCACCTGATGAACTGGTGGGCGAGCTGCAATCGCGCCTTGGCAACCCCCAACCGATCCAGGAAGTCACCCGCGACGAGGCGCCGGTCCAACAGGTGGTCCTGGAAGGCGATGAGGCCGATCTTTCCAAGCTTCCCTTCCATCCTCAGCACCAGTTCGATGGCGGCACTTATATTTCCTCGGCCATCGATTTCTCGGTCGATCCCCAAACCGGGCGGACCAATGTAGGCTGCCGGCGGCTCAGCTTGCGGGGCCGCCATGAAGCCATGACCAATGTGACGGCGCCATCGGACCTGCGTGAGATTTACAAAGGCTGCGTGGAGCGGGGCGAGCCATTGACGGTCAATTTCACGGTCGGTTCCCACACCCTGGATTTCATGGCTGCCTGCATGAAGATGCCGACGGACGAGGACACACTCCTGGGTACATTGCGCGGCGAGCCCGTACCCATGGTCAAGGCGGTGAGCAACGATCTACGCGTTCCGGCCGATGCGGAGATAATCATCGAGGGATATCTGGAAGAGACCGGCTATATCCAGCCCGAAGGGCCCTTTGGCGAATATATGGGCTATTACGGGCCCATGCATCTGGACCCAATCTATCATGTTACGGCCATCACCATGCGCAACGACCCCCTGCACCAGACCCTGTTGCATGGCTGCGGCGTTGCGCTGCAAATGGCCGAGTCTACGAACCTCACTGCGATCATCACGGAAGCCAGGATCAGCGGTATTCTGGCCTCCATGGGGATCGAGGTGGTGGGAATCCGGGCCATGCTGTCCACCGGTGAAGGCCAGCATCTGCGCATCAGTATCCGCCAGAGCGAGCCGGGCCAGGCCAGGGCCGCCATCAAGGCCGTGTTTGATGCAGCGCGGCTTTACAAACATGTGTTCATCGTCGATGAAGATGTGGATATCTATTCGGAAGATCATTTCGAATGGGCCATGGCGACACGCTTTCAGGCAGACCGCAATCTGGAAATCATCAGTGACCAACTATGCATGCCCATGGACCCGTCTCTTGACGGTCAGGAAAATGGTGCCAAGGCCGGGTTCGATATGACCGTTACCTTTGAGCGGCGCGACGAATTCCTCCTCAAGATCACCAAGCCCCCCGTAATCAAACCGGCGGCGCGCTATCAGACGGTGCGTCAGGCGCTTGAGGCTGGGCCTAAATTTTTCGCCGAGATCATGGAAGTGCTGGGCAGCCAGGACGGCCGGGAAATAGCTCTGGAGCTGGACGAGCTCCGCGAACAGGGCCAGATGCAACGATTGGAAAACGGCGAATTTTCTCTGCAATAATTGGAAAGCCGAAAGGAAATATCATGTCAGACGATTTTATTGTGGAACGGGACGACGACATCACCACCTTGACCGTCAATCACGGCGATAACGGCAATCGCTTCACCGACGAAATGGGCGCCGAATTCGCCCAGTTGGTCAATGAGGCATCGAAGGATTCACGGGCCATTGTATTCAGAGGCCAGGGCGATCATTTCTGCCTGGGCCGGGCCGGTATGGGCAGCCGCGAAGCGGCCGCCCCCGAGGCCTATGATCTGCGCAATTCCAACGAGGTGGTCTTCGATGCCTATGCCGCCTTCCGTGGCTCAAAAGTTCCGGTGATCGGCGTCGCGCAAGGTGACGCGCTGGGCTTCGGTTGCGCATTGGCGGCCCTTTGCGACATCACCATCGCCGCCGATCATGCGCGCTTTCAGCTCCCGGAAATGGGGCATAATATTATGCCCACCATGGCCATGTCCGCTCTGGTCGACCGTGTGCCCAGAAAAGCAGTCATGTACATCACCTATTCCACCAAAATGCTTTCAGCCGAACGCGCGCTGTCGTTTGGCATCGTCAGCGATGTGGTGTCCCTGGCCGATCTGGAAAGCGAAGTGGAAAACCTGATCACCGCGCTCAAAAAGGCGCCCATGCCCGCCGTCATGGCGGTCAAGGAATATGCCCGCTCGGCCATCACCATGGATACACCGGCGGCCAATGATTTCGCCAAGAACCTCCATGCCACGGTCAATTCATCGAGCAAAATGCGAGGCTGAAAAAAGGACAGGTCATGAGCCAGTTTCCAGAGCATCTGCAACGGATCGTGGATCAGACCTATCCACGGTTTACGGACGGCGAAATGGAACGCCGGCGGGGAGCCTTCGGTGCGGCCATGGAAGCCCGTGGCTGCCGTCACGCCCTGTTGCGCGGCAATTATTGGGCGGGGGCCGGCATCCAGTGGCTGAGCGCCTGGCCGGTCACCACCGAAGCCATCTTGCTTATATCGGCGGGGGAATTGCCCAAACTTTATGTGCAATATTACAACCACCTGCCCCACGCCCGGGAACTGGCCTACAAATGCGGCGTCGAATGGGGCGGGGTCAATACGCTGGATACGGCCCTGGAGGAATTGGAGCACCGCGGCGCCTTTGACGGTCCTTTAGGCGTTCTCGGAAACTTCTCCGTCAATCAGCATGCCATGCTGGCTGGAAAAGCCGGCGAGCTGGTGGATTTGGGCCGGGATTACGGGCGCCTGCGCCTGGTCAAATCGGACGAGGAGCTTGACCGGCTGCGCATCGGTGCCCTTTTTTCCGATCTGGGGGTGGCCGCCCTGCCCGAAGGCTTACAATTAGGTATGACCGAGCGGGAGTTGGGCAACCTGATCGAGCGGGCCTATGTACCGGACGGGGCCGTGAACCTGATCCATTTCATGGGGATCACGGATATGAGCAACCCCGATTGCTGTGTGCCCCGCCAATTCACCTCCACCCGGCCGGTGGGTAAGGGCGATGTGCTGTTTTGCGAAATCAGCGCCAATTTTTGGGATTATGGGGGGCAGGTCTTACGCACCTTCACCATCGGCGCCGATCCAACGCCCCTATACCGTGACCTGCATGATGTGGCCGATGCCGCCTTCGATGCCATTTGCGCCACCCTCAAACCGGGCACCCGGCCGGAAGAAATCATTGAGGCATCCTCACTCATCGAAGACGCAGGTTTCTCCATCTGGGACGATCTGGTGCATGGCTACGGTGGCGGCTATCTGCCGCCCATTCTGGGCTGCAAAAGCCGCATGAACGAACCCACCCCGGACATGACCCTGGAAGCCGGCATGTGCCTGGTAGTGCAGCCCAACATCATCACCACCGATCACCAGGCGGGCGTACAGACCGGCGAGATGATCCGCATCACCGAAACCGGTTGGGAGCGTATGCATGGATTTGCACCCGGCCTGGGGCGGATTGATCCCTAATCCACCACCGCAATGGCGTTGATTTCGATCAGGCAGCGCGGGTCGGTGGCCAGTTGCTGGACCTTGACCATGGTGGTGGCCGGTGTGGCGTCACCCAGATATTCGTTCCAAACCGTGTAAAAGCCGGGCTGGTCGGAAAAATCGGTCAGATAGAAGCTGGCGGTGACGATGTCGAACACCGTGGCGTTGACGGCTTGCAGACCCTTGTTCAGATTTTCGACCGCCGCCCTTGCCTGGCCTTCCATGTCGCCCGGCATATTATCGAATTCCCCGGGCCGGTGGGGATGGTGGTGGTAAACAGGCGCCGCCGTGACGCCCGCGAAATACACCGTCGAGCCCCCCGTCGCCTTGATCACCGGCGTATAGGGCATCCACAAATCGGGCGCGTCGAGCCAATGAATATGTTCGATCTTCTTTGCCATGAGTTTCTCCTTTGCCAATAGCTGTTTTCTATCCCATTCAGCCGCCCGATGGAACCTGCTCCGGGCCGGCCTCCAGGCGCTCTCGCCTCGCCACATAAATCACGCTGCCGATCACGATGGCGCCGCCCAGCAGGGTAAAGACGCTGGGGATTTCGGAAAAAATGGCCAGGCCCAAAAGGGCGGCCCAGACCAGACGCAAAAAGCTCACCGGCTCGATGGCGCCGAAATCGGCCAGCTTGATGGCCCAGATGGTGGTGAACTGACTGACCGCCCCCAACACGCCCAACAACACCAGCCATCCCCAGGCGGCCAGCGAAGGCCACTCCCAGACCCAGAGCGCCGGGCCGATCATGAACACAATCAACAATGCAGTGCGCCAGGCTATGACCGTGGTGGGTGATTCGGTGTGCACCAGGAATTTCGATATCAGGCGGTTAGCGGCGAAACAAAAGGTGGAAGCCACCACGGCCAGCGCGCCGATGGACACTTCGGCGAAGCCCGGGCGCAAGATGACCATGGTGCCGGCGAAACCCACGCCCAGCGCCGCCCAGCGCCAGAGGCGGGACTTCTCGCCCAGAAACAAAATGGCCCCGGCCAGCACCCAAAGAGGCGAGAGAAATTCGAGGGCCGCGATATCGGCCAGGGGCACGGTTTGCAGAGCCCAAAACCAGAGCAAAATGGCGACGGCGCTGACCCCGGAGCGGATGATCTGAAGGCCGGGGTAGCGGGTTTTGAGGTGGCGCAACCCGACCCGGAAAAGCCAGGGCAGCATGGCCATGAGCATAAAGGTGGAGCGGATAAAGGCGACCTCGAAGGGCGACAATTCCTGGGTCACTTGCTTGCCGATGGCGCTGGCGACGGCCAGCAAAAACCCATTGGCCACGGCCAGCAAGATGCCCCGCACATTGGGTGATTCAAGCAAGATGCGGCGGGTAAAGTTCCTCACGCGTCCCGCTCTAATACCCACTCGGCCACATCACGCCGCCTGGCGTAATGCACGCCTTCATGGCCCTGCACATATTCAAATATTCTCCGCAAGGCCGGCACCAATGTGGGCGGCCGGCGACGTGGGTGTGGAGCACCACTTCCGCCCATTTGGGTGAGCCCGCCCCCCCTTCTTTGTAGAGCAGATCAAAGGTGTCCTTGAAAAAGTCAAAAAACATGCCGGGGGGGTTCTTGGGGAAGACATAGACGACCAGATCGTTGCTGGGCAGATTGACCTTGGGCAGGATGACGATTTTTTCGCCTTCGGCCTCTTGAATGAATGGCAGATCACCGCTGGCATCGTCGGCATTCCAAATCAGCCCCAGCCGGGCCTGGAAGGACAGCGTATTGTCTGACCGCAGATTGGCCGGGCTGGCCCAGCCGACAGGCCGCTCACGGTCAGGTTTTCGATGGCTTCCGTGGTCGCCTTCTTGACCCGGTATTCCCCTTCCGGGTCACCATCATCGGCGAAATCATCATTGACCCAGCCATGGCCCGCCACCTCGTGGCCGCGTTCGTGCATTTCCCGGATGATATGAGGATGGCGCTCGCAGGTGGCGCCCGAAATATCGAAGGTGGCTTTCAGACCGTAATCCTCCAAAAGGTCGAAGGTGCGCCAAGTGCCCGCCTTGGCGCCATATTCGCCATAAGAAAGCGAGAAATGATCCTCGGTCCCCGGCTTGGCCCTTTCCAGCTTGATCTGGCTGGCATATTTGAAGGCCTCGAAGGCGTAGGTCACGCTAAATCCGATGCGTGCGCCATCCGGCCAGTCAAAGGGTGCGGGTCGCTGATAGGTCTGGGTCATCCCAACTCTCCATTACATGGGTACGTTGCGCGGTCAAATTTATTATGCCAGTTTCCAAACTATCAGGCTGGGCAGGGAGAAACCAAACATGTCTATGGCGATGAAAAATGGGTGGATGTGGATGGCGTGGATACGCGCTATTTCGAACAAGGCAAGGGGGAGACCGTGTTGCTCATCTATGGCGGTGATATGGGCAGCGCCGAGGCCTCCACATCGGCGGCCATCTGGGAGCGTAATTTCGCCGGCCTCACCCGGGACTTCCATGTCATAGCACCCGACAAGCTGGGCCAGGGTCATACGGGAAACCCAAAAAGCGATGAAGAATATACCATGCATGCGGTAATCCAGCATATGAACGGGCTGATCGAAACCCTGGGCCTGAAACAGGTGCATGTGGTGGGCCATTCCAGGGGCGGCTACCTCGCCACGCGCCTGACCATGGAACATGGCGACAAGATTAAGTCGACCATCATCGTCGATAGCGGCACCCTGGCGCCCGGCATCGAGCTCAACGCCGTGGTGCTGGCAAATCCGCCAACGCCACTGCTCAGCCGGGAATGCCAGCGCTGGATCTATGAACGCTACGCCTACAGTACTGAGCACATCACTGATGAATTGCTGGACGCGGTAGAGGCCGTCGCGGCCTTGCCCAAATACCGTGAATGCGTGCGGAAAATGATCGAGGAAGACCTTAAATCCACGGTCTTCAATCCTCAGCTATACGGTCAGCGTGCCCAGACATTGGGCGAGTTGCGCGAGCAGGGCATGCGCCGCCCGACGCTGGTGATCTGGGGCTATAACGATCCGACGGCGGCCCTGGACCGGGGCCAGGCCCTGTTTGATATCCTGGCGGCAACTAAGCGCCGCTCATACATGCATGTGCTCAACCGGACCGGCCACCATTGCTTCCGAGAACAGCCGGAAGCCTTCAATGGTGCCGTTAAGGGCTTCATTGAGAGCCTGCAATAAGGGGAGCAAAGCCATGCTGGAACTTTATCATCACGGATCGTCGGTCTGCGCCGCCAAGGTGCGGCTCTGCCTGGAGGAAAAAGGGCTCTCCTGGCAGGGACATTACATTGATATCCTGAAGGGCGATCAGTTCGATCCGGCCTATCTCAAACTCAACCCCAAACATGTGGTGCCCACGCTGGTCCATGACGGCCAGGTTGTCCGGGAATCCACCATCATCTGTGAATATCTGGATGACGTTTTTCCCGATCCGCCCCTTAAACCCGGCGCCCCCCTGGAACGGGCCCGCATGCGCATCTGGACCAAATCGGTGGATGAGGATCTGCATTCGGGCGCGGTGGGGGCCCTGACCTTTTGTTCGTCGCACCGCCACACGGTTTTGCGTCTGCCCGATGGGGATTTGCAGGCATTTCTGGACGCCGGAAAAGACCCGGCCAAGCGGGCCCGCAAGCGGCGCTGGGTGGAAGACGGGCTGCAATGCGAAGACGGCAGAAACGCCATTTTCGCCTTCGATAAGTTTACTGCCCGCATGGAAGAACAATTGGGCGAGACGGACTGGCTGGCGGGTGATGCCTATTCCCTGGCCGACACGGGCGCCACGCCTTACCTCATGCGGCTCGAGATGCTTAAAATGTCGGGCCTGTGGGAGGAAAACCGTCCCCGGGTGAGCGATTGGCTGGCCCGCATCAAGGCGCGGCCCAGCTTTCAGCCGGCCCTGTTCGAATATCTGCCGGCGGATTTATTGGAAGACATGAACACTAATGGGGCCAAGGCCTGGCCCGAAGTCCAGGCCATTCTCAAGGAAGGTGCCACCTGATCAACCCACAAATGAAGGCGGCCCTGGAACGCGCCGATGAGATATCCCAAAACCTGGGCCCAACCGGTGGCGGCATCGAAGGGGCCCGGCGGCGTTATCTCAAGGCCCGCGAATGGTGGAACGAAGGCGCCCCTGAAATCGACCCCATCCTGGATGAGACGGTCCCCGGCCCCTTTGGCGCCGCCAGGCTTCGCCTGTTTTACCCAAAGACGGAAAAACGACCCCTCCCCGCCTTCGTCTTCGCCCATGGCGGCGGCTACAGGATTAGCGGGTGCGGCACCGATGACCGGCTGATGAGCGAAATTGTCTCCGCCTGGGGCGGCATGGCCATCAGCGCCGATTATGTCCATATGCCCAAACATATTTTCCCGGACGCGGTGGAGGAGACGGCGGAGCTTTATGCCTGGCTTTCGGAAAATGGTGGGCGCTGGGGGATCGATGGGGAGCGGCTTGCCTTTGGCGGAGCGTCGGCGGGCACCAATCTGGCCTTGGGTGCGGCACTTCATCTGGGGGGTACGGAATGCGCATATCTTAAGGCGGGCGTCATGTTCTCCGCCGACCTGGATCATGAACCAAATTCGTCTTCCATGGATGAATTCGGCAAAGGCGACATATTTCCGACCCGCCAGACCATCATCGAAGCCCACAAGACCTATGCCGGCGACCCGGCGAACGAAAAAGACATGCGGCTCAATTGCACACTAGAGCGTTTCATGATTTATCGGAATCGGGTTTAGGATTCCCATAGGCGTCGAA
>CAZBQG010000128.1:0-4228 GCA_964493945.1 uncultured Rhodospirillaceae bacterium
CATTGATCAGCACCGTCGGGCGGTATTCATCGATCAGCTCGAAGGTCAGCTCGGTTGTCGTGCGTTCTCCGAACAAGACGAGGGTGGCACCGGCCTGCAATGGAAACATGGCGCCCAGATCACGCGAATAGTGAAAAAACAGCTTGGGCACCTTGAGCACGATATCGTCTTCCTGGAACGACAGGAATGAATCGAAGCTTTTGTGTGACACATAGGCATCCCGGTGGGTGTGGGGCACGCCTTTGGGTTTGCCCGTAGTGCCGCCTGAAAAATTCCAAAAGGCCAGATCATCGGCATGGGTGGGCTCGATCTCCAGCGCCTTGTCCGCTCCCTTGAGCATATCGGTCAGGCTGAATTCGCGGGGGCCCAACTCCCCCAGGTCATCACCGGCCACCAAAAGGGCCTTGGGGTAGCGCGCAGCTTTCATGGCTTCACGCATTCTTTCCAAGGTGGTCTTGTCCGCGACCATCACCTTGGGCCGCACCAGACCCAGCAGATATGCGTAATCATCGGCCGGCAGATAGGTATAGGCATGGGTGCCGACGCCCCCCACCTTCATGGTGGCGATCCACGAAGCAACCCAATTGGGGCTGTCTTCCAGGACCAACAGAACCCGGTTTTCCGGCTCCACGCCAAGTTCGCGCAATATATTGCCAATTTGGTTGGTGCGCTCCCAGAGCTGGCGGTAGGTCAGGCTTCCATCCTTGTGATGGATGGCCGTCTTGGCGTCCCGCCCGGCTTCCAGATTGCCGTCCAGCAGATAGGCACCCATATTGATCTGCTCGGGTATGGGTAAATCGAATGTCTCGCCCTTGACCATTTTTTCCCTTCGTTTGATGGCCCGGACTCTAAGCCATTTGCGCCTGGCCCAAAAGGGCCTACTCGGCCAAAGCGCGCTCAATACCGGCTTCGGTCTCCAGCGCCTTGCAGACCGAGGCGATATCCAGATGATCCAGACCCTGGGTAATGGCCTTATCCAGCTTGGCCCGGGTAACGGTGAGAAGATCCAGCGGTATATCCAGCCCCTCGGCGAAATCGGTGATGATGGAGGCGTCTTTCAAAAACACATCGAACATGCCGCCACCACCACCCCGGTAGTCGGATTTGGTCATCATGCCACCCCGCAGTTCCAACATGCGCGAGGCTCCTGCGCCGTCCTGCAAGGCGCTCAGGATAAGTTCCGGATCCAGTCCCGCTTTTTGCTCCAGTACCATGCATTCGGCCGCCGCCACCGTATGGACGAACACCAGATAATTGGCCAGGAACTTCATTTTCGAGCTGTCGCCAGCCTTCTCCAAATGGAAACGAGTCGCGGTGTAGCTTTCCAAGACGGGAAGGCATTTCTCGTAGGCCGCCCGCTCGCCCCCCACATAGGTGGTGGCGGTGCGGACCTCGATCATGGGGACCGAGCCGCTGATAGGGCCATCCAGGAAGACTATGCCTGCCTCTTCTACTTTTTCCTGGCGGCCAGTTTGTCGGCAACGCTGAAGGTGCTGGTCTCCAGTAGAATCTGTCTGGGCTTGGGGGTTTTGAGAATCCCGCCTTCACCCTCCATGACGTCCCACAGGGCCTGAACACTGGGTAGGGGTGTGATCAGGATCTCGCAATTATCCGCCACATCACCAGGAGACGTGCGGGTGGTGAGACCCTCAATTGCATCCATGCGCCCGGTCAGTATGTCATAGCCCGAAACCTGGAAATTGTCCTCCAACAGATGTCTGGCCAAAAGTACGCCGACGGCGCCCAGCCCAATTATTCCGATATTTTTGGTCATCAAAGCGCGCCCGCTGCCCCATGGGGCGCGCCAATATTGCCGCTGATGGCTATATCGATCATGGCCGGCTGGCCCGATTCTTCGGCACGCTTCAGTGCCGGGCGGATTTCCGCCGGGTCTTCGACCCGCTCGCCATAGGCGCCGAAGGCCTTGGCCACGCCGCCGAAATCCACATCGGAGAAGTTGCTCAATTCGGGGCATTCAGCCTGATAGCCAAGCCCCCGGCTGAGCAGGCCGGAATAGCCCTGGAACTGGGCGTTGTTCATGACCACCGAGATCAGGGGAATATCCATGCGGACCGCCGTTTCCATTTCGGTGGCGTGATAGCCGATGCCCCCGTCGCCGGTCAGGTTGAACACGCGCCTGCCCTTGCCTACGGCCAACTTGGCACCGATGGCGCCCGGAAAGGACCAGCCCAATGATCCGGCGGCGCGCAGGAAATTGCGCCCCGGCGTCTTGGCGTCGATCATGCAGCCGGACCAGCGGGTCTGGCTGCCCGTATCGGAAACCACCACATCGTCGCCGCCGATATGCTGGTTCAATTCACTGATCAGATGGATCGGATTGATGCGCCCGTCATCCATGGTCTGGGATGCCAGCTCTGCAAATTTATCGCGCCATTCCTGCACCTGCTGTTGCACCTTATTGGTCCAATCGGCCCAGCCCTTGCCGTCAAGCTTGTCCTGGGCGGCTGTATCACTGAGGGCCTCCAGGGCCGAAACCGGGTCCGCATTGATGGACAGGCTCTCTTCGTAGGTGCATCCCAGGGACATCTCATCGATGGCGATATGGACGATTTTAGTGCCCTGTCTGGGGGTGGTGAAATTATCGGTGGTCATGGCGCCCAATGTAGTGCCGATGGCGATGACCAGATCGGCCTCGGCGCAAATGGTACTGGCCACATTGCGCCCATAGCGGCCCAACTGCCCTACCGACAGGGGATGGGTTTCGATGATCGACCCCTTGCCCGATGGCGAAGTCAGCACGGGGATCGACAGGGCCTCGGCGAATGCCAGAAGCTGCTCCCAGGCTTGGCGGAAGATGACTTCGCCGCCGCTCAGGATCAGCGGGCGTTTGGCGCCAGCGATGAGCTTGATGGCGCACTCAATAACACCGGCGTCCGCCGCCAGGGGCCGATCCCCGATCCGCATAAAATCCGTGTCCGTCCGGATATCCGCATCGCCGGTCAGAGGGGCAGAGAAAACGCCGGTGGGCATTTCCAGATATGATGGCCCGGGCACGCCGCTGAGCATGGTGCGGATGGCGGTCCGCATGATGTCGCAGATGCGGTCGGGCGCGGGCAGGGCGCCGGCCCATTTGGCCGCCGGCCGGACCATGGGCAGGCTGTCCACTTCCTGATATTCCAGCCGGTCGCGGGTATTGGTGCCCGTGCTGCCGGTGATGCTCATGACCGGGCTGTTGCCCCATTTGGCTTCGGCCAGGGCCGGCGGCAGGGAGGATCCGCCGACGCCGGTCTGCACATGGCTGAAGGCGGGCTTGCCGGTCATCCGTCCGTAGCCGTCGGCAATAGCCAGGACGGAGCGTTCGGAGCGTCCCAATATGACCTGGATATCCTCGTCCCGCTGGCAGTGATAAAGCACATTCAGCGGAAATCCGGTGAGCGTGAACATATGTTCCGCCCCATAGGCCTTCATCATCTTGGCGAAGACCTGGGAAACGGTCAGTTGATCCGGATTATTCATGGAAGCCCCCTCATCTGGCGTTGCAGAGAGGAGAAACTACCGCGAACCCCTTCGCCGAGTCACCCCGACAGATCAGGTGGCATTTTGGTCGATGATGGATTTGAGGCGGCCGCCCAGATCCTCAGGATCCAGGGGCTTCATGAAAAAATAAGTGCCGGGCATCTTTTTGACCGAATGAAAGGATTTGGTGTCCGTCTTCGCCGTCAACATGACGAAGGGTACCCCGGGTTTGAGGGTGCGGAATTTCTGCAAGAAAGTCAGCCCATCCATGCGCGGCATCATCCAGTCGCAGACCACCAGACCGATATCACTTGCCCGTGCTCGACCACTCCAAGGGCGGCCTGGCCGTCCTTGGCGGTGAGAATGCGCGGAACGCCCACTTCCTTGAGGACGGCGGACACCAGTTTGACCATCTGCCCGTCATCATCGGCCACCAGTGCCTGTTTTATATCGGCCAAATTTCTCTCCCCTTTGCCAAATGAATTAGCGCATGGATTAGCAGGATTGCCCGGATAAGTCCTTGACCCTGGTCACGGGTTGGTGGATTTGACGTAATGGTCAACGATTTCCGAAGCGGTCGCGAACCATACATGATCATGCCCGGCCATATGTTCAAGGATATTGGCCAGACAATCGATGCGGTGGGGCACGCCGATGATATAGGGATGCAGACCGATGGCCATGCTTCTGACCTGATCTTCGCCTTCCCGGTAGAGCACGTCGAAATGGCGCTTGGCCATGGTTTCAAACT
>CAZBQG010000128.1:4238-12494 GCA_964493945.1 uncultured Rhodospirillaceae bacterium
GTCGGCCGTGCGGTTGGCGAAGATGAACTGGAACATGTCGTTGATCTCTGCGGCATAGGGCAGGGAGATCATTTGTTTGCCACCCACATCCATCCGATAGGGCTGATCGTCATTGACCCAGTCGCCGACGAAATCGCAGCCGGCCTCCAACAGGTAATCCAGGCTGTTCCAGGTCTCCTGCAGGGCCGATCCGACCCAGCCCCGGGGGCGCCGGCCGATGGATTTTTCCATCACATCCAGGGTCTCGAAAATAAGCTCCCGCTCGTCTTCTGCGGGGACCGTGTTGAGCCAGCGTACATTGGTCTGGCAATGGCCCAGGAAATCATAATCCCTGGCAACGCAGCCCTCGATGATTTGCGGATGGTGCAGGCAGATATCGCTGTTTAGATTGACCGTCGCGCGGATGCCGAAACGGTCCAGCACTTCCCTCAGGCGGAAGATTGCGACCCGGTTGCCGTAATCGCGCATGGACCAGTCCTGGACACTGGGGACGCTTTCCGGTTTGCGCTCGACGAGGGGCTCGTCCAGGGGGAAATATTCGATATTGGGCACCACCCAGACGGCAACGCGGGCGCCGCCGGGCCAGCTCAGCTTGGGCCGTTCGGTGATGGGGCTGTAGGGAAAGGGGCCGTAGCCGCGCTTTTCCATGGCCGTCCTCCTTATCCGCCGTCAGCGCCGTACACCTTGCAGGGAATGCCCCGCAGGGTCACCGCCCCGGTGGAAGGATCGTAATCCGGGCCGGAAGGCGTCAGCATGTTGAGATTGCTGTCCTCCCAGCCATAACCCTCATCGGCCTGTTCCGGGAACCACCAGCCGAAGGCGGCCATCACCACGCGGGGATCCATGGCCCGGTTGAGGGACAGCTTTTGCCTTATGCGCCCTTCCGGCGTTTCGATATAGACCCAATCCCCATCGCCGATACCCAGATCCCTGGCTGTGTCGGGGTGCAATTCGACCACCGGGTCGGGGCGCACGAGGCGTAGCGAGGCCACATGTTTGAAGCCGCTCAACATATAGACTTCTTCCTTGGCGTTGGTCAGCAACAGGGGGTAATCCTTGGGCGCTTCGGGCACCAGGCTTAGTTCCTCCCAGAGCGGCATGGGGGCATAGCCCATTTCTTCCAGCGGCTCGGAATGGATTTCGATCTTGCCCGATTTGGTGCGGTATTCATGGCGGCGGAATTCCCGGCTGGGTTTCAGAACCCTCTGTTCCTTGAATTTCTCGTAACTGACGCCGCTGGGCTTGAGCCAGTGATCTAGCGCATCCTCATCGTCATCCCAGAAATCATTACCCAGGCCCAGGCGCTTGGCCAGCTCATTGAGGATCTTGGTGTCGGGCCAGCATTCATCGGGTGCATCCACCAGCTTGGGGTAGGAACGCACTTCTTCGTACCAGCCCGGCCAATAGCCCAGCTCTTCATGCTCCATGCCCCAGGAGGCGGGCAAGACGATATCCGCCAGGGCCGCAGTCGGCGTCATGAACAGTTCCGAGATGGCGATGAAATCAAGCTTCATTAGCGCTTTGTAGGTCTCAGCCGAATTGGGATAACTGACCAGGGGATTGGTCAATACGAACATGGCCGCCTTCACCGGATAGGGATCGTCATGGAGGATGGCGCGCATCAGGGAATGGGGCGGGATGAAGGCCGAACGCTGGGCGAATTTGAATTTGTCTCCCAGTATCTTGCTGGCGTTCCTGGGATACTTGCCCAACAAAAAGAAATTTCCGGGTCTTGTATAGGGCGGCGCGGACAGCACCACATCGCCGCCCGGGATGTTCAGGCTGCCACAGATAGCCCGGATGATGGCGATGCAGCGCCCGGTCTGAAAGGCATTGACCAGATGATCCAGCGCATTGCCGTTATGCAGGGCGGTGGGCTTGGTGGTGGCGTATAGCCTGGCCAACTCTTCGATCTGTTCGCGGGTGACCCAGGTCAGTTTTTCCACTTCGTCCAGGGTAAAGCCGGCCATTTCGCGCTGGAGTTCCTCGAAACCGACGGTCCAGTTGGCGACGATGTCCTCATCGTAAAGCTTTTCCTCGACGATCACCTTGAGCATACCGGCGGCCAGGGCCCCATCGGCGCCGGGCTTTACCCTGATCCAGAGATGGGCCAGCTTGGCCACATAGGTCTTTTGCGGATCGATGACGACCAGCCTGCCGCCGGATTCCAAAATATTCTCGATGGTTTCCCGCCTAAGCCCACCCGTCGTATGGGCCATGTTTACCCCCCAGAGCACCAGCAAGGACGGCGTATTCACGTCATCCACCACCGATCCCGCCCCATAGGTGAAGGCTGCCCCCATGCCTTTGGGAATGCCGCAGCACCAGCCGGGCGTAACCACGCCGGGGGTTCCGAAGGCGCTGGCCAGACGCTGGGCGAAGGCGAATTCCAGGCCCTTGGGTTCGCCCAGCCCGAAGGCGACCGATTCGGGACCCAGGGTTTCCTTTAATTCCTTAAACTTGCCCGCGATGGTGTCGAGTGCCTCGTCCCAGGAAATTTGTTCCCATTTGCCTTCGCCCCTGGCGCCGACGCGCTTTTGCGGATGGCGCAATCTGTCTTTATGCCCCAGCACTTCCGGGATGGTGAAGCGGCCTTTGTTCACCGCGCATTGTTCGGCATAAAGGCCGCTTTCCATATCCGGTTCCAGATCCACCACCTTGCCGTCCTCGACGATGGCCTTCATGGAACAATGGGCCGGGCACAAGTGACAGAAGGTGGGTATTTTCACGCTTTCTTTGGTGCCGGGGACCGCGTGGCTCACCTTGCGGGCACCGCTGTCAGGATGGATGAAGGCTTCCATCAGGGGGCTGAAACCCGGCTTGCCGGCGGTCAACATTTCCATGGTGACGATATCCATGTCCCCGGCATCGGCGGCCAGCACCAGGCACGCATTGACCAGCTTGCCATCCATGGAAACCGTACAGGTGCCGCATTCACCGACGCCGCAGCCTTCTTTAGTGCGCGACAGCTTGAAATCCTCGGTCAGCACATCCAAAAGTGTGCGCCAAGGCTCGATGTTCATTTCCCGTGCCTGGCCGTTTACCTTTAGCCGGATTTGCTGGTTCATTTAACTGTCCTCCAACTGGCGCAGCCGGAACCGGTCGAATTTGCCCTGTCCCGTCTTGGGCAATTCCTCCATGAACTGGATGCTGGCGGGATATTTGTAGGATGCCAGATTATCCTTGCAATAGCGTTGCAGTTTCTCGGCCATATCCGGGGATGCCTCCAACCCGTCGCGCAGCACCACATAGGCCTTGATGCTCAGCAGCCCATCGGCATCCTTGGCACTCATGGCGGCGCATTCCAGCACATTGGCACTGTCTTGCAGGCCCTGTTCGATTTCCAGAGGGGCTACCCAAACGCCGCTGACCTTCACCATGTCATTGGCGCGCCCGACAAACCAGAAATATCCGTTAACGTCCTGGGTAAACAAATCCCCGGTTTTGAACCATTCATCGCCCGGGAAGCTGGCCAGGGATTTGTCGTGTTCGCGCACGTAACTTTGGGCGGCGGCATCCGAGCGGACCATCATCTCGCCCGGTTGGCCCTGCTCGACTTCATTGCCATCCTCGTCCACCAGCTTAACCTCGGCCAGCGGGGTGACCGTGCCCGAACTGCCGGGCACCACGGCGCCCGGCCGGTTGGTGAGGTACCCCGTGCCCGATTCCGCCGAGCCTATGCGGTCGATGACCTCGCCGCCGAAGGCTTTGTCCCAATCTTCCAGGAGCTGGGGCGAGAGCACCTCGCCGGATGAATAGCTGCGCTTGAGGCAACTCAGATCGGCCCGTTCGTCTTCCGGTGTTTCGAGCATGGCCCGCATCATGGTGGGCACATTGAGGGCCTTGGTCGGGCGGTATTTGTCAATCAATTCGAACATCAAGGCGGCGGTGGATCTTTCGGCGGACAGAATGGATGCGGCGCCGTTTTTCAGGGCGAACATTAAACCGTTGTCCCTGGAATAGTGGAAAAAAAGTTTGGGCACGCGGAGGACTATGTCATCGGCGCCGTAGGGCAAAAAGGAATTGAAACTTTCAAAATTGATCAGGGCATCGCGGTGCATATGGGGCACGCCCTTGGGCTTACCCGTGGTGCCGCCGGAAAAATTCCAAAAGGCGGTGTCGTCGCGGTGGGTAGGTTCCATCTCCAGCGTGTCATCGGCCTGGGCCAGCAAATCAGGCAGGCTGAATTCTCCGCCCTGCAATTTGGCACCAGTCTCGCCGGCCACCAAAAGTGCCTTGGGGTAGCGCTGCCCCTGGGCCGCTTCGCGCACCCGGGCAAGCGTGCTGCCGTCGACAATCACCGCCTTGGGCCGCACCAGATTAAGGAAATGGGTATAATCATGGGCCGGCAAATAAGTATAGGCATGGGTGCCGACGGCGCCGATCTTCATAGCCGCCAGCCAGGCTGCCACCCATTCGGGGCTGTCTTCATTGATCAGCAAAATCCGGTTTTCGGGCTCCACACCCACATGGCGCAGCACATTGCCCATGCGGCCGGTGAGGTGCCAAAGATCGAGGAAACTGAGGGTGCCGCCTTCGTAATAGATGGCCGGGCGCTCGGCCCGGCCGGGCGCCAGATTATCGTCGAGGAAGTAGGATCCGAGATTGAGATCCTCGGGTATGGGAAATTCGAACTGCTCGCCCTTGACCATGGGTCCCTCTCAAACCTGTCTGGCCGTAGTTTACCCCGCCCGGGGCAGGAGGCAAATTCCGCCTCTTTTGCTGCCTTCCGCTTTGGCCTATCCTGGATCAGGTTTTCAACGGAGGAATTTAACGTGATCAATGATATGAGGGATTTCATCGCCGCCTGCGGCAAGGAGGGAATGTTGCACCGGGTGGAGACGGAGGTGGATTGGAATCTGGAACTTTCCCATGTGGCCAAGGTGAACGAGGAAAGCGGCGGACCCGCCCTTTTGTTCGAAAACGTCAAGGATCACGATATCCCGGTATTTTGCAGCGCCTTCACCACCAAGGAACGCTTGGCCATCTGCCTGGAACAGGACCCAGCGCTGTCCATGAGCCAGCTAAGCCGCACCTGGATGGAACGGACCACCAAGGAATTTATTCCGCCCCGCGTCGTCAATGACGCACCGGCGACACAAAATATCATCAGTGGCGACGATGTGGATGTGGGCAAGCTGCCGGCACCTTTCTATTACCCGGAAGATGGCGGGCGCTATATCGGGACCGCCGTCTATCTGGTGGCCGAGGATCCGGATACGGGCTGGACCAATCTGGGCACCTACCGCATGCAGGTGCAGGGCAAGGATACGGTCAGCGTCATGATCCTGAACGGCAAGCATGGCGAAATGATCCGCAGAAAATGGGAAGCCAGGGGCGAGAAGATGCCCTGCGCCGCGGTGATCGGCTGTGATCCTGTTCTGTTTCTCACCAGTTCCACTTTCTCTGGCGCCCAGGTCAGCGAATACGACATGGCAGGCGCCGTGCGCCAAAGGCCCATCCATGTGTTCGAATCCGACCTCACCGGCTTGAAGCTTCCGGCCACCGCCGAATTCATCCTGGAGGGTTATCTGGACACTGACAACCCGCGCGTCGAGGGGCCCTTTGGCGAATATACGGGCTATTATTCAAGCGCCAAGGACATCAAGGGATCGGCTCTGGAACCGGTCATCAAAGTGCAGCGCATCTATCACCGGGACAATCCCATATTCTGGTCGACCACCGTCGGCAAGCCCATCAACGATATCCATATGCTGCAATCTTTGAACCGCACGGCGACGCTGTGGCACGATCTGGAAACCATGAAAATTCCCGGCATCCAGGGTGTCTTCGTGCCGCCCGAAAGCTGCGGCTGGTTCTGGGCGATAGTTTCGGTCAAACAGATGTATCCCGGCCATTCCAACCATGTGGGCAATGCGGCCATCGCCACCACCACCGGCCATTATGCGTTGAAGGGCGTGATCGTCGTGGATGACGATATCGATGTTGAGGATTGGGACCGCATCTGGTGGGCCCTTTCCGTGCGCTTCGACCCCGTCCGTTCGGTGCAGATCATCAACCGGGGCCGCTCTTCTCCGGTCGATCCCAGCCTGCTCCGCGACACACGCTTTATCATGAGCCGGGTGATCCTGGATGCCTGCACGCCCTATGAATGGGAGGAGCACGAGCGCCCCCGCGAAGTGTTCATGGATGGCGACATGCTGCGCCATGTTTCCGACCGCTGGAAGGAATACGGCTTCGAGGACGACAGCCCGGTTGCCGCCATGATCGACAATCTGACAAAGGGTTAGAGGCGGGCGCAGGCCTCAATAGGCTTTTTCGATCAGTTTTCCTTTTAAGACTGACCGCTCCAAACTGCCGGGCTCAACGAATTCCAGGCGCGGGCTGAAGCTGAGCCGGTCCTGGATGCTTTTGCCGATCCGCCCGCTCAGATCATCCAGGCTGTCCGTATCCATTTCCCGCCCGTGCTCGATCTTGATCAGGAGCGGCGCGGAAACGCGGGGCGGCGGCTGGGTCAGGACGATGCGTATCTGGCCCGTGACGGCGGGCACGAATTCGTTGATCAGCCCCCGCACCGCCGCCGGATAAACATTGACCCCCTTGACGATGAGCAAATCATCGATGCGCCCGATGATTTTTTTACGTTTTCCCGGCATGCCGCAGGGGCAGGGGGAAGTGAAAATCTGGACCAGATCATTATTGGCGAATTTGATCGGTGGTGCCGCCTGCCAATCGAAAGATGTGGAGACCACGGCACCTATGGCCCCGTCGGTGAGGGGCACGGGCTTTTTCGTATTGGGATTGATGATGTCATAGGCGATGCAGGCATCTTCGCTCATCAGATGCATGCCCTGATATTCCGCGTGATCACATGAAATGGATGAAATCCCCCAGGGTCCGCCGGCGAAATCATAAAGCCTGGCGCCCCAGGCGCTTTCGATCTTTAGCCGGACGGCGGGCAGGCCGCCGCCCGACTCGCCGGCGCACATGATCCGTTTGACGCCAAGCTCACCCACCTCAATGCCGGCCACTTCGGGCCCCTTTTCGATCAGATATTCGGCGAAGGAAGGCGTACATAACAGGGTTTGGGGCCGGGCCAGGCGGGCGAAAGTAAAAAACCGCTCGGTCCCCCCTTCGGCGCCCACCGGATAGGCGCGTACCCCCATGGCTTCGAGCGCGCGGACGAACGGAACGCCGGCCACCCACATGGACAGGCCAAAGGCGTGCAATACCGTCTCGCCCGGCCGGATGCCCATGCGCCAATAGGCCCGGGCCAGAACTTCATTGGTGGTCTGAATGTCGGCCTCCGTATAGGCGCAGATGGTCGGCGTGCCCGTGGTCCCCGATGTGGAGGAAACGCCCAGCACTTCTCCGGGTGCCACGCCCAGAATTTTGCCATATGGATGTCCGTCTTCCAGATCAGACCGGGCCTGTTGCTCTTTGTATTCCTGGGCGCTCAGCAATACGGGGACATTGCGGAAATCCTCATAGGTTTTTATGTCGCCCGGCTTCAGGCCGACCTGGTCCATTTTGTCCCGGTAATAGGGTGTGGTCTCATAACAGCGTTCAAATTGCGCTTTGATCAGGTCAAGCTGAACGGCCTGGACTTCATCCTCCGAACGGGTTTCCACTTTTTCGTTCCAGAAGCGATGTGTCTGGTTCATAAATTCGCCTTTTCCCTTTGCGCTAGTATAGGCTTTTAGGCCATTTTTTCACAATTTTTGACCAAAAAGAGATGGCCATCACCGTGCCTCATGAAGAAAGCCTATAGGATTCCCCTTAGCGCCAAAAAACCGGTGCAATTTGGCTGTTATCGTCAATTATTTGGGAGATATTTGTTTGACCGTGGGGTGATAAAATGGGTTGGTTCCAGGTCTGGCTGAAGAGTGAAAAACGTAGCGGCAGGGACCGCCGCCTGAAGATTGAACATTATGATGGGCCCGGACGGCGTCAGTCCGAGCGTCGGCTGGGCAAACGCCGCATCTGGCCCTTCGGGATTCTATACAAAACAAGGGAGCCCATCTCCTATATAGAGACTTGGCTGGAGTTCAACTGCCGGGGAAGGTGGACCATGCGGCTGGCCGATCTGGATGATAATTTGGTTGATAAAAGCTTGAAGGTCATGTTCGAATTCGAAACGGACAAAACCGAATTCATGAGATTTTTTTCCACATGACCATCAGGTTTTTTGAAATGCTCCTGGCGCTAAAATCAAAGCAATATAAGCCCCCTACTGGTGGCAAAGCGGCTGTCATCCGGGGATGGCTGGATGGTCCGAATCTAGCCAAGAGGCGA
>CAZBQG010000129.1:0-12372 GCA_964493945.1 uncultured Rhodospirillaceae bacterium
TGAGATTCTGCTGGTTTCGGAATCACGCACCATCCGCAGAAAAATTGGAGATGATCTGGGCTCCTTTGGCTTTCGCGTGATCGATGTGTCCAATGCCATGGATGCCCTGACCATGGCCGTCATCATGCAGCCCGACATCATCATCACCACCGAGGTCATGAAAGGGATCAACGGGTTCGATTTGATCCGCGCCCTGATCGCCATGAACGCCACCAAGGATATTCCGGTGGCGCTTTTGACCAGTTACGATGCGGAACATCCAGACATTCTCTCCTTGCCGGATCAGGTTCCGGTCATCCAGATGGACAGGGACATGTCCGATCAACTGGCGCTTACCCTGTCGGCCCTGGAATACCGTTTCCTGGACCGCGATTAAGCCAGATCAAACAGTTTAAGCGCGTTAGTGCGGCCCATGCGTATGCGGTCCTCATCGTCCAGTTCCGTATGGTCGAACCAGTTGGTGGCGTCCTGGGTGAACTCAAAGGGGTAATCGACGGAAAATAAAATGCGTTCCGCCCCCATGACCCGGAGCGCGCAATGGAAGGCGGCATCGTCAAATTGTCCGCTGGTGGTCAGATAAAAATTCTCCCTGAGGTAATCGGCGGGGGGCCTTTTGGTGGGATGGCCACCCGGCGCCTTGCCCATCAGATTATCGATGCGCCAGGTATCATAGGGAATGCGTTCCCCCAAATGTCCCAGGATGATCTTCAAGCCGGGAAATTCCTCGAACAGGCCTGAACAGATCAGGCGCACCGCATGCAGACCCGTCTGTTGGGCAAAATCCCAGGCAGGGGCGTAAAGCCAGGGATGGCCTTCGTAATCCAGCGCGCGGGACGGGATGGTCGTGCGTGAATGAAGGTAAAAGGGAACTTTCAGGGCCTCCACCACCGCCCAGAAGGGGCGGTAGGCGGGCAGGTCGTAATATATCACCTGATCCGGCGTATCTTTCTGGCTGAAGCCGTTGACCATGGCGCCCTTGAAACCCAAATCCTGGACGCAACGCTTCAGCTCAGTTATGGCCGCATCCGGGTCCTGCATGGGCAGGGCGGTGAAGGCGGCAAAGCGGCCGGGCGCCTTGGCCACTTCCCCGGCCAGCAAATCATTGGCCTTGCGGGCCGTATGGATAGCCTCTTCTACATCGAGAATTCCCTGTACGGCCGGCGAATTGAGCGACAGAATGGCCATCTTGATCCCGTTTCGGTCCATTTCGGCCAGGCGCATATTGTGGATATCACAAAGCGCGTCATGTAATTTTTGCCATTCGTCATCGGATCCGGCGATCCCTCGGGAAGCGCCCAGGGTTTCCTCTATCGCCCAATGTTCTTCCAGCGCTATTTTTCCTTCCATACCATATTCCCCTCTTGAATTCCGGCCCTGAAAACACGAACTTAAGTGAGACTAGATAAATTCGGGCGCCGTGTGCAAAATGTAAATTAATCCGGTGGAGGAAACCATGGCGGATGACTCAGGTGGCATGTATACCGGTGGCGTGGAGGAAGTAGCGGCGGAGTTGCGCCAACAATTTCTGGAAGACTTCCTGGAAAATATGCGCGGCGTGGATGTTACCCTTGAAGAGGCCAACAACGGCCGTTGGGCGCCGGAAAAACTGATCCGCAAGATCCATATGACCACCCTTCCCGTACAGGGGCAGGCGGATAGTCTGGGCGTTCCCCTGCTGGGCATCATTGCTCACCGTCTGGCCGATTATATGGCCAATGCCAAATCCATGTCGCTCCGCGCCTATGAAGATATCCGGATTTTTGTCGATACGTTGGTGGATATCCTGGAAGGCAATATCCCCATGGACAGCAACGCGGCCCTGTTGGTCCGCAAACTGCCGGCCAAGATCGGCTTCGATGTGGGCGATGTGGAATCCCGCAATGTGGAAGCCATGCTGGTCATGCTGCATGGCACCGCGACCCATTCCGTCGAGCGCGAAATGAACGAATGCGGCTACCGCACCAATACGGTAACCACCACCTTTGAAGCCTTTCCCCTGATCGTGCGCACCTTGCCTGATCTGGTCATCATTTCCGCCATGATGGACGAATTGGACGGGCTTAACCTGGCCGCCGCCCTGGTCGCCATGCCGGCGACCCGCAATATTCCCATCGCCGTGATCACCAGCCTGGATCCGGAAAACGAACATCTCAAGATGCTGCCCGACAAGGTTCCCGTGATCTTCAAGGGACCCAGCTTCGGCGATGATCTGGCCGAAGCGCTGAGCGCCCTGTTCATTATCTGGTCAGGCCCGCCTCAACGACAGCCACAAAAAGACGGCCATCACCAACAAGAACACTGCGCCCGAAAAGAACACCGCCTCCATGCCGCCCACAACAAAAAAGGCACCGGCGATGATTGGACCCAAGGCCTGGCCGGTGCGGTTTGTTACCCCATTGGCGGACATGGCCGCCCCCCGCATATCGGACGAAACCGTGCTCACCAGGATGCTCTGATAGGCGGGGAAGCCGACACCCGACGAAATACCGAACAAAAAAGACGACACCGCCAATCCCCATACATTGGGGGCCAGGGGTATGGATCCAATGGCCAGTGCCAGGACGAGAAATGCGCCGGCCACCAGGTGTGCTTCACCGAAACGCCGGGCCAGGCGCCCCACCTGCGAGGCGATTACGGCGCCCGATACCACCCGGACGGAGAGGATGAGACCGATCAGCGTTGGCGAGGCGGCGAAACTGTCGACCATGAAGAGCGGGAAGAAGGTAACGAAAACGCCTTGATTGATGGTCATCAGGGATGGCGCCACGCTGAGCAGGGTCATCACCCGAAAGCGCGTCAAAGAGCGCCACACATCGCGCCCATAGGCCTTAAGGTTGGATGAGGTGCTGGAGCCGCCACCGCCTTCCAGTGCGGCAAGGGCCAGAAGGCCAACGGGAACGGCGATGGCGTAAAGCAAAAACGGATATTGCCATCCCAATAAGGTAAGACCGCCGCCCATCAGGGGGAAAAGCCCATTGGCGCTTTGTCCGCCGGCGATGCGGTAACCCAGCGCCGTGGTCCGGTCGCCGCCTTTGAAGTAGTCGCCAATCAGGACCAAAGACAGGGCCGACAGAGACCCCGAGCCCAATCCCGCCAGAAAGCGGAGCGCCAGCAGGGTTTCGAAATCAGTGGCTAACCCGCCCAGCGATCCGGCGATGCCATAGAGAAACAACAAGGGCACGATGACCACCCGCTTGCCATAGCGGTCGGCCAGCGCGCCGGTGACGGGGATGATGAAAATGCCGGGCAGGCTGAAGACGGTGATCAGCAGCCCCACCTTCTCCACCGGGATGGAAAGGGCCTGTTGGATGCTGGGCAGGGCCGGCGCAATGGCCGACGAACCCATCATGGACATCATGGCCACGACGCAGATAATTTGAAGGCGGGGATCGAGATAAAGCCGCTTTGTCGGCTCGTCTTCGGCCATTTTAGCCGTCTCCGGTCATCCGCCGATGCCCGTGGACCAACAAGGGAATTGCCACGAGCAGGCCGATCATCGGGAAAGCCGTGCCCACCAGATAGACCCATTCCATGGCCGGCGCCAGAATTTCGGGCGCCGCGTCATTGGTCAACCCGGCAACCGCCGCCACCAGCCCGCCTAGCGCCGCGCCGAAGGAATAGCCCAAGGTGCGAATCGCGGCCACCGAGGATCCGGTGCCCGCCCGTTCCGCAGGCGGCGCGGCGGCGATTGCCCTCTGGATCACCGGATTGTTGATGAACCCCATGCCGACGCCGACCAGCCCGAGGAGACAGGCGATGGCGACGACCGGTCCGGTGGCGACGATAAAGGCAATCCCCATCAGGCCGCTCATCATGATCACCAGCCCGCCAGCGATGGCAGATGATTCCAGCCGTCCGGTCCAGGACGCCACGAGGACGGCGACGGTCGACCAGGTTATGGAATAGATGGCGTAAATCAAGGAGGCAACAAGGGGCGTGACACCGTGCAGTACCTGCAGATAGAGAGTGACGAACAGATTGCTCCCGACCATGGTCATGGAGCCCAGCATGATGATCCAGAACGCAGCGCCCAGTTCCGAATTGAGGACCAAGACCTTTCTGGGGAACAGGCTATGCTCGGCCCGGGCATCGCGGCGAAAGGCGATGGCCGCGCCCGCGACCGAGCCAATGACCAGGAGGAGGCGGATCAAATTGTCATCGATCTGCGAGGTCAGGCTCAGCCCGAGCACCGAGCCGCCTAACAGGGCGAGCCGGGTCACCGGAAAATCGGCCAAGCCCCCCTTGCTCTCGCTGGCCGGGACATAGCACCAGGCGAGGAGGGTGAAAACTACACCGAACCCGGCCAGGGTCCAAAAGGCGCCACGCCAATTGCCGAACTCGGCGAAAAATCCACCGAAGGCCGGACCCATGAGGGTGGCCACACCCCAGGCCGTGGAGATCAGGCCCAAGGCCCGTCCTCGCAGATTTTCCGGAAACATCTGGGCGATCAGGGCATAGGCCTGTGAATTGATCGCGCCGCCGCCCACCCCCTGAACCAGGCGCCAGAAGACGACCAGCTCCATATTGGGCGCCAGTCCCGCGCCGACCAGCCCGGCGACAAAAAGGATGCCGCCGCCTACATAGGTCAGGCGATGGCCGAAGGCCTGGCGCATCGGTCCCGTTCCCGCCGCGCCGACCATGGAGCCGACGGAAAAGAGCGCGAAGGTCCAGGCGTAATAGCGCAATCCCCCGATATCGGAGGCGATGGTCGGCATGATAGCGATGACCACGAAATTGGACGTGCCGAACAGGATGGTTCCCATATTGAGAACCAGCGCGTAGATGCCCAGCCGCCCCTTGAACACATCGGACCAGCGCCCAGTATCCGGGGAGGGGGCGGGAGTGGATTGAGTTTCGGCCAAGTCGGGTGCCTCGTTGCGGCGAGGGTAGTTATTGGAGCATGTTATGGGGATTAGCGCAAAGCGGGAGGGCCAGATGGATGACATAACCCGGGCGATTGCCGGTTTCGCGGCGGGGGTCGAACCGGGCAACATAAGCCCCGCCGCCAGGCAGGCCATGGTGGATCATATTGTCGATGCCTATGGCTGCGCCCTGGCGGGGATTGATGAGGAACCATCCCGCATCGCCCGTGCCATGGCGCCCGAGGCCCACCCCGGCGCTTCCATCATCGGTATGGCAAATCCCGCTCCCCCGGCCCAGGCTGCCTTTGCCAACGGGGTCATGATCCGCTGCCTGGATTTCAATGATACTTTCAACAGCCGCACGGGCGGGCACCCCACCGACATGCTGGCCGGTATCATGGTCACGGCGGAAATGGCGGGCCTGCCCGGCAGCGCCGTCATCGACGGGCTGTTCGCCGCCTACGAAGTGTTCGGCGCCCTGGCTGATGCCATGCCGCTGCGTGGTCTGGGCGTCGATCAGGGGGCTTTCATTTCCGTGGCGGCGGCGGCCGGTATCGCCGCCTGTCTGGGCCTGGATGAGGTGCGGGCAGGCCAGGCGATTTCCCTGGCCATTACTTCCGCCGTGCCCTTGCGCGTCGCCCACGCTGGTGATCTGTCCCCCTGGAAAGGATGCGCCATACCCCATGCGGTGATGAACGCAGTCCTGGTCAGCGACATGGCGGCAAGGGGCATGACCGGCCCGGGCCAGCCTTTTCGGGGCATCGACGGTTTTTTGGAACTGGTTGGCGTTGATCTGGAGCTTGGTGAAATCGGGTGTTTGGTTGAAGGGCGGAGCGTGGTGGAGCGGACGGGGCTTAAATTCCGCCCGGTGGAATGGTGCGCCCAGGCGCCGGTGGAATTATTTGTCCGCCTGGCGGCCGAAGGGCTGAAGCCCGGTGGCATCGCCGCTATTGACATCGAGGGCTGTGGCTTCATGGTCAACGAGATCGGCGGCGGGCGGGGGGACGGCGCCGCCAAATGGGACCCCCAAACCCGCGAGACGGCGGATCACAGCCTGGCCTATCTGATCGCCGTGGCCATCACTGACGGCGAAGTCACGCTGGACAGTTTCCACCCCGAACGGTTCTCCGATCCCGCCCTGCGCCCGCTCATGCAAAAGATCAGCGTTTCCGAGGACCCTGAGAGCAGCGCGATATTCCCGGCCCGCCAGCCAGTGCGCATCACCATAACCCTGAAAGACGGACAAGTTCTGGAGGAGGGATGCGAATTCGCGGCGGGGCATCCCATGAACACGGCGGGGCCGGAAGCCATCGACGCCAAATTCAAAAACTGGCGGGCGGATGTTTGGGCCACCGGCGGTGTCTGAATTATTGTCAATCCTTCGCGTCTGGATCAATTGCCGGACCTGGAGGTGCTTAACGCTGCCTTGCGCGCCTCTTTTTGTTCCGTGCGCAGTAGGTAAATGGAGCTGAGGATGATGGTCGCGGCGCCGGCCCGGCTCCAGGCCGGGGGCAGCTCGGCGAAGATAATCACGCCGAGCGTGAAGGCATAAAGGATGCGCAGATAATCAAAGGGCAAAACAAAACTGGTCTCGCCCGTCGCCAGCCCGTGGGTGAACAGGGATTGCCCGGCGATGCCCAAGGTGCCGGTGATGGCCAGCAGGCCAAATTCCAGCAGGGTAGGCGTCTCCCAGAAAATGATTGCGGGGATGGAGGATAAGGTGGTGGTGACCAAGGCGAAATAAAACATGATCACCATGGTCGGTTCCGTTCGGGCCAGAAATTTGATGCAGAGCGCCACCAATGTGGCGAACACGGCGCCCGACAAGGCAACCAGGGTCCAGGGATCGAAGCCCCCGCCAAATGGCCGGGTGATCATAACGATGCCGCAAAAGCCCAGAACCGTCACCACCAGGCGCTTGGGTCGGGGCCTTTCGGCCAGAAAGACCGTCGCGATGATGAGCATGATCAGGGGTCTGGAAAATTGGATGGTGATGGTATCGGCGATGGTCAAATGGACGAGGGCGAAAAAAAGCGCCAGATTGCCCCCCAGCCCGACGCAGCCCCTGGTCAGATGCAACGGCAGGCGGCTGGTCTTGAGTACGCGGAACCCCATGCGCCAGATCACCGGCATCAGCACCAAAAAACCCGCCAGGAAGCGCACAAAAACGATCACGGGGACCGGCAGACTGTCTCCCAGATGCTTAACCAGCCCCGCCATGAGAACCAAAAGAAACGCCCCCATGGCGACGTAAAAGGCGCCCCTTATATTGGCCGGGACGACTGCCCAGCCACTTGTGGGCGGGGGCGGGGCATCATCAGTCGCTGGGGTCACGCAGATTTCCTAAACCTACCCTTCGGGCGCGTATTTACCGGTGAGTTGGGGGGCGAGGGTGGGCGCCAGGCCTTTGTTTTGGCGCTGCTTGCGGGTTTCCTTCGACCAGGTGCGTTTGAGGTCGTCGCGCACATTGAAGCCGAGCCTGCCCAGCCCGTCCACCTCCAGCTCCACCCGGTCGCCATCGTGGAAGGCGCCGAGCCCCCCGTGGTTTGTGCCGGTGGCCAGGACATCGCCCGGCTCCAGGGTATGGAGTGAGCTCACCCATTCGATGCAGCGGGGGATTTTGTGGGCCATGTCATCGGTGTTGAAGTCCTGGCGCACCTCACCATTGACCGACAGGCGGACCTGCAGCTTCTGGGGGTCGGCAATCTCATCGGCAGTGACGATGTAGGGGCCCAAGGGTGCGAAAGTTTCCCGTGATTTCATCTGATAAAAGACATTGCCGGGCGGCGGCAGTCCGCGCGCCGAGCCGTCGACGAAATTGGTGTAGCCGAAGACGTAATCCATGGCTTCCGCCGCTGGCACATTGCGTGCCCGCTTGCCGATGACCAGCGCCAATTCGGCCTCGCCCTCGAAGACGGAGGCGGGCACGTCGGGCAGCACCATGGTATCTTCCGGACCGATGACCGCCGCCGATGATTTGTGAAATCCGTTGATGGGGGCGGGTGCATCACGGGTGCCGTCCTCCATGTAATTGACCGCCATGCAATCGATGTTGCCGGGCTTGGGCAGGGGTGGGCGGATGCGCACACCCGATAGAGGCACGCCGCCGCCCTTGGCCAGCGCTTCCTCCAGCCGGCTCCGGTAATCGGCAAAATTTTCGATCAAGCCGTTGATCAGATCATGGGGCCCCAACTGCGGAATGTCGGCGATCAGTCCGCTCACATCCACGACCTCTTCACCATCCAAAAGTCCAAGCCTGAAATCATCGAAAAATAGCAGTTTCATGTTTGTGCTCCGTAATGGGCCCAGACCGGGGGCCGGGAAAGTTGTACCAAGGATAGCAGATCGAAATTCAGAATGTCGATATGGGCTGTCGCCGGAGGATTGAAGCCGGAGGCAAAACAGACGTTTTCCACCGGCTTTAAACCGACGCGAACATCCATTTGCGGACATTGGTCTTTATGCATCTAATCATTTCAGGTGCTCGTTTGACGATAATGTATTTGCATATTAGACTTATTTAAAATTTATGTATCCAATGCTGTAGGGGGGAACGATGGGATCGCCTGATGTCCAGGGATCGCTTTGGAGTACTGCCGCTGAAGTATGGGAGGAAGTGTTCGAGCCAAACCGGACACCTCTTTCACGAACTGTGAGTAATTTTTCACAAAATAACACTTGTATATCACAAAAATATCAACTACATATATCATGATCGATAACATGAAAAAGACAAAAAAATGAGTATTTATATCTACTATTCAGAACTAACGCGTGAACGACACCAATTTACGCTAAAGTCGCGGAAGTGGCAAAAATTAGCCATTTTTATTGCTGTTTGGCTCGAAAAAGTGATGAAGGTTTGGCATGCCCGATTAAAGCCGGATGCGTCGAACCGATGGGAATTAGATCTGACGCACCCCGATCTTAATAATCCGTCGGCCGCCAAAGCGGAAAATTGATGAAAATTGGAATAACGATGATTCGAGAAAGGAAGAATGCATGGCGTTCTTAGAAAAATATAAAGCGGTTGAGGTTGAACGTGCCCCTGGACAGGATGCTCTTGGGCGGGCCAAGCTCAAGATGATTGCTGCCATCAATCAACAAATAGAAAATATAAAAAGCCCTGGACAACTCAACGGGCGTGGCAAACCGATCCGAGACTGGTCGTTCCGTGACGACGCGGGGAACCTATATACCCATATCAGATTCGGCACACGGCCGATTGAATTTTCGACCGGCAAGGCCTTCCCTATTGCCTCACCAGAAGACTTAATCCCGTTTTATAAAGAAGTCATCCAAGCCATCGAGTCCGGTGAACTTGACGACATCGTCGATAGAGCCAGGACGATAGGCGCCCGCGGACACGGCCGCCGGCATGGTGGCCACCGGGGCGGCCACAAAGGACGGGGCGGCAGGTCCAGGGAATAGTTGTGCTGTTGAAAAGATTAAAAAAATTTATGCGGCTTCCGGCAACATGATCAAAAATACCCAATGGAGAAACGTCTATGGCTGAAACGATGCCGTCAAACAGCGAAAGGCCTGAGCGCAAACGCCGGCCAGCGCACCCGGTCAATATCGACCGGGTTGAGCGGGTGACACCGAGGCTTACCCGTGTCACCTTCAAAGACGATCGGCTCGCCGATTTCAGTCCGCTAAAGCCCGGCGCCCATATCAAGCTGTTGTTCGTGCCCCAGGGCGTTCATTGGAATCCCGACGATCCCAACGGGCAGACCCAACGGCCGCCGGCGCGCACCTACACACCGCGCTTTTTTGATCCCGAAGCGCGAGAGCTTGGTGTGAAGTTCGTACACCACGGTACGGGTCTGGCATCCGATTGGGCGAGTTCGGCTAAACCCGGTGATCCGATGTTCGTCATCGGGCCGGGCGGCGGATACGACGTTGCAGCAGATGCACGCAAAATCGTTTTAGTCGCCGACGAGACCGCCATGCCGGCGGCCGGCACGATCCTTGAGGCGCTGCCGGCGGGCTGTGCCGCGGAGGTGCTTTGCGAAGTGACTGACGGAGACGACGAACGGGTTTTGAGTCCCACGGTGCCATCGGCGCCGGTTTGGTTGCACTGGGCGGGGGATGACGCCCAGCAAGGCACCTTGTTGGAAGGCGCGGTCCGCGGCATCGCCAGAGCCAACGCAACGAGCCATTGGTGGATCGCCTGCGAAGCAGCCACCATGCGGCGCATTCGCAACCACCTGCTGCAAGACGTTGGCGTTGATGCGGCGCTGCTTCACACGCGCGGATATTGGAGGCTAGGTGAAAGCAATTATCCGGATCATGACTACGGCAAGGATTGAATTGGAAATCTCCTCCCTCAATTCCGGGGACAATATCTATCTCCAGGCTCGCGTTCCTGGGACCACGCGGCAGATTAAGAGCCCACCAACGGCCTATACCGCCAAATAATATCCAAAAGCTCCAACCTCACCCCCAAACCCCATAAAAGACCGTGCGGGAAGGGCGGCTAATCCTGTAAACTAGGTCAGATGCTTTAGGGGAGTCCGGGAATGCAGACCATCTTCATCCAGGTTAAATGCGAAATGGGCCAATCATATCATGTGGCCGAAGCGGCCATCGAGGGGGTGGAACAGGTCTCGGAGATCCATTCCACATCGGGCCAGTTCGATCTGATGATCAAATGCTATCTGGACGATGATCATGACATCGGCCATTTCGTCAATGAGCAAATCCAGACCCTGACCGGCGTCAAGGACACCTTCACCCTGATCGCCTTCAAGGCCTTCAGTTGATATTCACGCCGAGGGAGGCGCATGATGAAAATCGATATCTACACCCATATTTTTCCTGAGAAATTTTTCGAGAAATGGATGGAAGCGGCCCCCGGCCTGGCCGATATCGGCAAGCGCATGAAAAGCGTGCGCGCCGTGTCGGACCTGGATTTCCGCTTCAAGAAGATGGATGAGGTGGAGGATTACGCCCAGATCATTTCCCTGCCCAACCCGCCCCTGGAGGCCATCACCACGCCAGAAAATGGGACCGAGCTGGCGCACATCGCCAACGAAACCATGGCCGAACTGGTGGATAAATATCCGGACCGCTTCCCGGGCTTTGTCGCCGCCCTGGCCATGCATAATTTCGACGGCGCCATGAAGGAAATGCGCCACGCCATCGCGGATCTGGGGGCCAAGGGGGCGCAAACCTTCACTCAGGTCAAGGGCCGGCCTTTGGATGATCCCCATTTCGATCCGTTTTTTAAGGCCATGCACGGCTATGATCTGCCCATCTGGCTGCATCCGGCGCGCCCGGCCGAAGTCAAGGATTTCGGCCAGGAAGAAAAATCCCGCTATGAAATGTGGTGGGCGCTGGGCTGGCCTTACGATACCTCGGTTACCATGACCCGCCTGGCCATCACCGGGCTCTATGACCGCTATCCGGGGCTTAAGATCATCACCCACCATTGCGGCGGCATGATCCCATTCTTTGAAGGAAGGCTGGATGTGGGCATGGAAAGCCTGGGCCAGCGCACCTCGGACGAGGATTATTCTGAAGTTCTGTCCTCGCTGAAGCGCCCCCACGGCGAATATTACAAGATGTTCTATGCCGATACGGCCATGTTCGGCGCGACAATCGGCACCAAATGCGGCATCGAATATTTCGGCGCCGACAATGTGGTGTTTGCGTCTGATTGCCCCTTCGCCTCCATCCCCGAGGCGGTGGGCATGATGGATCATCTGGGGCTCAATGATGTGGATAAGGAAAAGATATTCAAAGGTAATGCGGAGCGCCTAATGAATACGAGCTTCGGATAAGACATCCATGCCGGCAATTCTTTATGACGGGCCCTCGCCCGCCCGGGAAGGTTCCGTCGGCATTGATGTGGCGATGGAGAATTTCCTGGCTGCCTTCGTCCGCCATGGGGGCGAGGAGCGCATCTATTGCGTGACCCCCGCCGGGCACGCCTTCAGCGCCTTCCGTGACCGGGTCGAGGCCGCCGGCGGGGATGGTGCGCGCTGCGTACAGTTGGATGCCACCGACGCCGCCGGGCTGGAGCGGGCGGGCCTTTTGTTCCGCTATGATCCGTCCATCATCCGGGCCAGTTGGATCCGGCGGGAGCACGGCCAGCGGCGCTACAGCCTTTGCGGTCTGACCCATACCAGCTCCACCGAGGCGGTAATGGATCTGGCCGGGCAGTTCCTGACCGCGCCGGCCCAGAAATGGGACGGGCTGATTTGTCCCTCCAATGCCATCAAATCGGCTATCCTTTCGGTCATCGAGGGATGGCGGGCCTATCTGGAAGAACGGCTGGGGGTCAGCCAGGATTGCCCCATGAATTTCCCGGTCATTCCGCTCGGCGTAGATGGGGATCATTTTGCCAAGATCAGCGGCGAAGCCAACCGCCAGGTGCAGCGAAGTCTTCTTGGCCTGGAGGAAGACGCCGTCGCCATCTTGTTCGTGGGCCGGCTCAGCCATTACACCAAGACCAATCCGGTGCAGCTTTTGCTGGCCATGGAGGAAGCCGCCGGGCGCGCAGGCA
>CAZBQG010000130.1:0-12364 GCA_964493945.1 uncultured Rhodospirillaceae bacterium
GTTCACGCTTTTTTTCCTTTGTTTTTCAGCCGCCCGATCAGGCGCACCGTCCATGCGGAAGTTTCTATTCTTGGATCGAATTTAGGTTTTGTATGTGAAAAAGTCGTTAACACCGGCAAAAATTGCCTAGTGGGTTTTTTTTGGATTTCCCTGCCTGCATTTCAACAAATATTAATTAATGAGGGCTAGGGTCCCGGCCATGAGCACTCTCCTTTCTAATGATCCCCTCAGCCGGGCCAACAGGCATCACGGGGCCGGGCGGCTGGGAGAAGCGGAAACGCTTTACCGTTCGATCCTGGAGGGTGAACCCGGTCACGCCCAGGCCCTGCATGGGCTGGGGGTGCTTGCCTTGCAAACGGGAAACGCGGATGCGGCCAAGGATCTGATTACCCGTGCCGCTAAAATGGCACCCGAGACTGCTGAAACCCATTCCAATCTGGGCCTGGTTCTGAAGCACCAGGGAGACCTGGATGCGGCGATCATTGAATTCAGGGCGGCGATCTATCACGACCCCCGCATGGCCGAAGCCCATTCCAATCTGGGTGAGGTGCTTAGGGAAATGGATCGGTTCGATGAGGCGGCACAGGCCTTTCGCCAGGCCCTGGAGATCGTCGGCGATAACCCCGATCTAAATTTAAATCTGGGCGCGGCGTTAATCGAAGTGGATGACAATGAGGGCGCGCTCCGGGTTTTGGCCAAGGTCCTGGAGCAGTCTCCGGATATGGCCGCCGCCCATTACAATATGGGCAAGGCTTACTTTAATTTGAGAAAATTCGATGAGGCGGCCATTGCTTATGAAATGGCCATTGAACAAGAACCTCATTTCAATGATGCCCGCCATAATCTGGCTCATGCCCTGTTGGCCGCCGGCCGCCTTGATGAAGGATGGGCCGCCTATGAATGGCGTTGGAAGTCTCCTTCTAAAAGCTCCCGCCCCCGCGAATTTCCAGTTCCGGTCTGGAACGGCGATTCCCTGGCGGGGAAAAATCTGCTGGTCTGGGGTGAACAGGGGTTAGGGGATGAAATGCTGTTCGCCGGCCTGATCGGGGAAATAGCCGATCAGGCGGGAACATGCGTGGTGGAATGCGATGAGCGTCTGGTTTCCCTGTTCCGAAGGTCTCTGGGCAATGTCGAAGTCGTGGCCCGCGCCAATCCGTCCCATCCTCTGACCCAATCGCCTGATCTGGATGTACAACTGGCTATGGGTGATTTGGCGAAATGGACGCGGCCTAATCTGGCGGGGTTTTCACCGCTGGGCCGCTATCTGTTGGCTGATCCTGCCCGTGTTCAGGAATTCCGGGCCCGTTACCGGTCCTTGGGGATGGGTCTGAAAGTCGGGATTTCATGGGCGAGCCGGCCGCCCAAGGGAATAACGCTCCCCGAACTGGGTGTTTTTCTGACCCAGCCAGGATTGCATTTCGTTAATCTGCAATATGGGGATCACGCCTCCGAGATCGCAGCCGCCGAAAAATTGTTCGGGATAGAGATTTTCAGCGATCCCCAGGCCGATCCTTCCAACGATCTGGACGGGCTGGCGGCTCAGATTGACGCATTGGACGCCGTCCTCACCATACAAAACACGACGCTTTTCCTGGCCGGTGCCTTGGATAAACCGGTCTTTGGTCTGATCAAGTCCCGAGCCGATTGGCGCTGGTTTGGCCTGGATGAAAGCCGTTGGCATGGTGATGTGAACCTCTACCGCCAAGAGGCCCCAGGCCACTGGGAGGGCGCGGTCGGTGAATTGACCACTGATTTTTCCACGCGTTTCCTGAGTGGCGTTTTCTGAGCGGGGTTTGATGCACCGAAGATGAGCCAATCAGCGCAAGAACTTCTGGGCCAGGGCATGGAGCATCATGGCGCGGGCCGCCTGGGTCAGGCCGAAACCCTTTATCGGCTTATTCTGGAGCAAAATCCGGAGGATGCGGAGGCCCTGCATTGGCTGGGGGTGGTTGCTCTGCAATGCGGCAAGCCAACCATCTCGGTGGATCTTACCCGGCGATCCCTGAAATTCGCCCCGGGTAACGCCCAGACCCATTCGGATATGGGCAACGCGCTGATTACCAACGGACAAATAGGCGAGGGCGAGGCCGCTTTCCGCCAAGCCGTCGAACTGGATCCAACCAACGCCGGCGCCTGGTCCAATCTGGGGACGGCGCTCAAGATTCAGCGAAAATTGGAAGAGGCCGAAAGCGCGTTGCGCCGGGCCCTTGAGCTGGAGCCCGGCCTGGTCCAGGTCATGTCCAATCTGGGCGGCGTGCTGGTTGAGCGGGACAAGTCTGCCGAGGCGCTTGAAATCTGCCGAAGTGCCCTGGAAATAGAGCCCGCTCAGGCTGCCAACCTGGCCAATCTTTCCGCCGCCCTGAAGGATCTGGATCAGCTTGACGAGGCCCTGGAAGCGGCTGAAAAGGCGGTGGAAATCGATCCAACCCTCTCCCAGGGGTTTCTCAATCTGGGCAGTGCCCGCCTGTTGACCGGTGATCTGGACGGTGCGGACCTGGCCTATGCCAGCGCCCTGGAACTCAGGCCCGATTATGTGGAAGCCCAGTTTGGACTTGGCAATGTTTGTCTGGGTCGGGGGGATATGGCGGGCGCCGAGGCAGCGTTCAGCTTGGCCACCCGGATTGATCCCAGCTTCCATGATGCCCATCTGGGTCTGGCTGGTGTCCATCTGACGCGGGGCGATTTAAGCGGGTTTTGGTCGGTCTATGCCATGCGCTGGAAATCCAGCTCCAATAAATCCTTCCGCCGACATTTTCCCCAACCCAAGTGGCAGGGCGAAACGCTTGCCGGCAAGGGCATCCTGATTTGGGGAGAACAAGGCATCGGGGATGAAATTTTGTTCGCCGGCCTGATCCCGGAAATGGTGGAATTGGCCGAAACCTGCGTGGTGGAAACCGAGCCCCGCCTCCAGGCCCTTTTCCAGCGCTCCTTTCCGGGCGCCCGGATTTTGGCCCGAACCGAAGTGGCCGATCCCCGGACCCAGGCGCCGGATATGGATGTGCAAACCGCCATGGGCGATCTTCCCTGCTGGCTCAGGCCAAGCTTCGATGATTTCAAACCCCTGGGTGCCTATCTCGAACCCGACCCTGGGCGGACCGATGATTGCCGCCGGCGCTACGATGCGCTGGGGCCCGGCGTGAAGGTAGGGATTTCGTGGCATTCCAAATGGGACAAACGCATCGGGCTGGAAGATTGGGAATCCATTCTGACGGCCCCCGGGGCCAGCTTCATAAGCCTGCAATATGGCGACAGGGGCGAAGAGATTGCCAAGGCGGTTTCCCGTTTCGGCGTGCCCATTCATTACGATTCCCAGATCGATCCACTCAAGGACATGGATGGGTTCGCGGCCCAGGTTGCCGCCATGGACGCCGTCATCACCATCGATAATTCCACCCTGTCGGTGGCCGCCGGTCTGGGCAGGCCGGTTTTTGCCATGATCCCCAAAATGGCGGATTGGCGGTATACGGAATATGAAGGCGCCAATCCCTGGCATGCGACCCTGCACCAGTTCCGCCAGGTTAGGGCGGGCCAGTGGGGTGATGTGATCGAAAATACTGCCCGGGCGCTGGGCGAATTCCTGGAGGACTTTCAGGAATGAATCATATCAGCAAGGATATGGCCCTCGCCCTGGATTACCATACGAAGGGCAGCCTGGCCGAGGCCGAAAGCCTGTATCGGGATATTCTGGCGGAAGATCCGAACCAAATCAGGGCGCTTCATAATTTGGGGGTCATCGGATTGCAGACCAGCCGGCCCGATGATGCCCGCATATTGTTCGAAACTGCCCTGGTTTTGGACCCCGGTTATGCCGACGCCCATGCCAATCTGGGCGTCGCCCTCAAGGAGTTGGGATTGCCCGGCGAGGCGGAAGGAAGTTTGCGGAAGGCCTTGGAGTTGAACCCGGACATGGGCGAGGCCCATTTCAATCTGGGTAATATTCTGGGAGATGTGGGGCGTATGGAGGAGGCGGTTCCGGCCTATGGCCGGGCCATTAAACTGACGCCGGATGATGCCCGCCCCCATGCCCATCTGGGTGCCGCATTGCTACAGATGGGGGCCGCCGGCGAGGCGCTGGCCCCTTTGGAAGAAGCCCTTTGCCTCGATCCGCATCAATTAGCCCCGCGTTGCGACTTGGCCGTGGCTCTCCGCGAGTTGGGGCGGGCCGATGAGGCGCTGGCCATGCTCCAGGACGCCCTGTCCAGGCATCCGGATTCCATCCAGCCCCTGACCCTGCTGGCGGATTTGTTTGAGGTACTGGGGCGCTTCCAGGAAGCGAAAATTCTGGTGGCGCGGGCCCTTGATCTGGATCCTCGTCACGCGGCCGCCCATTTGACGGCGGCCAAATGCGCGAGACGGGGAGGGCGGCTGGAAGAGGCGCTTGAATTGCTGGACGAGGATGTTCTTGATTTTCCAACCTCAAAAATACGGGCCGTCCTTCTCAGTGAACGGGCCGCCATCCAGGACCGGTTGGGGAATTTCAGCGAGGCTTATCAATTGTCCCTGCGCGCCAACCAGATTAATGCCGCCGCCTTTGCGGGTCTGGACCCTGAAGCCTATCGGCTGGAGATCGAACGGGCGACGGATTGCCTGACAAAAGAATGGGCCGAGAGCTGGACACCACCTGGCCCCAAAACAGAAGCGCCACCCGCATTTCTTCTGGGCTTTCCCCGGTCGGGAACGACCCTGCTGGAACAAATCCTCAAGGCCCACCCGGATGTTGAGAGCATTGAGGAGCGGCCCTTGCTGGCCGGGGTCGAGGCGGCACCTTATTTTCAGGGTAAGAACCTGCTTCAATCCTTGCCCGGACTTGACCCAGAGCAATTGGAAGAACTTCACCGGATTTATCTGACGGCCATGGAATCCCACACGGGCCCCCGCTTGGCGGGCCGGGTGTATCTGGATAAGATGCCGCTCAATACGCTCAAACTTCCCCTCATTCATCGCCTGTTTCCCAGGGCCAAGATTATTTTCGTGCTTCGCCATCCCTGTGATTGCTGCATTAGCGGCGTCATGCAGTCCTATCAGCCGAACGGCGCCATGGCAGGGTTTCAGAATCTGGAAAGTGCCGCCCGCTTTTATGGGGCGAGCATGGATTCCTGGCGCCGCGCCTGCGACTTCCTGGCGCTGGATTATCATCTGGTGCGTTATGAGGATCTGATCAGCGATTTCAAAACCCAGGCCGGCGCCGTCCTGGACCATCTTGGATTGGGTTGGGATGAGGCGGTTTCAAATTACCGGGAGCAGGCGTCGGCGAGCCTGATCGCGACGCCCAGCTATCATCAAGTGAGAGAGTCGATTTATTGCCGGGCCATGGGACGCTGGCTGAATTACCGTGAATATCTGGAACCGGTCCTGCCCATCCTAGCGCCCCATGCCGAGGCCTTCGGCTACGAGATTTAAACTTCCTTGGCGCAGTATTTCCACCACATATCCCGGTAGGCATCCTCGACGGTTTTTGTGTAGGCTTCGCCGTCGCACAGGCTTGAGGCTTGTAATTCATGGCGCAGGCGGCTGCGGAGATCGCCCAGTCTGGCCGGGTCCATGGCCAGGTCCCTGGCCAGTTCCACATAATCATCTTCGGTCTTGGCAACCAGTTCGGGATGCCCGCAATGGGTCAGGATGGAGCCCGCCACCCGGTCGACGAAATGCTTACCTTGTAAACTGATCACCGGCACATTCATGAGAAGGGCTTCATAGGTGGTGGTCGCGCCATTGAAGGGGAAGGGATCGAGGGCAATATCCACCCCGCCCACCAGGGTCAGATGGGATTTGGCCGCATCGGCGGAAGCTTTCAATATAAGCTGGCTGGCATCAATGCCATGATCCGCGAATTTTTCGATCCATTTGCCGCGCAAGGAAGGCTCGCTATAGAGGTTGAAATATTTCAGCAAAAGCCTGCTTTCCGGGACCGCCTTCAGAACCCGGGCCCAAAGAGCAACAACCTGGTCGTTGATTTTTTCCGGCTTGTTGAAACTGGCGAAGGTGACATAGCCGTTCCTGTCCATGGGCAGGCCTTCGTCTTCCGGCAGATTTTTCTTCATGGGAAATTGATAGAAGACGGGCAGACGGTACAGTTCCTCGGTGAATTTCTCGGATGTATCAATCGGGTGCAGCAATTCATCGGTCAGCCAGTAATCCATGTCGTCCAGACCGCTGGTGGCGCAGTCATGGAAACTGACCTGCACGGGGGCCGGGCGGCAGGTGGCAATCAACGGCCGGTTCTGATCAAATCTTCCGGCCAGAAAAATCAGGATATCGATTTCGTCTTCCTCGATGATGGCGGCCACATCCGGGTCTGATTTGCCCACAATACTCCGCCAATGATCGCCCAGTTCGCGGAAAGTTGTGGTGAATTTGTCGGGGAATTCCACCTCGGAATAGAGGAATATCTCCAGATCGTCATGATCATGGTTATAGATGACCGGTAAAATATTGTGTCCAACCACATGGCTCCGGAAATCAGATGAGACATAGCCAACCTTCAGGCGCCGGTCCGGATCGTGGGACCGGTCCGGGAAGGTCTTGGCCGCTGCTTCGGGCCTGGTATGTCTGGACCGCACGCGCCGATGCAGTTCGAACAAGGTATCGGACGGTAATCCCGGCCGGTTCAGCAGGGAGTACAGAAAATTCTTTTCCGCGCTTAGGGAGCCCGGCTCGATTTCCAGGGCCCGCTGGTAGAAGGCCGCCGCCTCGTCCAGATTCCCCATGGTCTGATGGGCCGATCCCAGATTTATATGGGTCATGAAATTGCCCGGATCCAGCTCCAGCGCCTTTTCCATATGCTGGAAACCCTCATCGTAGTTGCCGTTTTTGCGCAAGACGGCGCCCAGGCTGTTGAGGGATCCGACAAAATTGGGCTCGATTTCCAGGCAACGGCGGAATTCGGCGATGGCTTCATCCGTAATGCCCATCTTGCTCAGAACTTCGCCCAAAGTATCACGGATTTCCAGATTCTCGGGATCGATATCCAAGGCGACACGATAGGAAATCTGCGCTTCCATGGTCTTGCCCAGGGCTTCGAATACGCGGCCCAACTCGAAATGGGCGTCGGCCCGTTTGGGATCTTTGGCGATATAGGATTCCAGGGTCTCCCTGGCTTTTTCATATTGGCCGCTTTGCCGGCAAGCGATTCCCAGATTGTAAAAGGCATCCAGATGACCCGGGTTTGATCCAGTTACTTCTTCCAGTTTCTCGATTGCCGTTTCCAGATGGCCCGCCTCGATCATCACATTGCCCAGATTGGTCCTGGCCAGGGTCAGGCCGGGATCGATTTCCAGGGCCCGTTCGAAGGCGGCGACGGCTTCGGCCAGTTGTTTCGTCTTGCGGTAGGCGTTGCCCAGATTGTTGAGCGCATCGGCGAAGCCGGGCTCCAACTCAATGGCGCGCAAATATTCGGTAATGGCTTCTCCGGGCCGGCCGGCTTCGTCCAGGGCATTGCCCAGATTGTTCAGGGCCTGATGATAGGCGGGATCAATTTCGACCGCTTTGCGGATCAGGGGAATGGCCTGTTCGGTATTTCCCATTTCATGGGCAATGACGCCCAGCAGATGAAGCGCATGGGCGTTGTCCGGATAATGGGACAGAACCATGCGGTAGGCGCTTTCGGCCTGACCAAGGCGTCCCGCCTGATGATGGGCAAGGCCGCGCTCGAGCAATTCTCCGACGGGAAGCTCGACTGGCATCCCGTTTGTTGGGACGTGGGGAGGCCGGACGCAGGCGCGGCCGGGCGGCTGATTGCCTGCCTGGCCGCGCCTTCCGTCCTGCCTTGTAGCTCCTGAACCATCCATTTCCACCAACCTTTCTTATATGGCTTGGGTTCTTTGACGCGGAGCTCTCCCAGGCAAAGGGAGTAGCTGCCATGGATCATGCCCCAATAAGGTTAAGGCCAGGTAAAAGCCTGGTTGCATAATGAAAAATTCCAAAAAAAACCCGGTACAGCAAAAGCCGTACCGGGAAGTTAAAGGTGGTGGGCGTGAAATTGTTAACGTTTGACCCTGAGCAGGTCATCCAGCATCTGATCGGCCGTGCTGATGATTTTGGCACTGGCCGAATAGGCCCGCTGGGTTGTGATCATGGTGGTGAATTCCTTGGCGATATCCACCGTCGAGGATTCAGTGACCGAGTTCTGGATGGTTCCAGCGCCGCCGGTACCGGCCGTTCGGAGGAAGAACAGGCCTGAGAAGTCGGTCTGGTTATAAACGTTACCCGTATTGGAGCCGAGCCCGTTGGGGTTGGGGAAAGTGGCCACCGGTATTTTGAAGATGGGGCGGATATCACCGTTCTCGAACAAAGCCGTGACCAGACCAGATTCAGCGATGGTAACGCCCGAGAATTGACCAAATGCGGCACCGTCCGTATCGATGAATGTGGGGTTGTAGGCGGCGGCGAACTGGGTCAGCCCGTCGGCTTGGCCGACCGTACCGAAGTTAAAGGTGATGGCCAGTGGATCGGCGCCGTTATTGACGTCGACCGAGATGGTTTTGACGTTGTAGGCTGATGGAATGCCACTGCCATTGAAGGTCACGGCAGCGGTGGCCGTCGGCTGCAAGAGCGATGAAATTTCCGTAATCGTCACCAGCCCCGCGCCCCCCTGGTTGATGTTGGCCGTAGCCGAGGCGTTGAAGGAAATGTTCGAGGCATTGGTATCCACATTCGTCGAAACACGCTGGGTGATGTCGATGCGCAAAGCGTTCGACGTATTGGTGGCGAAGCGGTCCGGCGTCGAGGTGCTGGTTGTCGCCGTGTCCTGGGTCTGCAACAGAGTAAGCAGATTAGCCACCGTGCCGGACGGCGCCGTGGCATTGATGGTTACCTTTGTGCCACCACCCGTGGCCGCTGTTGCGCTGGTCGGGCGGAATTCATAAGTCTGGGCGCCTGTGCCCATCGTAACCACGATTTCATCGCCGGTCGCCGGACTGGTGGCGAACTCAATGCGCCCGGTGGAGCCATAGACCGAACCGGCTGAATCCTTAATCACCGCATCCGCGGCCCCGGCCGGGGGCGTGATGGAAAGGTCCCACTGGTTGTTCAGGGACTTGGTCCAGATGAGCTGCAGGTTATGGGCGACGCCCAGGGAATCATAGACCTGGATCGTCGTATTGTTGGTTTCGCCGATCGAGGCTTCGGCCCGCAGGTTGGCGCCAAAGGTCAGATTTTCCGTGGCATCGGCCGTGCCGCCAATATTGTTGAGGCGGATGGTTTCCAGATTGGTGAACACCGTCGGATCAGGGTTGAACGACTGGTTGTTGGAATCCACGGTCTGGCCCTGAGCGTTGGTCCGGTAGCCCTGCAGGTAATAACCGGCCGTATTCTTCAGATATCCGCTCTTATCAGCGGAAAAGGCGCCGGCCCGGGTGAAGTTGAAACCGGATGCGCCATCATGCTGGCTGGCCTCATTCACGGTGAACAACCCGGAGCCCGAAATACCCAAATCAGTGGCGTTGGGGCTGGATTGGAACAGGCCCTGGACATCGATAGATGCGAAGGGGCGCTGTTGCACGCCGCCAGGTGAGTAGTTGTTCGCACTCGCCTGGGCGGTGACCAGCGTCTGGAAGCGTACTTCCGTCGCCTTATAGCCCACCGTGTTGACGTTGGTGATGTTGTCAGCAATGGCACCCAGGGCCTGGGAATTGGCACCCAGCCCGGAAACTCCCGAAAACATCGCACCATAAAGACTCATTTTTCAACTCCTCCAAATATTGGGGTGTTTGCGCTCACCACTCAATTTTTGTCACTCCGTTTGTTCCGGTCCGGTCCCAAAATTCTATGGAACAACTGCATTGACTTGTTTGGTCTGGGCTTCCGTGATGCTCAGAACATTCTCCAGATCAATCGATACGCCGCCCACATCCAAGACGGCACTGCCGCCTGCCATGGTCACACCGCTGACCCGGCCCTTGACCTTGACCCTGGCTTCCACCGGTTCGTCCTCGAAGCCGATGGGTGTGACGGTGACGGTATAGGGGCCGTCCGGTTGCTGGAAATTGTTCATATCCTTGCCATCCCATTTGAATTTATGTTCACCGCCGGTCAACTCACCAGCCTGGGTGTACATGATCTTGCCCTTGGAATTGGCGATGGCGACGACCACGGTCTTGGCGTTGCTGGAAAGTTCGTAGGTGAATTCCGCATTGCCGTTCTGCAGGGGCACCTTGTTGCCCTGGGCTTCCACGTTGGTGCCGATGAAGCCGACGACCGCAGAGGCCATGTTTGCATTTTGTAATTTCACTATGTCTTCCAGATTTTTGTTGGTCGTGATCTGCTGCTCGACGCCGGCGAAGGCGACCAATTGCTGGGTGAACTCGGTGGGCTCCAAGGGCGAAAGCGGGTCCTGGTTCTTGAGCTGGGTGGTCAGGAGCAACAGGAAGCTGTCCATATCGGCGGCCAGCTTGGAGCTTGCCTGTGCCGATTTGGCTTCCGCGAGGGTTGCGGCGGCGGGGTCGATCATTTTTCAGCCCTTCCTAAACTCTGATATCGACGCGGCCATCCTTGGTCTGGCCTTGTTCTGATGCGGATTGCTGTTCCGCACCGTCTTTGTGATCCGCGTCATCGCCATCCTCTTCGCCTTCCGAAGGCTTGGCGTTGTGATTGTTGGTCTTGTCGTTTTTGCCGGCCTCGGCCTGGGCCTCGCCGCGCAGATGGAAATTGAGGCTCTCCTGATCGGTGGTCAGACCCACATCCAGCAAGGCCCGTTGCAGCCCGCGCGCGTCGCGCTGCAGCAGATCAAGAGTCTCCGGCCGCTCGGCGGTGATCAGGGCCGAAATGTGGCCGTCCTTGCCGATTTCCAGTTTGACTTCGATGGCGCCCAGGGAAGCGGGGTTAAGCTTGATATTGATTTTGTCGGCGCCGGCACCGATGGCCTTATTGATATTGACCGCAATCTGTTCCGCCGGTGCCTGTGGTTGGGGCAGGGGGCGGGGGGGCGTGGGCGGTGCCACCTTGGCGGCCTGGGTGATGGGGTTGGGCTGGGCGGGCGCCGTCACCGTATTGGTGGGCCCGGTTTCGATGGCTACGGGTTGGGGTTTGGCATTCATATTGGCCGCATTGGCGGCCTGTTGGGCGCTGATGGCGGCTGCCTGGGCGCGCACTGCCTGGCCGAAATTGGTCGCATTTTCCTGCTGTACGGTCTGGCCCAGGGCGGGTGCGTTGGGCTTGGCGTTGGTCAGACCATGTCCCATTTTGTCCGGATCGGCGCCGAATGCATTGGCCTGGCCGGCGGTAGACAGGCTGGTCTCACCGCCAAAGCCGCTGCCCGTCAGCAAGGCGCCGGGGGTCAGATTTTGCGAAGGCACGGCGCGCATCTTTGTGCCGTTGGGTTTGACATTGACATTGATAAGGGCCTGGGCGTTGCTCCCCAGCTTTTCGGACAAAGCGTGGGATTGCTGGCGGGCCAGCGCGCTGGCCGCCGAGGTTGCCGTGGTCAGGACCGGGGCGGATTTGGTTTTATTGCTCGATGCGGCGTAGAGATCGGCGGCCACATCGGTGAAATCCTTGCTGGTCAGGGCCGAGCTGAGATTGTTAAGCGCCGTCTGGCCATTGACCGGCCCCGGTGTTTTGACCGGCGCCGTGATTTTTTGAACCAGTTGGGATATGGGCTCGCTCATCTTGGGCTGGGTCTTGTTGCCCTGGACCGCGGCGGCCACCTGAAATGCCGCTTCTTCCGGCAAATCCTGACCGGCCAGATCATCCTTGCTTTGATCCGGACGCATCTTGGGTTTTTCAACAGGTTCCTCTTTGGCGATGGGCCCATTATCTTGGGCCACGGGGGCCGGAGCCGGTTCGGCATCGGCCGGTGGTGGCGGCGCGAAATTATTAAGATCGTCGGCCACCCGGTCCAAAAGATTGCTCAGGGGATCGCCTGGGGCCTCCGCCTTCTTAGGCTCGCTGTGCGGCTCAAAGGGTTTGGCCGGCCCCTGCGCCTCTTCCAGCACCTTTTCGGGCGGCGAGACCAGGACCTTGAGAATCCGGGAAAACTGAATCTGTTCGGACAGTTGCAGGTTGTTGCGATCCGTCTTCTTGAAGCCCTTGGTGATGTCCCAGGATTCGGCTAATTCTGTTGCTGAAAGTTTTTCGTTCATGCTGTCGGTCCTGAAATATTTCCCTTAATAGAGAGCAAACTTCGGGCCAGCTTGTGGAGGCCACATAACTTATTGAAAATATTATGGAAATTTTTTATAGGACTCTTTTGGCGGCCAGATTTACCGGTCTCATTTGCCGCCCAGCTGTCCGGGCGGCAGAAATTGCCGAGTTGGGACTCAGCCTGACTGAAGCATTTCTTGTCGCAGCCTTTTGGGGAAGAGGCTAGAGCGGTTCAAGTTTTGACGGAAGCATAACCGGCATTTTTGCAGTAGTTTGCGCATTCGTG